>NZ_JBVJKQ010000005.1:384599-449046 GCF_055585205.1 Streptosporangium sp. NPDC053982
GAGCGGGTCCCGACCATCGACGCCCCCGAGCGGGTCCAGGCCACCGGCGCCCTCGCGGTCAGAGGCCGGTGGCGTCCTCTACGACTCTTGCCCAGTGTTCGAGCAGGCCCTGGGCCGTGTCGACGTCGTGGCCCTCGGCCCACAGGTGGGTCACGGCCTCGGCCGGGTCGGGCAGCACCAGTGCCCAGGCCCCGTCGTCGGTGACGACCCGCACCCCGTCGGTGGTGTCGATGCGGTGGTGCTGAGCGGCCTCGATGACCGAGCGCATCACCACCCCCTTGGCGGCCCACGGCGTCGGCACCGTACGGCGCAGCAGCTTGGCCTCCGGGATCCTGGCGTCGATCTGGCTGAGCGACAGGCGGGTCCTGGCGACCAGGCCGAGCAGGCGCAGGAACGCGGCCAGGCCGTCCACGGTGGGCCCGAACTCGGGCACGACGAAGCCGCCCCGCCCGTCCGCCGCGAAGATCATCTCCTGCTTCCGGACGGCTCCGGTGAGCGCGTCGACCGCGGTGGCGGTCCACTCGACCTGCACGCCGTGGAAACGACAGACCTGCTCGGCCACCCGGGTGGTGGTGACCGGCAGCGCCACCCGGCCGGCACACCTCTCGGCGGCCACCAGGTCCAGAACCACCAGCAGGGCGCGCTCCTCGCTGATCAGGTGGCCCAGCTCGTCCACCAGGGCGATCCGCTCCCCCACCGGGTCGAACCGCACCCCGAAGGCCGCCCGGGACGAGCTGACGAGCTCCGACAGCCGCTGCAGGTCGCGGCGGCGCTCGGCGAGGGTCTCGGTGGGCGAGGCCTCGTCCAGCCGGTTGTTGACGGTCAGCACCTCCACCCCGACCCGGCCGAGGAGACTCGGCAGCACCAGGGCGGAGGTGCCGCCCGCACAGTCCACGACGATCTTCATGTCGGCGTCGCGGACCCCCCGCATGTCCACGTGCCGCAGCAGTTCGTGGGTGTAGTCCTCGACCGCCCGGGGCGGGAAGCGCAGCTCGGCGATCTCGCCGGGGAAGGCCCGCCGGAACTCCTGGCGGGCGAAGACCCGGTCGAGCTTGCGCTGGGCCGCCTGCGACAGGTCGGCGCCGTGCTCGTCCATGAAGACGATGTCCACGCTCTGCGGGTCGCCGGGGGTGGTGCGCAGCGCGATGCCGCCGACCGCGTTCTCCCGGGCGGTGTGGAAGCGCGACACCGGCAGCGGGGTGGCCTCCAGGTCCAGCACGTTGATGGCGCTGGCGTTCAGCGCGCTGATCACCGCCCGCTTCAGCGCCCTCGCCGCGCGGGAGGAGTCGCGGGAGGTGACGACGGAGGCGCCCTTGCTGAGCGTGGTGGCGTAGGCGCTGGCCAGCCGTACGCACAGCTCGGGGGTGATCTCGACGTTGACCAGCCCGGAGACCCCGCGCGGGCCGAAGAGGTTGCGCTGGCCGCGCGGCTCCCAGATGACGCTGGTGTTGACCACCGCACCGGCCTCGATGGTCTTGAAGGGGTAGACCTTGACTCCGGAGGAGACGTAGGAGCCGGCCTCGATGATGCACTCGTCGCCGACGACGGCGCCCTCCTCGATCCGGACGCCGGTCATCAGGTCGGTGTTCTTGCCGACGACGCAGCCGCGCATGTGGACGCCGGGCCCGACGTAGACGTTGTCGCAGACCACCGCCCGGTGCAGGAAGGCGCCCTCGCGGACCACCGCGTTGCTGCCCAGCACGGTGTACTCGCGCAGCTCGGCCCCGGCCTCGACCTTGGCGTAGTCGCCGACGAACAGGGGGCCCTTGAGCACGGCGTCGGGGTCCACGGACGCCCCCTCGGCCACCCAGACGCCGGGCGAGACCTCGAAGGCGTCGATGTCGAGCTTGACCCGGCCCGACAGGGCGTCGGCCTGGGCCTTGAGGTAGCTCTCGTGGGTGCCGACGTCCTCCCAGTAGCCGTCGGCGACGTAGCCGTACAGCGGGGCGCCGCGGGCCAGCAGCCGCGGGAAGACGTCCGCCGACCAGTCGACCGGCACGCCGGAGGCGATCTCGTCGAGGATCTCCGGCTCCATCACGTAGACGCCGGTGTTGACGGTGTCGGAGAAGACCTGGCCCCAGGTGGGCTTCTCCAGGAAGCGCTCGACCCGGCCGTGCTCGTCGACGATGACGATGCCGAACTCCAGGGGGTTGGGCACCCGTTTGAGGCCGATGGTGACCATCGCACCGTTCTCGCGGTGGAAGCGCACCATGTCGGTCAGGTCGATGTCGGTGAGGGCGTCGCCGGAGATCACGAGGAACGGCTCGTCGCGGAGCTTGTCGGCGGCGTTCTTGACGCTGCCGGCGGTCCCGAGGGGCATCTCCTCGGTGGCGTAGTGCAGGCTCATGCCGAGCTCGTCGCCGTCGCCGAAGTAGTTGCGCACCAGGACGGCCAGGAACTGCACGGTGACGACGGTCTCGGTGAACCCGTGCCGCCGCAGCAGCCGCAGCACGTGTTCCATGATCGGCCGGTTGATCACAGGGAGCAGGGGCTTGGGCTGGTTGGCGGTCATCGGCCGGAGCCGTGTCCCCTCCCCGCCCGCCATCACGACGGCCTTCACGAATCACCTCTTAAGGCGTTTGGCTCCTTTGACGAGCTGCCGCACCTGTACCCAATACAGCACTCCGGACCACCAGTACAGGCCCGTGCCCCAGATGGCCAGCGACCAGCCGACGATCCGGGCCGGATCGGCGTACCAGGTGTCGTGGTGGGCCAGGAACAGCAGGGGGAAGGCGTAGAGCAGGTTGGCGGTGGCGGCCTTGCCGAGGAAGTGCACCGGCAGCGCCGGGCCGTACCCGAGGCGGCGCAGGATGGGCGGGATGCCCAGCATCATGACGTCGCGCAGCGGGATCGCCAGCGCCAGCCACCAGGGGATGATGCCGCGCATGGCCAGGCCGAGCAGGGTCGCCAGGATGTAGAGGCGGTCGGCCAGCGGGTCCAGCAGGCGGCCGAGCCTGCTGGTCTGGTTCCACGCCCGGGCGATCTTGCCGTCCAGCCAGTCGGAGAAGCCGGCCAGCATCAGCAGTCCGACGGCCCAGCCGTCGGCCTTGGGCCCCAGCACCAGCCACAGAAAGACCGGCACCCCCAGGAGCCTGGCCAGGCTGAGCGCGTTGGGGACCGTCCAGACGCGGTCCTCGGTATCCGATGCTTCCGGATTCACCGGTATGTCTCCCCTCCCGTACTTGATGCCGACCCTACCTGTGCGGGGCATGCGCGAACCGTATCCCCGTTGGGGATACGGTTCGCGGCCTGCCCCCCCGGCAGGGGGCGGGTCAGGAGCGGCGCACCGCCGCGCGGGACGACCAGGCCCAGATCAGCACGGCCACGGTCAGGCCGAACAGCGCCAGCCCGCTGGGCACGTGCGTGCCGAGCATCTCCCAGCTGAAGTGCTGGCCCAGGCCGATCAGCAGCAGGGCCAGGCTGGCGAGGACGGGCCAGCCGGCGCCCCGGCCGGGCCGCCAGACCAGCACGGCGGCGACGACCTGCAGCAGCGCGATCAGGTGCACCACCATCCCGGCCATGACGTGCGTCTCGGCCAGTTCCTCCCCGCCGCGTACGGCCTGGCCGGCGAACGAGGCCGCGACGATCAGGCCGGCCGCCTGGGCGGTGACCAGGACGCGCAGACCGTACAGCAGGCCGGCGGGGACGGGACGGCCGTCCGCCGTGGCCGGCCGGGCGATGACCTCCTGCATGAGGGATGTCCTTCCTCGGGTGAACGATTCAGGACACATCGTGACGGCGGAGGGGCCGCGGCGTCGTCACCCCCGGGGAGGATGCGCCGCTCCGCCCCTGGGCGGATGCCCGACCGGCCGGAAACCGGCGTCGACCAGCCCCATCCGGTGCGCGACCACCGCGGCCTGGGTGCGGTTGCGCACGCCCAGCTTGTCCATGGCGGTGGAGACGTGGCTCTTCACCGTGGTGACGCCCACGTGCAGCGCGTCGGCGATCTCGGCGTTGGACAGGCCCGTCCCGACCAGCGCCAGCACCTCCAGCTCCCGGTCGGTCAGGCCGGCCGGGACGTGCGCGGCGGCCTGTTCCTCGGCGGCCAGCGCCCGCTCCACGACGCGGCGCAGCACCGAGGGGGCGAGCAGCGGCTCGCCGGTGGCCGCCCGGCGCACCGCGTCGACCATCCGGCCGGGCTCGTCGTCCTTGACCAGGAAGCCGATCGCCCCGGCGCGCAGCGCGGCGTAGACGTTCTCGTCCTCGGCGAACGTGGTGAGGATCACGATCCGGGCCGCGGGCCAGGCCGCGAGGACGCGCCGGGTGGCCTCCAGGCCGTCCATCCGGGGCATGCGCAGGTCCATCAGCGTCACGTCGGGGCGCAGCCCCTCGGCCAGCCGTACGGCCTGCGCGCCGTCCACCGCCTCCCCGCAGACCTCCATGTCACCGGCCGCCTCCAGCAGCATCCGCACGCCGGCGCGCACGAGCGCCTGGTCGTCGGCGACGACCACCCTGATCACGTCGCCTCCTCCGGGACCGCCCTGTCCTCGTGGCACACCCTGTTCGTCCATCCGCTCCGTCCCGTCACGCCGGCCGGGTTCGCGGGGTCGGCGGGGAGCGTCACCGCCAGGCGCCATCCTCCCGCACCGTCGGGGCCGGCGGACATCCGGCCGCCCAGCGCCCTGGCCCGCTCGCGCATCCCCGCGACGCCCTGTCCCGCCCCGGGCAGGTCCTCACGGAGCCCCCGCGTCCCGGTCTCCGGGCTCTCCCGGGCCCGCGGTGCTCCCGGACGCGCGGAGGAGCGCGGGGGCGCGTCGTTGGCCACGTTCACCGCGAGCCCCTCGCCGGTCACGGCGAGCTCGACGGCGACGGCGGTGCCGGGGCCGGCGTGCTTGAGGACGTTGGTCAGCCCTTCCTGGACGATCCGGGCCGCCGAGGCCCGGCTCACCAGGGGCAGCCGCGTCACCTCGGGGTCAAGGCGCAGCTCGGCCCGCAGCCCGGCCGCGTTCATCCGCTCCACGGCCTCGCGCACGACGTCCTCGGGGTCGAGCAGCGGCGGGTGGACGAGGCCGGGGTCGCGCACCACGTTGAGCAGGCCGCGCAGGTCCTCCAGCACCTGGTGGCCGGTGGCGCGGATGTCGGCCAGCGCCTCGGCCACCGGGCCCGTCGGGGCGGCGTACCCGGCGGCTCCGGCCCGCAGCACCATGGCCCCGACGTGATGGGCCACGATGTCGTGGACGTCGCGGGCGATGCGCTCGCGCTCGGCCAGCAGGTCGGCCCGGGCCCGTTCGGCGGTGAGCAGCCTGGCCTCCTCGGCCATCGCCAGCCGCAGCTCGACGGTGGCCCGGCGGATGCCGAGGTAGCGGCCGATGGCGGCCGGCGCGGCCACCATCACCAGCAGCGCGGCCACCCGGGTCGGGGTGACCCGGGACAGCTCGTCGCCCACGATGTTCACCGCCGTGACGACGGAGGCGGTCACGTACGCGACGCCCGTCCACGACCAGGAGGTCCGCATCGCGAACACGCCCAGTGTGACGAGGAACAGGCTCTGGACGGGGCCGACGGCGAAGTCGGCGGCGCGGTCGGCCAGCAGCATCAGCAGCGCCTGCACGGCGAAGGCCGTACCGGGCAGGGTGCGCACCATCCCGGCGGTGAGACCGCAGCAGATGACGAACCAGCCGGCCCCCCACACCGGCAGCGGCCCGTCGTGCCATCTGGTCCAGGTGCCGAGCACCATGAAGGCCACCCCGCCGCCCGCGAGCAGCAGGTCGAGGCCGGGACGGCGCTCCACCCCGGTCATCGGCTCGATGGGGTGACGGAGGTAGCGGCCGATCGCCACGGGGAGGATGCCCGCCACGGCGGGGGCGGACCAGGCGGCGGCGGTGAGAACGACCCCGGGGTCGGCCACGTTGACCGCGGTGGCGACCCCCGTCAGGACCGCGGCGGCCGCGGCGCGGCGCCGGCCGCCGCGGTGGGCGGCCACGCCCGCCGCGACGGTCAGCAGGATCTGCGCGGTGTTGGCGGTGTAGGCGCCGAGCTGGTCGCACACGACGAGGAAGACCGCCAGGAAGGCGCAGACCGTCAGGGGGAACCGCCGGACGAACCCCATGGGCGCCCCGGCCAGCAGGGCGAACCCCCAGGTGATCAGTGCCGGGACGGTGCCGCCGAGGTAGGCGCCGCCGGAGACGAACCGGTCCAGGGCGACCGCGGCGACGGCCAGGCAGACGTCCACGGCCCAGCCGCGCCGTCCCGTGCCGGTCACCGGGCCGCCGGGCTTCGGGGCCGCAGACGGGTCACGGGATCTCATACGGCATGTCACGGAGTCGCATACATGCACGGTATAGGCTTTGACGAGGGAGAAGCCCTCCTCCGGAAGGGCGGTCGCCTCCTCCAAGTGGCCGCGGGATCCGGCCAGCCGTTGGGGTGGTTTCGGACCTCACACCGCCTATGGTGCACAGCATGAGCAGTGACGCCGCACTCTTTCTCAGGCAGTGGATGCGCTCCCCGGCGACCGTCGGGGCGGTGGCCCCCAGCTCCCGCCGGCTCGCCGAGGCGGTGACCGCGCCGATCCCCCGCCGGGGCGACCCGGTGGTGGTGGAGCTCGGTGCGGGCACGGGCGTGTTCACCGCGGAGATCCAGCGGCGGCTGGGCGGCCGGGGGCACCACCTGGCCGTGGAGATCAACCCCCGGATGGCCGGGCTCCTCGCCGACCGGCACCCCGAGGTGGACGTCGTCGCCGCCGACGCGGCGCGGCTGCCCTGCCTGCTGCGGGAGCGCGGGCTGGCCGGCGCCGACGTGGTGGTGAGCGGCCTGCCGTGGGCGGCGTTCCCCGACGGAGTCCAGGTGCGGCTGCTGGAGGCGGTCCGCTCGGCCGCGGGGCCCGACGCGGCCTTCACCACCTTCGCCTACGGCTTCGTCCGTCACCTGCCGCCCGCCCGGCGCTTCCGGCGGCTCCTGGCGGCCTCCTTCGAGGAGCTCGTGGCGGGCCGTACCGTGTGGGGCAACCTGCCGCCGGCCTTCGTCTACCACGCGCGCCGGCCGCGCCCCGCCGACGGGGCGGGCCGTCCCGGCTGAGCCCGTACGGCGGGGCAGAGGCTCCGGAAAGGGGCGGAGCGGCACGCCGGAGACGGACCCGGAGCCGGGGAGGCCCGGACGGGGACGGACGGCGGGCGCGGGCTCCGGGGAGACGGGCGGGCGCGGACGTCGGGCGCGTGGCACTGGATCGGGAACAGAACCTCGTTCTAAGATCGCGCGACCGGAATGGAGTTGATCGCCCGTGGACTTCACCCTTCCCGAGAGCGCACTCGCCGTCCGGCGCGGCGTCTCCGATGTCTGCGCCCGCTACGACCTCGATTACTGGCAGCGCTGCGAGGCCGAGAAACGCTGGCCGCAGGAGGTCTGGGACGACCTGGCCCGGGGCGGCTGGCTCGGCCTGGCCGTACCGGAGGAGTACGGCGGGGGCGGCCAGGGCCTGCTGGAGCTGGCCGTGGCCACCGAGGCCCTGTCGGCGTCCGGCGCGGCCGGCGGCTCGGCGTTCACCTACGTCCTCACCCCCGGGTTCGGCGCCCTCACCCTGGCCCGGCACGGCAGCCCCCGGCAGCGCGAGGAGCTGCTGCCGAAACTGGCCACCGGCGAGGTGGAGACCTGCTTCGCCCTCACCGAGCCCGACGCCGGATCCGACTCCCTGGGCATCTCCACCTCCGCCCGGCGCGACGGCGACGGGTTCGTGGTCGACGGCCGGAAGATCTGGATCACCGGCGTGCAGCGCGCGACCTGGATGCTGCTGGTCACCCGGACCGTCCCGGCCGCCGAGGCGGAGCCGCGCAGCCACGGCCTGACGGTCCTGCTGGTGAACGTGCCCGAGGCGGTCGCCGCCGGATCGCTGTCCTACCGGCCGATCCCGAAGATGGGCGCCAACACCACCCCCTCCAACACGGTCTTCCTCGACGGCCTGCGGGTGCCGGCGGAGAACGTGGTGGGCGAGGTGGACCAGGGGTCGCGGGTGCTGTGGGACGTCCTCAACCCCGAGCGGATCCTGCTCGCCGCCGGCGGGCTGGGCGCCGCCGAGGTCGCCCTGTCGGTGGCCGTGCGCTACGCCGGGGAGCGGGAGGTCTTCGGCCGGCCGATCGGCGCCAACCAGGCCGTCGCCTTCCCCCTGGCCGAGGTCAGGGCGGAGATCGAGCTGGCCAGGCTGATGGTCCACAAGGCCGCGTGGCTGTTCGACGCCGGGCTGCCGTGCGGGACCGAGGCCGGCATCGCCAAGCTGGCCGCCTCGCGGGCCGCGTGGAATGCCGCCGACCGGGCGTTCCAGACGCTGGGCGGCATGGCCTACTCGCTGGAGTACCCGGTGGCGCGGCTGCTGGCCGACGCCCGCGTCGGCAAGGTCGCCCCGGTCGCCGAGGAGATGCTGCTCAACCATCTGGCCACGCGGGTGCTGGGGCTGCCCAGGAGCTTCTGACCCGGTTGCGGGGCCGCCGCCGGGGGCAGACTCCCCTCGGACCCGGCGGCCGGCGCCGGGCCCCGACGACGGCGGAGAGCGCCGGACCGGACGACGAGGGGAAGCAGCCGATGCCCGCCTACGCCAGCACCGTGATCGACGCCTCCGCGGACGAGGTGTGGAGCTACCTGAGGGACTTCGGGAACCTCGCCGAGTGGCTGCCCGGGATCTCCTCCTGCGTGTTCGAGGAGGGCGAGGGCGGTCCGGGCACGGTGCGCCGGATCGAGGGTGCGGGCGGGCTCTTCCGGGAGCGGCTGCTCACCCTCGACGACGACTCCCGCTCGGCGGCCTACGAGATCCTGGAGAGCCCGCTGCCGGTCCGGGAGTACCGGGCGGTCTACCGGGTCAGCCCCGTCACCGACACCGGCCGGGCGTTCGTGGAGTGGTCGGCGGTCTTCGAGACGGACGCCGGGGCGGACGAGGCCAAGGTGACCCGGACCGTGGCCCGGTACATCTTCGCGCCCGGTCTGGCGGCCCTGGGCGAGCGGCACGCCGGGAGTCTTCCCTCGGCGGACGCCGAACCTGTCGGCTGACCCCGGCGGGGCGGCCCTCGGCGGCCCGCGGGACGGCTCTCCGGGCCCGCCGGGCTCTCCTTTGAGGGATCTCTTCCCGGGGTGCCCGTGCGGGCCCTCAGGTGAACCTCGGCGGGCGACGCTCCCGTACGGCCCGCACCCCCTCGGCCACGTCCGGACCGGTGAAGCCGAGGAACTCCATGGCCAGGGAGGCGTCGAAGGAGGGACCGGCCAGGCGCAGCCAGTTGTTGAGCGCGTACTTGGTCAGCCGGATCGCCTCGGCCGAGCCCGCGGCCAGCCGTACGGCGACCTCCAGTGCCCGCTCGTGCACCTGGTCGTCGTCCACGCACAGGCTGACCAGGCCCATCGCCTCGGCCTGCTCCCCGGTGACCGGCTCGCACAGCAGCAGGTGGTACTTGGCCTTGGCCAGCCCGCACAGCAGCGGCCAGACGATGGCGGCGTGGTCGCCGGCGGCCACGCCGAGGCGGGTGTGGCCGTCGATGACGCGCGCCGTACGGCCCGCCACGGAGACGTCGGCCAGCAGCGCGACCGCCAGGCCCGCGCCCACGGCCGGGCCCTGGACGGCCGAGACGACCGGCTTGGAACAGTTGATCACGTTGTAGACGATGTCGCGGGCCTCGGTGAAGACCCGCATGCGCGTGGCGTGGTCGCGGGTCATCTCCTCGATCATCGCCAGGTCGCCGCCGGCCGAGAACGCCTCGCCCTCGCCCCGGACGAGCACCGCGCGCACGGCGTCGTCGCGGTCGGCGTCGAGCCAGACGCCGGCCAGCTCGCGGTGGCCGGCGGTGTCCACGGCGTTGAGCCTGCGCGGCTCGCTGATCGTCACCCGGAGCACCCCGTCGGCGGCCCAGTCGATCCTCAGCTTCTCGTAGCCCTCGTACCCCTTCATCGCCGGGCCTCCTCGGGCCGCGTGGCGGCGGCGTCCGGCAGGTCCCTCGCCCCGGGACGGGCTCGGGTTCCGGTCTCGGCCCCGCCTCCGGTTCCGGGCCGGGTTCCGGTCCCGAACCGCGCGGCGGCCTCGACCAGCGCCGCGACGAGCCGGTCGCCGTCGTCGCGCTCGGGGTGCCACTGGACCCCGACGCCGAAGGGGTGGTCCCGCAGCTCGACACCCTCGACGATCTGGTCGTCGGCCCAGGCCACGGGGGTCAGGCCGGCGCCGATCCGCCGGATCGCCTGCCGGTGCGGCGCGGTCGTCTCGACGCGGTCGCCCACCGCCTCGCCCAGCCTGCTCGACGCGCTGACCTGGACGACGTGCCCGCCCCCTGTGTGGAGCTCGTGGCTGTCGACCGCGTCGGGGAGCCACGGGATCAGACTGCCGCCCTGGGCGACGTTCAGCACGTGCATGCCCCGGGCGACGCCCAGCAGCGGCAGGCCGGCCTGGACGGCGGCGCGGGCCAGGGCCAGCTCGAAGCGGTCGCGGTGGTGCTGGGGCTCGCCGAGCCGCTTGTCGCGGGCCGCGCCGTACAGGGTGGGGTCGATCTCGCCGCCGCCGGTGAGGAGCACCCCGGAGAGGTGGCGCGCGTGCTCGGCGGCCATGGCCGGGGCGAGCGGCGGGAGCAGCACCGGGACGCCGCCCGCCCGCTCCACAGCCCGGGTGTAGGCGGCCGGGGACAGGACGGCCTCGCGGACCCAGTCGCCCCAGCGGGCGGCCTCGAGGTAGGAGGTGATGCCGATCAGAGGTCGGGGCATGGGCTCTCCAGTGGCCGTGCGGGAGGCGGCGCCCTGTTCCCGGACGGCGCCTGTCCCGTCTTTCGGCAACATCCCTATCATGCTGCGCGCCATTTCGGTTATGTCACACATATCAGATCTCAACGGGGCCGCACGGGAAACCCCGCCCCCGGCGGAGCGCTCCCCGGGGGAATGGAGCGCTCCACCCGCCGGCCGCGTCCGGGGACGATGGAACGATCCATCTTCTGGAGATTCCCCGAAACCGGCTCACGAACCGGCCGGGCGAGCGGACGCACTATCAAATACGAAATATCACGAATATCCCTCATTTTAAGTGCGTCCGATTGCAGAGAGGTTGTGACCCGAGACGACCTCTCAATTACGGAAGACCAGATTTCACACCATATTCCGGAGAAACGGTTGTGACGCCTATCGGAAACTGCAAGACTTCAATTTGAGCGAGCCGGCGGGCCGGGGCCACCGGGCGCTCGTCACCCGGAGCCGTCATGGAGGTGGTCTGCGTGATCGGACTTTGATCCGGTCGGTGGGGTGAGGGTCGATCACATGTCGTTGAATCCGCGTCTCGTCAAGGAAAGCTTCGCCGTCATCGAGCCCGTCGCGGACCGGGCGGCGGCATACTTCTACGGGCGGCTGTTCGCCGCCAATCCGCATCTGCGGGGAATGTTCCCCCCGGCGATGGACGTCCAGCGCGACCGCCTGTTCGGCGCGCTGACCCGCATCGCCTGGAGCGTCGACAGCCCCGACGGCATGGCGCCGTTCCTCGCCCGCCTGGGCCGCGACCACCGCAAGTACGGCGTGCTCACCGAGCACTACGCCGCGGTCCGCGACGCGCTGCTGGCCACCGTGCGGCACTTCGCCGCCGAGGTCTGGACCCCCGAGGTCGGGCGGGCGTGGGAGGCCGCGTACGACCTCGCCGCGAGCGTCATGACCGGGGCCGCCGAGGCCGACGCGGGCGTCTCCCCCGCCTGGTGGCCGGCCGAGGTCACCGGCCACGAACTGCGCACCCCGGACATCGCCGTCCTCACCCTGAGGCCCGCCCAGCCCCTGCCGTACCTGCCGGGGCAGCACGTCAGCGTGCAGACCCCCCGCTGGCCGCGCGTGTGGCGGCCGTTCTCCATCGCCAACGCCCCGCGGCCGGACGGCGCCATCCGGCTGCACGTCCGCGCGGTGCGGGGCGGCTGGGTCTCCGGCGCGCTGGTCCGGCACACCCGTGTCGGCGACACCCTCATGCTCGGCCCCGCGTCCGGTTCGATGGCCCCGCCGGACTCCGGCCGCGACATCCTGTGCGTCGCGGGAGGCACCGGGCTCGCCCCGCTGAAGGCGATCGCCGAGCACGTCATCGCCTCCGGGCGGCGGCCCGGCATCCATCTCCTGTACGGCGCGCGCCACTCGGCGGAGCTGTACGACCTGCCCGACCTGGTGCGGATGGAGTCGGAGTTCCCATGGCTGCGGGTGCTGCCGGTCGTCTCCGACGAGCCGGGCTACGACGGGGTCCGGGGCACCGTGACCGAGGTGCTGGACCGCTTCCCCTCCTGGGCCGGCCACGAGGTCTACGTCTGCGGCCCGCCCGCCATGGTCGGCGACGCGGTCCGCAGGCTGCGACGCGGGGGTGTCCCCCTGACCGACATCCGTTGGGACGTCGTCCGGTCCGAAGCCGTCTCCTCCGCCCAGGCCGTCTCCCCCGTTCAGGCCGTCTCCCCCGCCTGAGCCGTCTCCGCCGGCCGGGCCGTCCCTCCCGTCCGGGCGTGATCCCCCGCGAGGACTTCGTCCGCCCCGATCCCATCCGTCCGGGCCTCCTCCTCCGTACGCGCCTCCTCCTCCGTACGGATCTCCTCCTCCGTACGGGTCTCCTCCTCCGTACGGGCGGCCGCCTCGGCCGCGGCGACCGAGGCGGTCGTGACGGAGCGGGAGACCGCGGCGACGGAGACGACGCACAGCGCCGCCGCGGCGCAGAACACCGCGGGCAGTCCCGCCCGGTCGGCGAGGAACCCGCCCGCCGCGGCGCCCAGCGGCGTGGCCCCCATTCCGATCAGGCGGGCGGTGGCGTTGACCCGGCCGAGCATCGCCTCGGGGACGATCCGCTGCCGCAGTGAGACGATGACGACGTTGACGACGGCGCTCGTCACGCCGAGCAGCACCGCGGTGACGGCTATACCGGGCACGGTGGGCACCAGGACCGGCATGAACAGCAGGATCCCGCCGACCAGGTCGGCGGCCAGCAGGGTCCTGACCTGACCGGCCCGGCGCGTCAGCCGGTCGGCCAGCAGGGAGCCCGCCACCGCGCCCGCCGCCAGCGCCGCGGTGAGCACGCCGTACCCGGCGGAGGTCAGCCCCACCCGGGACTCCTCGCCGACCACCCACAGCACGAACACCGCGAAGTAGGCGGTGTTGGCGAAGTTGAGCACACCCGAGAAAAGAGCCAGGCTCCGCAGCACCCGGTGGCCCCACAGGTAGCGGAGGCCCTCGGCGATGTCGGCGCGCAGCGGCCGGGTGGAGGGGGTCTCGACGCGGAACCGCCCGCGCATGCCGAGCAGTGTCAGGGCCGCCGCCGCGTACAGCAGCGCGGGCGTCCCGAGCGTGACCGCCGCACCGATCCCGGCCAGGATCCCGGCGACCGGGGCGCCGAGGAAGTTGTTGCCGACGGTCTGCACGGCGATGAGCCGGCCGTTGGCCTCGCCCAGCCGTTCGCGCGGCACGGCCATCGGCAGCACCGACTGCGCGGAGGTGTCGGCGAGGACCTCCGCGACGCCGGCCAGCAGCGCCCCGGCCAGCAGCACCGGCAGGCTCAGCAGTTCCAGCCAGGCGGCCAGCGCCGCCCCGGCCAGCGCGGCGGCCCGCAGCGCGTTGGCGGCGACCATGATCCGGCGGCGGTCGTGCCGGTCGGCCAGGGCGCCCGCGTGCAGCGCGAGCAGCAGCCACGGCAGTGTGGCCGCCGCGCTGACCAGGGAGACGAGGACCGGCGAGCGGGTCAGGGTCACCGCGATCAGCGAGACGCCGACGACGGTGATCCCGTCGGCGACGTTCGACAGGCCGGAGGCGGTCATCAGCCAGTGGAAGGGTCGTCCGGCCATGCGCGCTCCCGGTATCGTGGAAAGAGAAGTTTGCAAACGATTCTTTGCAAAGATATGGCTGCACATGACGGATGACAAGACCCGTTCCATCGACGCCGCCGCGCTCAAAGGGCTGGCGCATCCCTCCCGGCTGCGCCTGCTGGAGCTGCTGGAGCAACACGGCGAGGCGACCGCGACCCAGCTCGCCGCCCTGACCGGGGAGAACACCGGCGCGACGAGTTACCACCTGCGGCAGCTCGAAAAGTACGGCTTCATCGAGGACGTCCCGGGACGCGGCCGGGGCAAGGAACGCTGGTGGCGCGCGGGCAGCTTCTCCATGGACGGCGACCGCTTCCGGCGCGACCCCGACACGGCCCAGGCCGCCGAGATGGTGCTCGCCCAGGTGGTCCGCCAGCGCGAGGCCGATCTCACCCGCTGGCTGGAGGAGTCGCGGACCACCCCCCGGCCGTGGACCGAGGCCTCCGTCGCCTCCAGCGGGAGGATGCGCCTCACCCTGCAGGAGCTGGCCGACCTCGTCGGCGAGGTCTCCGCCGTCCTGGACGCCTACCGGAGGCGGGCCCGGGATCGTCCCGCCGACACCCCGGACACCGCCTATGTCGCCGTCAACTTCGACGCCTTCCCCTTCGGCGTCAGCGAGCCGGACGCCGGCGAGGCGGACCGCCCGGAGTGAGCTCCCGGCCTCCCGGGGCCGGGTCCGTCCTTCGACCCTCGCACCTCGCCCGGGGCGATCCACCCGGGACGCCCGGGACCGGGAAGGCTCCGGCCTCCGGGTGGACGGGGCCCCCGTCGGCGGCCGGGGGCGAGAGAAGGCGAACGGCGCGCCTCCCCCGGGAGACGCGCCGAAGGCGACGGGCCGGCCGAGGGGGCACACCGCTCAGCGGGCCGCGCACCGGAGGACGCCGGTCAGGGGGCGACGCGGCCGTTGGCCACGAACGCGGCGTGCGTGAGGGGCATCAGGGACGCCCAGGCGGCCTCCATCTTCTCGGCCACCATCTCGATCTCCCGCTGCGGGAACGAGGGCACCCTGGCCTGCTCGCTCTTGGTGCGCAGCGACAGGAAGTGCATCAGGGACCGGGCGTTGCAGGTGGCGTACATCGAGGAGAACAGGCCCACCGGCAGCACGGCCCGCGCCACCTCGCGGGCGACACCGGCCTCCAGCATCTCCTGGTAGGCGGCGTAGGACTGCCGGTAGGAGGCCTCCATCGCCTCGGTCACCAGCTTGTGCTGCTCGTCGGTCCCCTCGACGAACACGTACTTGCCCGGACGGCCCTCCTGAACGAGCCGGCGATCCCTGCCCGGAACGTAGAAATCGGGCAAAAGCTCCCTATATCTCCCACTTTCCTCGTTGTAGGACCATCCCACCCTGTGGCGGTGGAACTCGCGGAAGACGAAGATGGGCGCCCGGACGAAGAAGGTCATGGAGTTGTGCTCGAACGGGCTCCCGTGCCGGTCGCGCATCAGGTAGTTGATCAGCCCCCTGGACCGCTCCGGGTCCTTGCTGATCTCCTCCAGGGACTGCTCCCCCGCGGTCGACACCCGCGCGGCCCAGAGCACGTCGGTGTCCGAGGCGCTGTGCTTGACCAACTCGACGGTGACGTCGTCGAGGAAACGCGGCTGACTGTCGTCCATGGGCGGTAGACCTTCCGGTGGCGGTTGGCGGGCACAGGCAAGCCTAGCGCCGCCTCCCCAGGAGCCCCCGCCGCCCGCGCTGGGCGCCCCCGGTGTCCGGCCCGGGGGTCTCCGGCCCGGGGGTCTCCGGCTTAGGGGTCTCCGGCTTAGGGGTCTCCGGCTCGGGGGGCGCGGGGAGCGGATCGCTGAGCTGCTCGCGCAGGTAGTTCCACACCACGGCGATCAGGGCGGTGACCGGTACGGCCAGCAGGCTGCCCACGATGCCCGCCAGGCTGCCGCCCAGCGTCACCGCCAGCAGGATCACCGCCGCGTGCAGGCCCAGGCCACGGCTCTGCACCATGGGCTGGAAGACGTTCCCCTCGAGCTGCTGCACGGCGACGATGATGGCGAGCACGATCAGCGCGTCCGTCAGGCCGTTGGACACCAGCGCGATGAGGACCGCGACGAAACCGGCGAACAGGGCTCCGACGATGGGGACGAAAGCCGCGACGAAGGTCAGGACGGCCAGGGGAAGGACCAGCGGCACGCCCACGATCCACAGGCCGATACCGATGAAGACGGCGTCGAGCAGGCCGACGAACGCCTGGGAGAGGACGAACGAGCCGAGGGTGTCCCAGCCGCGCGTCGCCACGGCCGGCACGTCCGTGGCGAGACGGCCGGGGAGCTGGCGGGTCAGCCACGGCAGGAAGCGCGGGCCGTCCTTGAGGAAGAAGAACATCAGGAAGAGCGCAAGAACGGTGGTGACCAGGCCGTTCAGCACGGTGCCCACTCCGCTGAGAGTGGCGGTGACGATGCTGCCGACGCTGGACTGGACGCGGGTGACCGCGGTGTTGAACACGTCGCTGACCTGGCTGTCGCCGAAGTTCAGCGGTGGCCCGGAGGCCCAGTCGCGCAGGCGCTGGATGCCGTCGCCCACGCCGGTGACCAGCTCGCCGGACTGGGAGGCCACCGGGACGACGATGAGCACCACGGTGCCTGCGGCGACCAGGAGGAAGAGCAGGGTCACGACCGAGGCGGCCAGGGTGGGGTGCCAGCCGCGCCGGCGCAGGAAGCGGGTCACGGGCCAGGTCAGGGTGGTCAGGAGCAGCGCGATGACGAGCGGCCAGACGATGGACCACATCTGGCCCAGGATCCACAGGGCCACCGCGGTCATCAGCACGACGAGCAGCGTCTCCAGGGAGATGCGTGCCGACGTGCGCAGCGCGGTGCGGGTCTTCTCGGCGTTCAGCGGGGCGGCCACGAGAACACCCTAGACATATCCGGCCGGGCCCGCGTCGGCGGGGGAACCCGGCGCGGACCCGGGCCGACGCGGGTGAGGCGCCGTCACGCGGCACAAGCCGGATCCCCGGCCTTCACGACTCCGTCGCCCGATCCGGCGTGACCTCCGGGGAATCGGGCGACGGAGTCCTTCAGCGTGAACTACGCGGGGGTGCGGCAGAGCCGGAGGACATTGGCGATGATCTTCGCTCCGGCGCCGCCCTCGGCGGTGAGGATCGACTCGGGGTGGAACTGCACGGCGAAGCGCCGCCGCTCGGGGTCCTCGATCGCCATCACCGCGCCGTCGGGGGTGAAGGCGGTGGCGGTGAAGCCCACCAGGCCGGACCGCTTGGCGTGCAGCGAATGGTAGCGGGCGGCGACGAACTCCTCGGGCAGGCCGTCGAGGAGGGCGCTCTCGCCGGTCCTGCTGACCTGGCCGCGCTTGCCGTGCTCGGGGTCGGCCAGCAGTTCCAGCGTGCCGCCGGCCTGCTCGACCATGCCCTGCAGGCCGAGGCAGACGCCGAACACCGGCAGGTCGCGCTCGTAGAGGGCGTCGATGAGCGACGACAGGCCGAAGTCGACGGGCCAGCCGGGGCCGGGCGAGAGCACCACGAGGGACGGGCCGATCTCGTCGATCATGGCGACGGGGAAACCGTGGCGCAGCGTGACGACCTCGGCGCCCTGCTGCCGGAAGTAGTCGGCGAGGGTGTTGACGAAGGAGTCCTCGTGGTCCACGAGCAGCACCTTCATGCCCTCTCCCGTCCTGGGGGCCCGCGGGGCCGGCGCCTGCTCGTGCTCCTCGCCGACCGCGGTCAAGGCTTCGAGCAGCGCGCTGGCCTTGAGCTCGGTCTCGCGCTCCTCGGCCTCGGGGTCGGAGTCGAACAGCAGGGTGGCGCCCGCCCGGACGGTGGCGACGCCGCCGCGGATCTGCGCGGTGCGCAGGGTCAGGCCGGTGTTCATCGAGCCGTCGAAGCCGATGTAGCCGACGGCTCCGCCGTACCAGCGCCGGGTGGTCGCCTCGTGGTCCTCGATGAACTGCATCGCCCAGGTCTTGGGGGCGCCGGTGACGGTGACGGCCCACATGTGGGTGAGGAAGGCGTCCAGGGCGTCGAACCCCGGGCGCAGGCGGCCCTCGATGTGGTCGACGGTGTGGATCACGCGGGAGTACATCTCGATCTGGCGCCGGCCGATGACCTGGACGCTGCCCGGCACGCAGACGCGGGACTTGTCGTTGCGGTCGACGTCGGTGCACATGGTCAGCTCCGACTCCTCCTTGACGCTGCTCAGGAGGGTGCGGATGGCCTCGGCGTCCTCGATGGGGTCGCCGCCGCGGGCGATGGTGCCGGAGATGGGGCACGTCTCGACGCGGTCGCCGCTGACGCGGACGTACATCTCCGGGGAGGCGCCGACCAGGTGCTCGCCGTCGCCGAGGTTGAACAGGAACTCGTACGGCGCCGGGTTGCGCCTGCGCAGGGTGCGGTAGAAGCCGGCCGGGTCGGTGCACACGCCGTGGAAGACCTGGCCGGGGACGACCTCGAACAGGTCGCCGCGGACGAACTTCTCCTTGGCGGCGGCGACGACCTCGGCGTAGGCGCCCCTGACGGGGGCGGCGGGGACCTCGGAGGGGGCGGGGGGCAGCGGGACGCTCTCCCCCTCGCGGGGCAGGCCGCGGGTGGAGACGCCGTCCACGGTGAACTCGTAGAGGTACTCCCTGCTGGTCTCCCTCTTGCGGTCGACCACCATGATCCGGTCGGGCAGGTGCAGCACGAGGTCGCGCTGGTCGTCGGCCCGGGTGAGGACCTGCCGGATCGGCTCGAACTGGAAGGCCAGGTCGTAGCCGAAGGAGCCGTACAGGCCCAGGTGCTCGTCGTCGCCCTGGAAGGCGGCGATGATCTCGCGGATCGCGGTGAAGACGGTGGGGCGGCGGCTGCGCATCTCCTCGGGGAGGATGTCCTCGGACTCGGCGACGTGGACCTCGACGTGGTCGGCGGTCGGCTCACCGGTGGGCTTGCCGGCGGCGAGCATGCACGAGGCGACCGCGGGGAGCACGACCCGGCCGCGGCCGTTCAGGGCGCGGGCGGAGATCCTGCGCCCGCGGGCGACGATCTCCAGGCAGGGGTCCGCGTAGGCCAGGTGCCACCGGCTGTAGCGGCCGGGATACTCCATGCCCGAGGAGAGCACGCCGCCGCGGCGCTCGCCGAGGGCGGTGACGACGTCCTCCAGCATGGTCTCCGGCACGTCGGACGTCGTGACCTCGACGCCGATGCCACCGGCAGTGGTATATCCGCTGGTCTCCACTTGCAGCCTCGTCCCTTTTGGTCGCTCGATGCCCGGAAGGAGGCGGAAACAGAAAAGGCCGCCTTCCCGGGCGGCCGTCTGTCCACTTCGCGAATGCGAAACACGCGCCGCCTAGCAGCGGCGCCACCACTGGAGGGTGTCGAGGTCTCGCATGCCGAAAGAATACCGGCGGGAACCGTGATCATGCAACGTGCCGCGGGCCGGGCCCGGTCCGCGCGACGGGCGGGCCGTACGGCGGGCGCGCGGGGCGTGACGGGGCCGGGCCCGCGGGGCGGGGCCGGACGGCGGGCGCGGGCCGGACGGTGAGGCCGGACGGCGGGCGGGTTAGGGTCGGCGGGTGCGTGCGGCCAGGCTGATGTCGTTGCTGTTGCTGCTCCAGGCGCGCGGCGGGATGACCGCCGCGGAGCTCGCCCGCGAGCTGGAGGTCTCCGAGCGGACCGTCCACCGTGACGTGCTCGCCCTGGCCGAGGCCGGGGTGCCGGTCTACGCCGACCGCGGCCGGGGCGGCGGCTACCGCCTGCTGGAGGGCTACCGCACCCGCCTGACGGGTCTGGACCGGGCCGAGGCGGAGGCCCTGTTCCTGTCCGGGGTGCCGCGGGCGCTGCGGGACATGGGGCTCGGCGAGGTGGCGGCCTCGGCGCGGCTGAAGGCGGCGGCCGCGCTGTCGCCCGGCGCACGCGACGCCCCCGCGAGCGCCTCGCAGCGCTTCCACCTGGACGCCCCCGGCTGGTTCGCCGGGAACAGCCCACCGCCGGAGGCGCTGGCCCCGCTGGCCAGGGCGGTGTGGGGCGATCACCCCGTCACCGGCCTCTACCGGGGCGAGCACCGGACGCTGGAGCCGTACGGGCTGGTGCTCAAGGCCGGGGTCTGGTACCTGGCGACGCGGTCGGTGATCTACCGGGTGGACCGCTTCTCGGGGGTCGAGGCGCACACCGACCGGCGTTTCGAGCGCGACCGCGGCTTCGACCTGGCGGCGTTCTGGGAGGAGCGCGCCGCGGAGTTCGCCCGCTCGCTGCTGCGGACGCGGGTCACCGTACGGCTCAGCGCCCTCGGTCACCGGCGGCTGCGGATCTTCGCCGACCCGGCGGCCCTGGACGAGGCGCTGGCGTCGGCCACCGGACCCGACGGGCAGGGGTGGGTCACGGTGTCGCTGCCCGTCGAGTCGGTGGAGGTCGCCTACGGCCAGCTCCTGCGGTTCGGGCCCGAGGCCGAGGTCCTCGATCCGCCGGAGCTGCGCGCGCTCCTGGCCGGGGCCGCCGCGCGGATGAACGCCCTGTACGGCGGGCCCGGGGACGCGACCGTACCGGGCTGAGGACGGGCGATGCGGGCCCGGGGACGCGACCGTACCGGGCCGAGGACGGGGGGTGCGGGCCCGGAGGCGCCGGGGGCCGCGTGCCGCCCGGCACGCGGCCCCGCCCCCGTCCCCCCGGATCAGCGGTAGCCGGTGACGTCGGCGGGCTTGCCCTTGCTCTGCACCTCCTCGATGTAGCGCCAGGCATCGGGCACGCTGCCGTCGACGTCGGTGACCCCGTACTCCTGGGCGAGCTGGAAGCTGGAGACGGTCCGCCCCGACCAGCGGGCGCGGTCGTCGGCGGCGGCCAGCGCGGCGACGGCCCGGCCCGCGAAGGCCGGCGACTCGGTGATCGCGAAGTGCGGGTCCCGGGCGGTGGCGTCGAGCCAGTTGTCCTCGGTGACGCCGTAGTGCTCCAGCATCGCCTCCGAGCGGATCCAGCCGGGCGTCAGCGTGACGGCGGAGCAGCCGTGCGGGCGCAGTTCGTGGTCCATGGAGAACGCCAGGCGGTTGAGTGAGGTCTTGGCCAGGTCGTAGAAGACGGAGAGGCGGTAGTTGACGGCGTTGTACTCGGCGGTGCCGTCGGTCACCTCGACGAGCAGGCCACCGGGGTTCCTGATCATGAGTGGCAGGAGGTGGTGGCTGGTGATGAGGTGGGTGTCGATCGCCAGGCGCATCAGGCGCAGCCCGTCGTCCAGCGGGTGCTCCCACACCGGCACGTCCCACTTGGCGAACATGTCGCCGCCCCAGATGTCGTTGACGAGGATGTCGAGGCGGCCGTGCTCGCGGTCGATCCGCTCGGCCAGCGCGCGCACCTGGTCGCTCTCCAGGTGGTCGACGCGCTGGGCGACGCCCCGGCCACCGGCGCGGGTCACCAGCTCGGCGGTCTCCTCGATGGTCTCGGGGCGGCCCATCTCGGATCGTTCCCCGCGGGTGGTCCGGCCGGTGCAGTAGACCGTGGCGCCCGCCTCGCCGAGCGCCACCGCGATGGCCCGTCCCGTCCCCCTCGTCGCCCCGGCGACCAGGGCGACCTTCTCCTTCAGCGTGTTGTGCATGGGGACGATGCTGCCGCCGAAAGAGGACACCTGATGTCATGTTTTCCCGGCGGTCTTCACCGTGTCACACCAGATAGCGGAACCACAGGTACGGCGTGGCGACCAGGATGGTGGCGAAGGTGACGACGAGGCCGTACTTGGTGAACTGCCAGAAGCTGATCGGCGTCCGGTTGCGCGCGGCGATGCCCAGGACGACCACGTTGGCCGCCGCGCCGACCGCGGTGGCGTTGCCGCCCAGGTCGGCGCCGAGGGCCAGCGCCCACCACAGCACCTCCGCCGGGCCGTTGCCGCCGTTGGCGTTCACCAGCTCGGCGACGATCGGGCTCATGGTCGCCACGTAGGGGATGTTGTCCACGATCGCCGAGATGACCGCGGAGATCCACAGCAGGCCGATGGCGGCCACCCCCAGGCGGCCCTGGGTGGCCTCGACGGCGGCCTGGGAGACCTGCTTGATGACGCCGGTCTCGACCAGCGCGCCGACCATGACGAAGAGCCCGGCGAAGAAAACCAGGGTGGGCCACTCGACCTCGCGGATCGCCTCCTCGGTGGTGACCCTGGTGACCGCCACCAGGACACCGGCGCCGAGGATCGCCACCACCGACGGCTCGTAGTGCAGCACGGGGTGCAGGACGAAGGCGGCCAGTACCAGGGCGAGCACCGTGAGGCTCTGCCACAGCAGGCGGCGGTCGGCGATGGCCTCGCGCTCGTTCAGCTGCATGATCTCGGCGGCGCGCTCGGGGTCGTAGACGAACGCCTTGCGGAACAGCAGGCGGCACAGGCCGATGAACACGACCATCAGCACCACCACCAGCGGCGCCAGGTGGACGAGGAAGTCGTTGAAGGTCAGCCCGGCGCGGCTGGCGATGATGATGTTGGGCGGGTCGCCGACCAGGGTGGCGGTGCCGCCGATGTTGGAAGCCATGGCCTCGGCGATGAGGAACGGCGCGACCGGCAGCGCGAGCCGCTCGCACACCAGGAACGTCACCGGGGCGATCAGCAGGACCGTGGTGACGTTGTCCAGCAGCGCCGACGCGACCGCCGTGATCACCAGGAGCAGCACCATGAGCCGGAAGGGGCGGCCCCTGGCCCGTTTGGCGGCCCAGATCGCCAGATACTCGAAGACGCCCGTCTGTTTGAGCACCCCGACGATGATCATCATGCCGAGCAGCAGGAAGATGACGTTCCAGTCGACGCCGGAGTGCTCGGAGAAGAACGCGGCCCGGCCGTCGGTGGCGTGGATGATCAGCATGATGCCGGCCCCGCCGAGCGCCGCCGCGACGCGGTTGACCTTCTCGCTGGCGATCAGCGTGTACGCGCCGAGGAAGATCGCGACCGCCAGCCACGCGGTGACCGTCACGACGAGAGCACCCGGCCCAGCAGCCTGGTCAGCAGGACGGCTCCCAGCAGGCGCCCGTCGTCCATGACCGCGACCAGCGGGCTGGAGGTGCGGGCCATGAGCGCGGCCACCTCCAGCACGGTCGCGTCGGGGTCGGTCACCGGCAGTTCCCGGGGGTCGTCCGGCATGCAGTCGCGGACGGTGCGCTCGGCCAGCGACCGCAGGAACACGTCGGCGTGCGCCTCGTCCACCACCCGGGCCAGCGCGGGATCGTCCAGGCAGTAGCGCGGTACGGCCAGTCGCAGCACCGCGGTGGCGGGCAGCACGCCGACGGGTGAGCCGCCGTCGTCGACGACGATCAGCGCGAGCAGGTGCCGGTCGGCCACGATCCGGGCGGCGTCGGCCGCCGGGGCGTCGAGGGGGATGGTGGGGAACTCGCTGACGAGGTCGCGGGCGCGCATCGGATGCACCGGCACTTTCGGGGTCGACGACAGAACTGCCGACCAGACTTCCCGGCTCACCCCGCCGATCAACCTATCAAGCCGCGGCGGGGATCAGTGCTCCGGCGGGCCGGGGACCACGATCATCGGGCAGGCGGCGTGGTGGATCAGTGAGTGGCTCACCGAGCCGAGCAGCAGGCCGCCCAGCTCACCGCGTCCCCGCGACCCCACGACCAGCAGGTCGGCCCGCGCGGACAGGTCCCTGAGCACCTCGACCGGGTGGCCCTGCTCCACCTGTTCGGCGACCTTGACGTCCGGGTGGCTCTCACCCCGGCCGGCCAGGGCCTCGGCCAGGACCCGCCGCTCGTCTTCGGCCGTCTCGCGCGGCGGAAACGGGGCGACGGACCGCCGCCAGGCGTGGACGGCCCGCAGCGGGGCGCCGCGCAGGGCCGCCTCGGCGAAGGCGAGGTCGACGGCCGCCGCGCCGCCCGGGGATCCGTCGACGCCCACGACCACCTCGCCGCGTGAGTGGGCGGGCAGGTCGCGCACGACGGCCACCGGGCAGGAGGCGCGGCCGGTCACGCCGAGCGCGATCGAGCCGAGCAGCATCCCCCGGAACCCGCCCAGCCCGTGGCTGCCCACCACCAGCAGCTCCGCCTCCCGGGCGGCCTCCAGCAGCACGTTCCGGGGCTCGCCGGGCAGCAGCTCCGTCTCCGTCTCGACGCCGCCGCCCTCCTCCTCCACCCGGGCCAGCGCGCCGGTCAGTGTGGCGGCGGCCCCGTCGCGCATCCACCGGCCCACCTCGGCGTACGGGGCGCCCTCGGTCATCCGCAGCGGCCAGGCCGGCATGACGTGCACGACGCGCAGCGCGGTCCGGCGCAGGCGGGCCTCCCGGACCGCCCAGCTCACGGCGCCCAGGCCGGCGTGCGAGCCGTCGACTCCCACCAGGATCACGGTGTCCTCCCCCTGCTCTCGCGGGCCGGTGGCCCGGTCGTACGGTGCTCCCGTGCGCCGGCAGGCGCTTCCGGGCGCTCCCCCGAATGATCACCGGTCAGTGCGGCGGGCGTTCCTCCAGCACTTCGGAGACCGGCCGCCGGGTGGCGGCGTTCTCGTCGAAGGTGAACCCGAGACGCATGATCATCTGCGGGTACTCGCCGGACAGCAGCTCCTGCCGGATGAACTCCCGCAGGTGGTGCGCCTCCAGCGCCTGGGTGTGGAAGGCGGCGCTGAGTCCGTACGCCGAGGCGTGCAGCAGCACGCGCTGCAGGGCCTCACCGGCGGTGATCCAGTCCTCGCGGGAGTCGCCGCGCGTGGTCAGCACGGCCACCGTGCCGGTGGAGGTGCCGTAGAACTGGTCGCTGTCGTTGCCCCAGGGATGGCCGTGGGCGTAGTCGCGCTGGGCGAAGTGCGGGCGGGTCCGCCGGGGCTCCCGGGGGTAGCCGCCCGCCGGGACGCCGTCGCCCCGCATGCTGCCCGGGGGCCGGGCCCAGCGGACCACCTCCAGGGAGAACAGCCGGTCCTGCGACTGCACGTCCTGTGCGGCGGAGGTGAGGGCGGCGAGCACCCGGACGGCGGCCTCGGCGTGGATCGGCGTGAGCCGCGCGCCCTCGGCGGCGGCCTGGGCGGCCAGCGTCTCCTCCAGGCGCTCGGGGACGGGCAGCTCGGTGAACCCGGCGCGGTGGGTGCGGCGGCGTTCGATCTCGGCGTGCAGCAGGGCGGTGTGCTCGTCGGGGACGACCGTCCCGCCGACCCGTACGGTCGCCACCAGGGCGGGGCGGTCGGGGTCGGGCAGGATCCGCACGAGGGGTTCGTGGCCGAGGCGGCGCAGCGTGAGCCGTACGTTCGTCAGGGCCGCGCCGCAGCTGATCAGCAGCTCGCGGCCGGCGGCGTCGCCGATCCGCAGTTTGCGGTCGCCGTCGGCGCGCAGGGCGATCTCGTCGCCCTCGACGGTGAAGGACCACGGCTGGGTGTTGTGCACCGACGGCGCCCAGACCGCGGCCTGGACCGCCGCCCTCGTCGCCGAGATGATCTCCTCGATCGGGTGAGCGCTCATGACCGTCCTCCGCCGGGCGTCCGCGCGGAGGCGGCCCGCGCGCCCGGGACATCCTTGGTCGTCATCATCGCCTCCTCCTGTCGATCGTCCCCGGACGGCGGCCCGGCGGTCAGCGGCGAAAGTCCCCGATGGCAGGGACCATGGCCCCGGTACGGTTCCGCCCTCCGCCCGGAGGCCACGCCGGGGATCCGGCCGCCGTCCGGGCCGCGACGGGGTCACGCCGGGGAGCGAACGCCGAGGGCGAGGGAGAAGTAGGCCTCCTCCTCCTGGTCGAAGTGGAGCAGCAGCACCGCGTGCAGGCCGTACAGGCAGGAGCGCAGGTCGTCGAGCTGCTCCGGGCGGAGCCCGGCGTCCCCGGCGAGGTCGAGGTGGCGGCCCAGCCGGCGGACGAGCCGTTCGATCTCCGCGTGCGCCCTGCTCATCGTCATGGTCACCTCGGGGCCGCCGAGAACCTGGCCCATCGCCGGGTACAGCGCGCGTTCCTCGGCCCGCTCGTGCGGGAGGAGCCGTTCGGTGAGGAAGCGGTGGACCTCCCGCAGGCGTTCCAGGTCTTCGGGGCCGGGGCGTTCGCCCAGTTCGTCGGCGGTCCGGCGGATCAGTTCCAGCGGCGGCCGCAGCGAGGAGTGGTCCAGCTCGAAGCGGCGCAGCAGGGACTCGGTGGCGGCGTCCACCTCCGGGCGGGTGCCGCGCGCCGGGCGCAGCGCCCGCAGCGCGTTGACGATCACCGCGATGTCGATGGCCTCCTGCAGCAGCGCGCCGGCCGCGGGCGGCAGCAGCCCGGCCGCGGCGGCGGCCATGGCGAGCAGCGACATCGCCATCCCGGCGGCGGCACTCTGCACGGCGATGCGCCGGGAGCGGCGGGCGACGTCCATGGCGTCGGCCAGGCGGTCCAGCCGGTCGGCGGTGAGCACCACGTCGGCGGCCTGGGTGGAGGCGGCCGAGCCCCGGGCGCCCATGGCGACCCCGACGTCGGCGGCGGCCAGGGCGGGGGCGTCGTTGACGCCGTCGCCGACCATCACGGTCACCGCCCGGCCGGTCTCCCGCCGTACCGCCGCGACCTTGTCCGCGGGCGTCTGCCCGGCCAGCACGCGGTCCACGCCGAGGACCACGCCGACGCTCTCGGCGACCTCGGGGCGGTCCCCGGTGAGCATGACCACCCGGTCGATCCCGGCCTCGCGCATCCGGCGCAGGGTCCGTGCCGCGTCGGACCGCACGGTGTCGCGGAGCAGGATCACCCCGGCCGGTTCGCCGTCGGCGGTCACCCAGACGGTCATGGCGCCGTCCAGGGCGGCCCGCGCCCGCTGGACGCGTTCCCACTCCGGATGGGTGGGGGCGGTGGCCTTGCCGACCTCGATGCGGCGGCCCTCCACCAGCCCCTCGGTGCCGGTGCCCGGCCGCTCGACCACGCCGGACGGCTGCGGCGGGGAGACGCCGCGCTCCCGGGCGGTGCGGACGATCGCCTCGGCGAGCACGTGGGACGACATCCGGTCCACCGCGGCGGCCCAGCGCAGCACGTCGCCGGGGTCGGCGCCGGGCGCGGCCACGACGCCGGAGACGTCCGGCCGGCCCGAGGTCAGCGTGCCGGTCTTGTCCAGCACCAGTGTGCGGGCCTGCCCGAGCCGCTCCAGCGCCCCGCCGCCCTTGACGACCACGCCGTGGCGGGCGGTGCGGGACAGGCCGGAGGCGATCGCGGCGGGCGCGGCCAGCAGCAGCGGGCAGGGGGTGGCGACGACCAGCACGGCGACGGCGCGGACCGGGTCGCGGGACAGCCACCAGGCCGCCCCGGCCACGAGCAGCGTGAGGGGCAGGAACCAGGCGGCGAAGCGGTCGGCGAGCCGTACGACGGGGGCGCTCTCCGCCTCGGTCTCCCTGGCCAGCCGCACGACGCCGGCGTAGGCGCTGTCGGCCGCGGTGCGGGTGGCTCGCAGGTCGAACGCGGCGCCGGCGTTGACGGCGCCGCTGCGCACCGGCCGGCCCTCGGGGTACTCCACCGGCAGCGACTCGCCGGTCAGCGCCGACTCGTCCAGCAGCGCCGAGCCGGCGGCGACCACGCCGTCGGCGGGGACGGTCTCGCCAGGGGGGACCATCAGCAGGTCGCCGGGGCGGACCGCGTCCACCGGGACGAGGCGGGGCTCGCCGCCCTCGTAGCGCCGGGCCGAGCGGGGGGCGCGCTCGTACAGCGCGGTGAGGTCGCGCCGGGCGCGGCGCAGCGCGTGCTCCTCCAGGGCCCGGCCGGTGGCGAGCATCACGCCGATCAGCGCTCCGGCGAGGTACTCCCGTACGGCGAGCGCGCCGCCCAGGGCGAGGACGGCGATCGCGTCCACGCCCACCCGGCCGCCGCGCAGCGCCGAGACCACCCACCACGCCGCGGGCACGAGGGCCACGACGGTGACGGCCGCCCACACGACGCCGGCCGCGGCGGGCGCGCCGGCCAGGTACAGCGCGCCGCCGCACACCAGCCCGGCCACGGTGACGGCGAGCAGGACGGCGGTGGCCCGGTGCGCGACACGGCCGGGGTTCATGCCCGTACGACCGCCACCGGGCAGCGGGCGTGGTGCAGTACCCCCCGGCTGACCGAGCCCAGGATCGCCGAGCCGATCGTGCCCATGCCCCGCGAGCCGACGACGACCAGGTCGGCCTCGGCCGACGCCTCGACGAGGGCGTCGACGGGGTGGGCGCTGGAGACGTCCTCGATCACCGGCACGTCGGGGAGCTTCTCCCGCCAGGCGGTGAGCTTCTCGCGCACCATGCGGTCCTGGTAGCGGCGGACCTCGTCCATGTCGTAGGTGACGTCCGGCGCGAAGGCGTGCACCGGGAGCTGCCAGGCGTGGACCGCGCGCAGCGGGCAGCCGCGCACCCTGGCCTGCTCGAAGGCGTAGGCCAGGGCGGGGTCGGACTGCGGGGAGTCGTCGACGCCGACGACGACCTCGCGGCGGTGCTCCTCCCCTCCGGGGCGGACGACGACCACCGGGCAGCGGACGTGCCCGGCCACGTAGGTGCTCACCGAGCCGAGCAGGGCGCTGGCGAAGCCGCCCAGGCCGCGACTGCCGAGCACGATCTCGGCGGCGTCGCCGGCCTGCTCGCACAGGCTCCTCGTCCGGGACCCCTCGATGAGCCCGGTGGTCACCTCCAGCGTCGGCTGGTGGGCGCGCGCCCGGCTCTCGGCCTCCTCCAGGACCCGGCGCCCGCTCACGACGAGCGCGCCCGGCCACTCGGGGGCGGCGAACCGGGGGACGTCGTACGGCCCGCGCTCCACGACGTGCACGAGGCGCAGCGGCAGCCGCCGCCGGAAGGCGTCGTCGGCGGCCCACCGTACCGCCCTGTCGGCGTCGGGTGAGCCGTCCACCGCGGCGACGACGGGCGCGGGGCCGCCGGCCGCTCCGGGGACCGGCCGGCCGGTGTCGTTCGGGAACATGGTCTCCTCCTCAGGTCCTGCGCGTCTTCGGGTCCTCGGGTCCTCGGGCGGGCCCGCCGGTCCGCGGCGGGCTCAGTCGCGGTCCTTGACCACCGCCACCGTGCATCCGGCCCGCCGCAGCACCTCCCGGCTGACCGAGCCGAGCAGGCGGCTCCGCACCGGGCCGAGCCCGCGCGAGCCGACGACCAGCAGCCGCGCCCGGTGGCTGCCGGGCAGCAGCACCGGCAGCGGCGGGCCGCCGACCGTGCTGGTCGTGACGGTCACCCCGGCGGTTCCCCGGGGCAGTTCGGCGACGGCCTCGGCGACCCACCGCTCCAGCTCCTCCCCCGGCCTGCCCGGCCCGTCCCGGCGGGCGTGGATCGCGTGGATCGGCAGCCGGTGACCCCGGGCGTACCCGAGCGCGAACCGCAGGGCCGCCAGCGAGCAGGCCGACCCGTCCACCCCGACCACGACGGTCTCCGCGCGCCCCGCCGCCGATTCGGTCCCCCGTACGGCCAGCACGGGGCAGGCCGCGTGCGCGGCGACGTGGGAGCTCACCGAGCCCACGAGCAGCCCGGCCGTGCCGCCGCGGCCCCGGGCGCCGAGCACCAGCATCTCCGCCGTCCGGCCGAGCGAGACCAGTTCCGCCCCGGGGTCCCCCCGCAGCAGCACCGGCCGTACGGCGCGGCCGGGCAGCAGCCGCTCGGCCAGCTCCACCCCCTCCGACAGGACGAGCCCGGCGAGACCGCGTTCGCGCGCGGTCACCGCCGCCTCGCGTTCGGCCCGGGGGCCGTCCCACACGTGGCAGACGGTCAGCCTCCCGCCGCGCACCCCGCACGCCCGCGCCGCCCACTCGACGGCGGTTCGGCTCTGCGCGGACCCGTCGAACGCGACGACGATCTCACGTCCCGCGCGGGGGCGGGAGGCGGCGCCGTACGCGACCCGGGACAGGAAGTGGATCCGCGCGGCGAGCTGCGCGTCACCGCCACGAGTCATGCGGCAGCACCGGGACCAGGCGGAACATCCCCGTCATGAGCTCCGGCGGCTCCCCGTCGCCAGCCTCCTCGCCGATCCGGCCGGCCACCGCCCGCAGGACGTCGGTGGTGGTCACCATCCCCACGATGGTCCCGGACTCCCCCAGGACCGGGATCGCGGCGGTGCCGGCGCCGATCATGGCCGCCGCGGCCTCCCTCAGCGGCGCGTGCGCCGAGATGCGGGGGCAGCGGTGCCCGGAGACCAGGTCGTGGACGCGGACCCGGGACTGCTCGGCCGGGCCGCCCGACCAGCGGGCGGTGATGTCCTCGCGGGTGAGGACGCCCACCAGGTGGCGGTCGCCGTCCACGACCGGCAGGTGGTGGACGCCGGCCCGGCGCATGATCTCCCAGGCCAGCAGCGGCGACTCGTCGGGGTCGACGGCGACGAGCGTCCGGCTCATCACCCGGCCGACCGTGAGGTCGCGGACGTCCGGCGGGCTCTGCACGTCCATCACGCCTCCCCGCGGGCGCGCACCACGGCGACGGGGCAGTGGGAGTGGTGCAGCACGCCGTGGCTCACCGAGCCGAGCAGGGCCGAGCCGGCGCGGCCCAGCCCGCGGGAGCCGACGACCACCAGGTCCGCGTTCCGCGACGCGTCGCGGATGACCGCGACCGGGTGCCCGCAGACCACCGTCTCGGTCACCTCCACCTGCGGGTACTTGTCCCGCCAGGGGGCGAGCGCGTCCTTGATGATGTGCCGTTCGGAGGCGGCGATCTCCTCGATCAGCGGCGTGTAGGCGGTGGCGCCCGGTCCCACGACGGGCATCTGCCAGGTGTGCACGGCGTGCAGCCGGGCTCCGCGCCGGGCGGCGTCCTCGAAGGCGTACTCCAGGGCCGCGACCGAGTGGGCGGAACCGTCGAAGCCGACGACGACCTCGCCGGCCGGCTGCTCCCTCGGCTCCCCCTTGACCACCACGACGGAGGCGTTCACGTGCCCGGCCAGGGCCAGGGAGACCGAGCCGAGCAGCATGCCGGTGAATCCGCCCAAGCCGCGGCTGCCGACCACGACCTCCCGGGCGTCGGCGGCCTCGCGGCGCAGGACCTCCACGATCCTGCCCGGCTCCAGAACGGCGTCCACCTCCAGCTGGGGAGCGTGCTCGCGGGCCAGGTCGGCGGCGCTTTCGAGCATTCCCCGGCAGTACTCGGCCATGGAGTCGCGGAAACCCGGCGGGGTCTGGAGCGGGAGGTCGTAGGTCCACGGTTCGCACACGTGCACGATCCGCAGGGCCCAGCCGCGCCGGACCGCGTCGTCGGCGGCCCATCGAACCGCGGCCCGCGCCGGAGCGGAGCCGTCCGTACCCACCAGTACGTGCGCTGTCATGTCACCCTCCTCAGGTTCATCACCGTCCATCCGACACCCGGGCCGTGGTCCGCCGCAGCGGCCGAAAGACCCGTCCGCCAGGGACTTCCGGTCCGGTTGCCGACGCTCCGGTCCGACCGCCGTCGCCGTCACGGGCCGGAGCCCGCCCTCGCCTCCTCCCGTGAAGCGGCCCGTCCGCCGCCTCCTCCCGCTCCTCCCGCTCCTCCCGCGAAGCCCTCCTCCCGCAGGGCGCCGCCGTCCGCGTCCCTCGTGTCTCACCCCTCCTCCGGAGACGGCACCACCGCGACCGGGCAGTGGGCGTGGTGCAGCACGCCGCGGCTGACCGAGCCCAGCACGAGCGAGCCGAGCCCGGTCAGGCCGCGCGAGCCGACGACCACGAGGTCGGCCCGGGCCGAGGCCTCGCAGAGGGCGGACACCGGGTGGGCGCAGACGGACGTCTCGGCCGTCTCCACCTGGGGGTGGTCCTCGATCCACGACTCCAGCACCCCGTGCACCGCCTCCCGGCCGGAGGCGAGGGCGTCCTCGGCCAGCGACGAGCAGCCGGCCGCGTACGGGGTCATCACGGTCGCGTGCCAGGCGTAGACCACGCGGAGGCGGGCGCCGCGGCGGGCGGCCTCGGCGAAGGCGTACTCCAGCGCGGCGCGGGACGCGGCCGACCCGTCGAACCCGGCGACGATCTCCCCCTGAACGGCCTCCTGGGCGCCGCGCACCACGACCACGGGACAGGCCGCCCGGCCGGCCAGGCCCACCCCGACCGACCCGACCAGCATGCCGGCGAAGCCGCCCAGGCCCCGGCTGCCGACGACGACCTGGACCGCCCGGCGGGACTCCTCCAGCAGCGTCTCGATGACCCGCCCGGTGACGAGCACCGGCGTCACCTCCACGCCGGGCGCCTGCTCGCGGGCCAGGTCCACGGCGGTGGAGAGCATCTCCTCGCAGGCGCGCGACACGCCCACCGGCGCGCCGGGCACCCGCGCGCCGGGTACCTGCGCCCCGGACGGCTGGACGCCCGGCACCTGCACGTACGGCAGGTCGTAGGCCCACGGCTCACAGACGTGGACGACGCGCAGGCCGCACCCGCGCCGGGCGGCGTCGTCGGCCGCCCACTTCACCCCGATCGACGCCGGCCTCGATCCGTCCGTGCCGGCCACCACGTGCCCGCCCATGGTTCCTCCCGTCCTGCGTCACCGTCTCCTGTTCTCCGCGCCCGGGGATCAGGGATTCTCAAGGTCCTCCAGGTTCTCCGGGTCCGCCGGGTCCGGCCGGTCCCACGGCGGGGGCACGACCGCGACGGCCCCGGAGGCGTGCCTGACCAGGGAGCGGGTCATCAGCCCCAGATGCCCGGACAGCAGCGCCGACCGGCCCGCCCCGGCCACGAGGAGGGTCGCCTCGGCCGACGCGGTCAGCAGCGCCTCCTTCGGAGCGGTGGTGCTGAGGCAGACGTCGACGGTGACCTTCGGGTACTTCTCCTGCCACCCGGCGAGGCGCTCGTCCACCCACTCCCGGCAGACCCGGGCCGAGTCGTCGATGTCGGGCAGCGGGGCCATGGCCACGCCCCACGCCGTGAGGTGACGCGGATGGCCGGCGTGCATGACGAGCAGCCGCAGCCGCCGCAGCGCCGCCTCCTCGAAGGCGAACTCCAGCACCTCGTCGGAGGTGGTGTCCTTCAGGCCGAGCACCACCGGGCCGGCGTGCAGCGGCACGGGGATCGGGCCGGTCCCCCGGGTGATGACCACCGGGGCCCGCGCGTGGGCGGCGACGGAGGAGGCGGTGGAGCCGATTACCGACCGGGCCGGGGCGTTCCGCCCGCGGGAGCCGATCACGACGAGTTCGGCGTCGGCGGACAGCTCCACCAGCCGCCGGGCGGCGTGCCCCTCGTAGAGGTCGGTGGCCACCTCCACGATCGTGCTGCACGCCCGCGCGCAGTCGGCGCCGTGCCGCAGCACCCGCCCGGCCGCCTCCCGCCGGCGTTCCCCGGCGTCCTCGCCGGCCTCGCCGTACGGCCACTGCCAGGCGTGGACGACGGTCAGCGGGAGCCGTCTGAGCTCGGCCTCGTCCATGGCCCACTCCAGGGCCTGCAGCGAGTGGTCCGAGCCGTCGTAGCCGGTCACGACCCTGCGCCTTCTCATCCGCGGTTTCACCATGCTGTTCCCCTCGGTACTTCCCTTGATGTCCGGGGACGGCGGACGGCGGGTGGCCGTCTCAGCCGCCCCCGGCCAGCCGTACCGCCGTCACCTTGTACTCCGGGCACGACGTCACGGTGTCGGTGTGGTCGGAGGTGAGGGTGTTGACCCCGTTCCCGGGGAAGTGGAAGGCGCAGAACACCTGCCCCGGGGCCACCTCGCCGGTGAGCCGGGCGAGCAGCGTGGCCCGGCCGTGCCGGCTCTCCACGACCACCGGCGCGCCGTCGGCGAGGCCGTACCGGGCGGCGTCCACCGGGTGCAGGTCGAGCCGGTCGCCGGGGTCCAGCAGGAGGTTGCCCGTACGGCGGGTCATGGTTCCGGAGTTGTAGTGCGCCCAGCGCCGCCCGGTGACCATGACCAGCGGGTAGCGGTCGTCCGGCGTCTCACCCGGCGGCAGGTACGGCGGGGCGGCCAGGCGGGCCAGGCCGTCGGGGGTGGCGAACCGCTCCCGGTACAGGCTCGCCTCCCCGGGGGCGGCGGGGTCCGGGCACGGCCAGGGGACGGCGCCCTCGGCGTCCAGCCGCTCGTGCGACAGCCCGGCGAACAGCGGGGCCACCGCGGCGCACTCGGCCAGCGCGGCGGCCGGGGTGGGGCAGCCGAGGTCCGCGCCGAGCGCGGCGGCGACGGCGTTGATCACCGCGAAGTCGGCCATGGCCTCCCCCGGCGGGTCCAGCGCGGGGCGGACCCGCTGGAAGCGGCGGTCGAAGTTGACGAAGGTGCCGTCCTTCTCCAGCCACGACGCCACCGGCAGCACGACGTCTGCGCGGCGCGCGGTCTCCGAGGGGAACAGCTCCTGGCAGATCACCAGCGGGCAGGCGTCGAGCGCCTCGGCGACCCTTCCCGCGTCCGGGTCGGTGGCGCAGACGTCCTCCCCCATGATCCACAGCGCCCGCAGCGTCCCGGCGCGGGCGGCGGCGAACATCTCCGGGATGCGCATGCCCGGCCGTTCCGGGACCGGCGTGCCCCAGACGGCCTCGGCCCGCCGCCGGGCGTCCGGGTCGTCGACCCTGCCGTAGCCGGGCAGCGTGTCAGGCAGCGCGCCCATGTCGGAGGCGCCCTGGACGTTGTTCTGGCCGCGCAGCGGGTTGATCCCGAAGCCGCGGCCGGTGCCGACCGCGCCGCGCAGGATCGCCAGGTTGGCCAGCGCCCGCACCCCGTCGGTGCCGTGCAGGTGCTCGGTGACGCCGAGGCCGTAGAGGATCGCGGGGCGTCCGGCCCCGCCGTACAGGCGGGCGGCGGCCACCAGGTCGGCGGCCGGGACGCCGGTGACGGCGGCCACCCGCTCCGGCGGGTAGTCGCCGAGGAGCGCGGTCAGCTCCGGCAGACCGGTGGCGCGGCTCCGCAGGAACCCCTCGTCGATCATCCCCTCGGCCAGCAGCACGTGCGCCAGCCCGTGGAACAGGGCGACGTTCGTCCCGGGGCGGGGCCGCAGGTGCACGTCGGCGTGACGGACCAGCCCCACGGCCCTCGGGTCGGCGACGATCAGCCGCGTCCCGTCCTCCAGGACGCGGCGCAGCAGCCGGGCCCCCACCACCGGGTGGGCCTCGGCCGGGTTGGCGCCCACCAGCAGCAGGCAGTCGGCGCGCTCGACGTCCTCGAAGGCGTCGGTGCCGCCGGGCAGGCCGAGGGAGGCGGTCAGCCCGGCCGCCGAGGGCGAGTGGCACAGCCGGGAGCAGTTGTCGACGTTGTTCGTGCCGAGGACGACCCGCATGAGCTTCTGCAGCAGGTAGTTCTCCTCGTTGGTGGCCCGCGCCGAGGAGATCGCCGCCACCGCGCCGGGGCCGCCTCCGGCGACGGCGGCCCGCAGTCCCCGGGCGACGTGGCCGAGCGCCTCGGCCCAGGTGACCTCCTCCAGGCGGCCGTCGCGGCGCAGCAGCGGCCGGGTGAGGCGGTCCGGCGCGCGCAGGAAGCCGTGGGCGAAGCGGCCCTTGACGCAGGCGTGGCCGCGGTTGACCGGGCCGTCGCGGCCGGGCAGCACGGCCGCGACCTCGCCGTCGCGGGTCAGCACGTCCAGCGAGCAGCCGACGCCGCAGTAGCCGCAGGTGGTGCGGGTGCGCGCGGTCACCGCCGCCCGGCCGCCGAGCGGCAGGCCGGGTTCGGTGAGCGCGCCGGTGGGGCAGGTGTCGACGCAGCCGCCGCAGGCCACGCAGTCGGAGTCGATCCACGGCCCGCCCGTGCCGGGGGCGACGACCGCGTCCGCGCCGCGGCCGGTCAGCGTGAGGGCGAAGGTGCCCTGGACCTCGGCGCACATGCGCACGCACCGGCCGCAGGCGATGCACAGGTCGCGGTCGAGGCGGACGTAGGGGTGGCTGTCGTCCCGGCCGCGCCCGCCCGGCGCGCGGGCGGTCTCCGGGCCGACGCCGAGCGCCCGGCACGCCTCGGCCAGCTCGCTGCCGGCGTCGCCGGCCAGGGCGCGCGGCGGCAGGCCCGCCACGATCAGCTCCACGGCCTCGCGGCGCAGCCCCGCCATCTCACCCGAGGCGACCTCCACGGAGGCACCGCCGGCCGCCGGGGTCACGCAGGCGGCGACGACGTGCCCGCCCGCCCGTACCAGGCAGGTACGGCAGGAGCCGGCCGGTGACAGGCGGTCGTCGTGGCACAGCGCGGGCAGCGTCGCCGGCCCGACGCCGGCCGCGCGCACCGCGTCCAGCAGCGAGGCGTCCCCGCCCACCCGGACGACGACGCCGTCCACCGTCACCTCCACCGGAGCCGCCCGCGCGACCCCGGGGACCGCCGCCTCGGGGTCCCCCGTCCCAGGAGCCGCGGTCGCGGGCGCCGCCGTTCCGGGGGTGTCCGCCCGCGGCGGGCCGGGGTTCACGGGTCCCACCCTTCGAGGCGGTCGCCGTAGGCACGGGCGAGGCTGCGCACGGCGGCGGGGACCCGGCGGCCGAAGGCGCACAGGCTGGCCTGGTCCATCACCCGCAGCAGCCGCGCGTACTCCTCATCGGGCGGCCCGCCGTCCCGCACCGGCCTCTCGCCGTCCGCCGCCGGGTTCTCCACTCCGGTGGCACCGGGTGCGCCGCCGGAGGCCTCGGACGCGGTGCCGTACCCGGCGGGGGCGGGCCGCCCGCCGTACCCGGCGATCTCCAGGCCGCGGCGGGAGCCGACGCGGCAGGGTGAGCAGGCGCCGCAGCTCTCGGCGGCGGCGAAGGCCCACACGTGGCGCAGCACGTCGCGCGGGGCCGGGCGCCGGTCGAAGGCGACGAGGCCGGCGTGCCCGAGCGCTGCGCCGCGGGCGGCCAGGGCCTCCTCCGTCAGCGGCACGTCCAGCCCGCCGGGGGCCAGGAAACCGCCCAGCGGACCGCCGACCTGCAGGACGGCGAGCTCGGCGCCGTCGCGCAGGCCGCCGCCCAGTCCGGTGACGACGCGCGACAGCGGCGTGCCCAGCTCGACCTCGTAGCAGCCGGGGCGGGCGAACCGCTCCGACAGGCAGACCAGCTTCGTGCCGGTCTCGGCCGGGGTGCCGCGGCGGGCGTAGGCGGCGCCGCCCCGGCGCACGATCCACGGCACCGCGGCGAGCGTCTCGATGTTGTTGACCACGGTCGGATCGCCCCACAGCCCCTCCCGGACCGGGTACGGCGGGCGGGGCCGGGCGCAGCCGCGCTCCCCCTCCAGCCCGGCGATGAGGGCGGTCTCCTCCCCCGCGACGTAGGAGCCGGCCCCCGCGACGACGTGGACGTCGACACCGACGCCGGTGCCGTGGACGTCGCGGCCCAGATGCCCGGCGGCGCGGGCCCGGTCCACCGCGGCCCGCATCGTGGCCAGGGCGAGGGGGTACTCCGAGCGGACCAGCACCACGGCCCGGCGGGCGCCGCAGGCGAAGCAGGCCAGCGCGATCCCCTCCAGCACCCGTTCGGGGTCGGACTCCATCAGCAGCCGGTCGGCGTAGGAGCCGGGGTCCCCCTCGTCGCCGTTGGCCACGACCACGGTGGCGGGCGAGCCGCCCGCGGCGGCCCACTTCGCGGCGACCGGGAACCCCGCGCCGCCCCGTCCGCGCAGTCCGGAGGCGGCCACCTCGGCGGCCACCCGCGCGGGGTCGCCCTCCCGGACCACCCTGGGCCACACCTGCCAGGCGGCCTCCCGGCCGGTGATCCCAGCGAGCACGACGGGGTCTCCGGTGGCGTCGGCGGCCGGGATCGGCGGCGTCCGCGGCGGCACCCGGCCGGAGAGCTGGCCGGCGAGATCGGGGCCGGTGCACGGGACGTCGCCGTCGAGGCAGGCGGGGCCCGCGTAGCAGTAGCCGAGGCAGCGCACCCCCTGCAGCGAGACCTCGCCGTCGGGGGTGACGCCGTCCACGGCGACGCCGAGCGTCTCCTCCACCTCGGTCAGATGGCGGCCCGCGTCGGCGGCGAAGCAGGCCGCCGCCGTGCAGATCCGCACGTGCCGGCGGCCGTGCGGGACGGCGAGGTCTGCGTAGAAGGTCGCGGGGCCCAGGCCGGCGGCGGCCGGCAGGCCGAAGGCGCGGGCCATCCCCGGGGCCCACGCCGCCGGGCCGCCCGGCACGGTGGCGGCGGCCCCGGCCAGCGAGTCGATCAGCCGGGCACCGGGACGTCCGCGCCGGTCGGCCAGCGCGCGGAAGGCGTCCCAGCGGGCGACCGCGTTCATAGACCCATGATGAACCCGCCCGGTTCGCCCCCCTGGCACCATGGGAGTACCGCGATGGGACTTTTGCCGCTTCTCTACCGTTCCTCGCACTTCTCACGCTTCTCACGTTCTTGCACCCCTCGCGGCCCTCACGCTCCTCACATTCCTGCGCTCCTCGCGGCCCTCACGCTCCTCACATTCCTGCGCTCCTCGCGTTCCTCACGCCCCCGCCCTCCTCGCGCTCCTCGCGCGGCGGACGCCCGCGGGAAAGTTTCAGCGCCGACCTGCCGTTGCCCGCCGTACGGAAAGCGTTTCCTTGACAGCGGCCGGGACGGTGACCACCCTCCCCGTGGGAGCGCTCCCATAAGGAGGGCTCACGACCGCCGCAGCATCGGAAGGAAACTCACCGTGCGTCAAAGAAACGCGCTCCTGTCGGCCGCGGCCGGGGTGCTGGCCGCCGGCCTCGGGCTCGGGCAGCTGACCGGCCTGGCCAGCGCCGCCGCCGCGGGCCCCGCGCTGAGCGTGGACCTGGCCTCCGGCCGGTACGCGATCAACCCCGACATCTACGGCATGAACTTCGCCGACGAGGCGCTCGCCCGCGACCTGCGGCTGCCGGTCCACCGCTGGGGCGGGAACGCGACCACCCGCTACAACTTCCGCAACGACACCACCAACCGGGCCTCCGACTGGTACTTCGAGAACATCCCCAACGACAACCCCGACCCCTCGACCCTGCCGAACGGCTCGGAAACCGACCGGTTCGTCGAGCAGAACCGGGCCACCGGCACGCGGACCATCCTGACCCTGCCGCTGATCGGCTGGGTGGCCAAGGACCGGGCCAAGGCGTGCGGGTTCAGCGTCGCCAAGTACGGCGCGCAGGAGTCCACCGACCCCTGGGCCCCCGACTGCGGCAACGGCAAGAAGCCCGACGGCACCCTGATCACCGGCAACGACCCGAAGGACACCAGCGTCGAGGCCGGCCCGCAGTACGTCAAGGACTGGATCACCCACCTCAAGGGCAGGTACGGCGCCGCCGCCGACGGCGGGGTGAGGTACTACGAGCTCGACAACGAGCCCGACCTGTGGCACTCCACCCACCGGGACGTCCGCTCCAAGGGACTGGGCTACGACGAGCTGCGTGACCGCACCTACGAATACGCCGCGGCGGTCAAGGAGGCCGACCCGGGCGCCAAGACCCTCGGCCCGGTCGGCTGGGGCCTGAACTCGATCACCTTCTCCGGGCTGGACCAGGACACCTGCGGCCGGACCGGCTGCTGGAGCAACCCGCCGGACAAGGCGGCGCACGGCGGGCAGGACCTGGGCCCGTGGTACCTCGACCAGATGAATGCCTACGAGGACAAGAACGGCGTCCGAATCCTCGACTACTTCGACAACCACCTCTACCCGCAGCAGTCCGGGGTGAGCGCCACCGACGCCGGCGACGCCGCCACCCAGGCGCTGCGGCTGCGCTCCACCCGCCAGCTGTGGGACTCCACCTACGTGGACGAGAGCTGGATCAACCAGCCGGTACGGATGATCCCGCGGATGCGGGAGCTGGTCGCCCAGCACTACCCGGGCACCAAGGTCGCCATGACCGAGTACAGCTGGGGCGCCTACGGCCACATCAACGGCGCGCTGGCCGAGGCCGACGTGCTGGGCATCTTCGGCAGGGAGAAGCTCGACCTGGCCGCGCTGTGGACCGCGCCCAAGGGCACCGACCCGGTCGCGTACGCGTTCCGGATGTACCGCAACTACGACGGCAAGGGCGGCGCGTTCGGCGAGACCGCGGTCTCCGCCACCAGCGCCGACCAGGGCAAGCTCGCCGTCTACGCCGCCGAGCGCGCCTCCGACAAGGCGCTGACCCTCGTCGTGGTCAACAAGACCGGCGAGGACCTCACCAGCGACATCGCGCTCAAGGGCCGCACCGGCTCCTCCACCGCGCAGACCTACCGCTACAGCGCCGCGAACCTCACCGCGATCCAGCGCGCCGCCGACCAGCAGGTCGGCGCGAACGGCTACACCGGCACGTTCCCCGCCAACTCCATCAGCACGGTCGTCATCCCCAAGGGCGGCGCCGACCCCACCCCCACCCCGACCCCGACGCCCACGGTCGACGACACCCCGACCCCGACGCCGGTCGCCTCCTGCACCGTGACCTACACGGTCACGAACCAGTGGCAGGGCGGTTTCCAGGGCAACGTCAAGGTCACCAACAACGGCACCGCCCCGGTCAACGGCTGGAAGGCCGGCTGGACCTTCGCCGACGGGCAGAAGATCACCCAGTCCTGGAACGGCACCCACGCCCAAAGCGGCGCCGCCGTCACCGTGACCAACGTCTCCTGGAACGGCACGCTCGCCGCGGGCGGCGGCAGTGCCGAGTTCGGCTTCCTGGCCTCCCTCAACGGCACCGCCAACGCCAAGCCCACCGCCTTCACCCTCAACGGCTCCCCCTGCCGGGCGGGCTGACACCTCTCCCCTCCCCCGCCGCGGCCGGTGACCGTACCGGCCGCGGCGGGCTCCCCCTGGCGAGGTCGCACGCCCAGACCGACCTGGCGCTCCGCGCGGCCTCCTACGGCGTCACGGCCTGGCCGGTGGACGGGATGGACGCCCCGCTGGCCGCCCGCGCGGGCACCGGCTGACGGGAGGGCCGTGGTCTGGGCGTACCGGCGGCGCGTCGCTAAGCTCCCGTCATGCCGACCCATGAGCGGGAGATAACCGCCCCCGTCGATCTGTGCCTGCCCGACGGGCGGCTCAACCCCGGCGCCGTCGGATGGAGCAGGCGTCCGCTGCACCGCGCGAACCTGCGCGGCTGGGGCCGGGCCAAGCGCTGGGAGTACTGGGGCGTCGTCACCCCCGATCACATCGTCGGCGTGGTGGCCTCCTCCCTCGACTACGCGGGCGTGCACGGCGTCTACGTGCTCGACCGCGCGACCGGCGAGGAGATCGTCAAGGACGTGGTCGTGCCGCTGGCGCGCGGCGCGGTGTTCCCGGACCGCTGCGGTGAGGGCCGGGTGTCGGCGCGGGGCCCGGGGCTGCGCATCGACATCGACCAGCGCGCCGGGGGCACGTCGCTGCGGGCCGCCGCGCCCGGGGTGCGGCTCGACGTGGAGGTGCCGCTGCCCGAGGGGCACGAGTCGCTCGGCGTGGTCGTCCCGTGGAGTCCCCGGAGGTTCCAGTACACGGTCAAGGACCTCGGCAGGCCGGTGCGCGGCACCCTGACCGTCGGAGAGGCCCGGCACGTCCTCGACGAGGCGACCTCCTTCGCCGTGCTCGACCACGGCCGGGGCCGCTGGCCGTACTCGATCACCTGGAACTGGGCGGCGGGCTGCGCGCCGGGCCGGGCGATCCAGCTCGGCGGCAGGTGGACCGACGGCACCGGTTCGACGGAGAACGCGCTGTTCACCGGCGGGCGGATGCACAAGATCGGCGATGAGCTGACCTGGGTGTACGACCGGCGCGACTGGACGCGGCCCTGGCGGATGACCGGTCCCGGGGTGGAGGTCGTCTTCCACCCGTTCCACGAGAGGGTCTCACGCACCGAGCTGGGCGTGGTCGGCAGCGAGACCCACCAGTGTTTCGGCCGCTTCTCCGGCCGCGTCCGGACGGACGAGGGCGACCGGGTCGATCTCGACGGCCTGGTCGGCTGGGCCGAGGAGGCCCGCCAGCGCTGGTGAGGATGCCCGGCGGGCCCCGGCTCCGCTCCACCGTGGTCCACGAGGTCGGCCCGTACGGCCCGGCCTCCGGTCTTGCGGATGGGCTCCCACGTCATCCCGGCCTCCTCCTCGAGGACGCCGCCGGGGGCGTCGTCCCAGCGTGTGGCCGCCCGGGCGCCGCCGAGTAGGTGCGGAAGTCCCGTCCCTCCCGGGACCTCCTGCCCTACCGGCGGCGAGAAGGCCCGGCACAGGGTGGGTGCAGGGAGAAGCCAGGGGGAGGCATCACCATGATCACTTTGAGCGTCATCAAGGCCGACACCGGGGGGTTCGTCGGTCACTCCGCCGTGCACCCGGACATGCTGGCCGAGGCCAGGCGCGAGCTCGGCAGGGCGACGGCCTCCGGGCTGCTCATCGACGGCCGGGTCGCCTCCTGCGGCGACGACATCTCACTCATCATGACCCACACCTACGGCGTGGACGCGGGTCTCATCCATTCCTTCGCCTGGGACACCTTCCGGGCCACCACCCGCATCGCCCAGGAGCTGCGCCTGTACGGCGCCGGCCAGGACCTGCTGTCGGACGCCTTCTCGGGCAACCTGAAGGGCATGGGACCGGGCTACGCCGAGCTGGAGTTCGAGGAGCGCCCGTCGGAGCCGGTGCTGTGCTTCCTGGCCGACAAGACCGAGCCGGGCGCGTGGAACCTCCCGCTGTACAAGATGTTCGCCGACCCGTTCAACACCCCGGGCCTGGTCATCGACGAGAAGATGCACGCCGGGTTCGGCTTCGAGGTCTACGACCTGTACGAGGAGAAGCGCATCGTCTTCGACTGCCCGGCCGACATCTACGACATGCTCATGTACATCGGCGCACCGGCCCGCTACGTCGTCCACGGGGTCCGCTCCAAGACCCTCGGCGAGACGGCCGCGGCGACGAGCACCCAGCGACTGTCGCTCATCGCCGGCAAGTACGTCGGCAAGGACGACCCGGTGATGATCATCCGCTGCCAGTCGGGGCTGCCCGCGGTCGGCGAGGCGCTGGAGCCCTTCGCCTTCCCGTACACGGTCGCCGGCTGCATGCGCGGCTCCCACCACGCGCCGTTCATGCCGGTCCCGGTCGAGCACGCCCACCCGTCCCGGTTCGACGGCCCGCCGCGCGTGGTCTGCCTGGGCTTCCAGATCCGCGGCGGCAAGCTGATCGGCCCGCGCGACATGTTCGACGACCCGGCCTTCGACCGGGCCCGGCAGCAGGCGGGCGAGGTCATGGACTACCTGCGCCGGCACGGCCCGTTCGAACCGCACCGCCTGCCGCTCGAGGACCTGGAGTACACCACCATGTCCGTCCTGTCGCGGCGGCTGGCGAACCGCTGGACGCCGATGACCACCGAGGTCGCGACCCCGGCCCCGCCGACCCCGTCTCCGGTGCCGTGACCCGCGTGCCGTCGCCGCCGCCGTACGGTGACCCGCACGGCGGCGGGCCCCGGGCGGCGTCCGGGACCAGCCGTCGCGAACGATGAGGAACCCGTCCCGGGCCCGGAGCCCCGGGGCGGGGCCTTCCCGTCCCTCCGTCACCGAGCGACCTACGGCCGCGGTACCGGGATCAGCATGACCGGCACGCCCGCCCCGGCCACCGTACGGCGGACGGTCCGCGCTCTTCCCGCCTCGGCGCGCTGGGACCAGCCCAGGGCGATGAGGTCGACGTGCTCGGTGGCCGCCACGTCCACCACCTGCTCCCCGGCGACCCCGCTGCGCAGTTCCATCCGCACCCCGGGGTGCGCGCAGTGCCGGGCCAGGAACTCCTCCTCCCACGCCCGGCGCTCGTGCGCGGCCTGGTCCCAGAAACGGGGGACGGTCGCCTCGTCGAAGACGTGCAGGACCACCAGGTCCGCGCCGGTGCGGGCGAACAGCCCGGCCGCCCCGGTCACGGCCGCCGCCGCCTCGGCCGAACCGTCCAGCGGCAACAGCACCCGGGAGATGGCCTTCCGGGCCGCCACCGGACCCGCCACCGGACCCGCCACCGGCGGCGCGGCCACGGGTCGCCGGGGCGGCAGCAGCACGACCGGTTTGCCGGCCCGCCGCACCACGGCCCACGTCCCCGACCGGTCACCGCCGTCACCGGCGAGGACGCCCGCGAGGACGTCCGGCCGTTCCAGCTCGTGCAGCACCGCCGCGACCGTCTCCCCGGCGCCGGACTCCGCGGCGAGGCGGAACGCCCGGACGTCGGCGCCCAGGAGCGTCGCCACCGCCCCGGCCGCGTCGACCACGGCCGCCTCCGCCCCCGGGTCGTGGACGACGGCCAGCACGTGCCGCGCACCGGACGTCACCCCCCCGGCGACCGGTCCGCGCCGCGTGCCCCGCGCCCCCGGCGCGGTGACCGATCCGCGCCCCGTGCTCCGCTCCCCCGCCTCGGCGGCCGGCCCGCGCCGCGCGCCTCCGGGTCCCGCCCCCGCGGACGGCCCGTTCATCAGTCCTCACCCCGCAGGCACGCGGAGCCGTCCACCGGGCGCGGATCGCCGTCGCCCAGCCGTATCCGCAGTGGCCCGTCGGTCCGCACGGTGACCGTCTCGCGTGTGACGTCCAGCCGCACCCGCCGCCCCAGGCAGCGGAACCGCAGGCCGAGGCCGCCCCACGCGGCGGGGAGGACGGGGTCCAGGCGGAGGACGCCGCCGCTGACACGGGCCCCGGCGAACCCGGTGAGCATCGCCTGCCAGACGCCGCCGAGCGTGGCCAGGTGCAGGCCGTCGGCGGTCGTCCCGGTCAGGTCGTCCAGGTCGAGGACCAGCGCGGTGCGCAGCAGGGCCAGCGCCTCGTCGGCGCGGCCCGCCCGGGCGAGCAGGGACGCCATGATCGCCGGGGAGAGCGAGGAGCCGTGCGCGGTGCGGGGGCCGTAGAAGTCCAGGTTCGCCGGGAGCGAGCCGGCCTCGACCTCCTCGGGGACCATGTGGTGCAGCATGAGGACGTCGGGCTGCTTGATGATCTGGGTGGCGGCCACCCGCTCGCGGCCGAGCAGCAGGTCGGCGGCGACCGGCGGGGTGGCGACCTCTGCCATGGTCAGCGGTTCCAGCCGGAAGTAGCCCGCGAACTGCTCGTACAGGCCCGTGACGGGGTCGTGGCCGTCCACCAGGCGGCCGGCGAGGGTGAGCCACCGTCCGGCCTCGGCGCATCCCGGGCCGGCGAGGCGGGCCGCCCGCCGCAGGTTCCACCGGGCCATCACGTTGGTGAACGCGTTGTCGGTCACCCCCTCGTGGTACTCGTCGGGGCCGATCACCCGGTCGATGTGCGCCCGGCCGTCGCGGTCCGTCCGGCAGCGGGACGTCCAGTAGCGGGCGGTCTCGGCCAGCAGGGGCCGGGCCGGGCCCGTCAGGAAGCCGTCCTCCCCGCTCCAGCGGGCGTAGTGGACCGCCGCCCAGGCGACGTCGGCGGTGATGTGCTCCTCCAGCCGCCCGGTGAGGATGCCGATGGCCTCCCCGCCCAGGTGCCCGATCGCGGGGGTCACGTCGTCTCCGGTTGCGGCGGACTCCCAGGGGAAGCGCGCCCCCGCGCAGCCCAGCGTGGCGGCCCGCGCCCGCGCCGGCCCCAGACGGCCCAGGCGGTAGGCGACCATGGCCCGGGCGGCGGCGGGATGCATGCTCACCAGGGCGGGCAGCACGAACACGTCGGCGTCCCAGAAGACGTGGCCGCCGTAGGCTCCGCCCGACAGTCCCCGGGCGCCGACCGCCGCCTCGCCGTACTCGTCGTCGATGCCCGCCGCGCCGGGCCCACCGGCTCCGGCCGCCGCCTCGCCGTATCCGCCGCCGGCGGCCGGGGGCGGCCCCGCGCGGCCTCCGTACCCCGGCTCCGCGCGGCCCCCGTGCTCCGCGCCGCCTCCGAGCCCGCCGCCCGCGAGCCGGTCGGCGTTGGTCCAGAGCTGGAAGAGGGCGAACCGTACGGCGAGCTGCGCGGCGGGGTCGTCCGGGATGCTGACGTTCACCGCCGCCCACCGCCCGGCCCACGCCTCCCGCTGCTCGACGAGCAGCCGGTCGAACCCGAGCCGCTCTGCCGCCTCCAGCGCCCCGGCGGCGTCGTGCGGCACCGGGCGGCGGACGGGGTCGGCCGTGTAGGCGGCGATCCGTTCCACGGTGCGCACCCCGCCGTCGCGGCCCACGCGCTGCGAGGAAAGGGCGACGACGCCTCCGGGGCCCGTGCCGCCCACGGAGCCTCCGGCGCTCCCGGTGTCCCAGACGTCCAGGCCGCTCCCGGCCGTATCGAACCCGGTGTCCCCGGCCGCCCAGCCGACGGCGCCGGTCACCCGCGCCCAGTCGCGGCCGCCGTGCCGTCCCTCGGTGCCCTGCCCCTCGGCGGGCAGCCGCAGCGGCGGCCCGGGGCGCAGCCGCCCGATCCCGGCCTCGGCGCGCATCGCCACCACCCCGGGACGGTTCACGCACGCCAGCCGCAGCGTGCGGACCGGCGGTGTCCGGCCGGTCTCCTCCCTCGCCATCAGGCCGCTGCGCAGGTCGAGCAGGCGGAGGTCCTCCTCGGGCGGCGGGAGCAGGACCAGCCCGGTCCAACGGGGCCCGGCCAGCAGGTGCTGTCCGGACCCCACGCCGGTGTAGATCCCCATGGCGAGCACCAGGGGGTGCGAGCCGGGGACGGCCTCCTCGACCGATCCGCGGGTCGCGAACCCGCCGGCGCCGAGGGTGAGCAGCGTCTCGGTCACCCGGTTCCGCGCCGGGTCCCGGCCGGTCTCCCGGATCGTCCACGCCGGATCGTCGTCCACCAGGGGGACCCGCCGGCGCCGCCTCAGCCGTACCTGCCGGTCGAGGACGGCGAGCACCGCGTCCGGACCGCCCTCCAGGAACAGGACGCCCGCGTCCGGACCGCCCTCCTGGAGCGGAACATCCTCGGCCGGCCCGCCCTCCGGGAACAGCACACCCTCGTCCGGCCCGCCCTCCAGGAACAGCACACCCTCAGCCGGGTCACCCGTGCCCGGCCCCGCCGCCGGGCGGAGTCCGGGGCCGACCGCCACCAGCGTCGCCCGCGCGGCCTCCGGGACGGAGGCGATCGCGTCCGGGCGGCCGGGCGCCGCGAACCGGTCGCCGATCACCAGGACCGCTCCTGGGCCGATCCCGCGCTCCGCCAGCAGCGCCAGCGCCGTCCGCAGCCCCCGCGCCCCGCCCCCGATACGGCCTGCGGACCCTGCCCCGGTACGGCTCACGGACCGGATCCCGCCCCGGAGCGGGCCCGCCGCCCTCTCCCCGGGACGACCGGCAGGCCCCGTCGCGTCCCATACGCCGGCCCCGGCGCCTTCCCATGAAGGGACGGGCCGGAGTCCCGCCTCGCCCACCTCGTACGGCTCCGCCTCCGGGCCCGCGCACAGCCACAGGCGTCCGGGGCCGGCCGGCCGGGCGCGCAGCAGCCCGTCCACCGCCTCCGGCGGCTCTCCGGCGAGCACCGCGACGTCGAGACCGGCGGCGCAGAGCGCCGTCACGCGGCGGCGGAACGGCGCGGCGGAGGCGCCCGACGGCACCCCGGTCGCGCGCCAGCCGAGCACCACCGCCGCGAACACGCGGTCCCCCAGCCGGTGATCCGAAACGTCCATCGGTTCCTTCCGTGCCGGATCCGGGCCGCCCGCGGGTCCCGCTCCCCGTCCGGCGCCCGCTCGGGTCTCCCGATCATGCCCGGTCCCGTCCCCGAGCGCGCACCGGACCCCGCCGGCCCCGGCCGGGGCGTGCGGGCGGTTCCCCGTTCCGGGCGCCCACCGGATCCTGTTTCCTGATGCTTACCCGTTCTGGCACCCCTCACCTGCGGTTTTCCCACTCCTGAGCGTCTCCCGGCCGCGTCGGGAGCCGCGGCTGCGGGTAGGGGACCGGCATCGGGGACGTCCGCCCGCCACGCGGGGGCGGGCGGCGCCGGCCGTACGGCCGGACCGGGACGCGGAGGCGTGATCGATGGAACCGTGGGCGCAGGTCAGGGAGACGCACTCCGGCGTCGTGATCCTTCTGGGGGATCGCGCCGTCAAGCTGAAGAAGCCGGTGGACCTCGGCTTCCTCGACTTCACCTCCCTCGAGGCGCGGCGGGCCGTCTGCCGGGAGGAGGTGGACCTCAACCGGCGGCTGGCCCCGGACGTCTACGAGGGGGTCGCCGACGTGGTCGGCCCCGACGGCCGGGTCTGCGAGCATCTCGTCGTGATGCGGCGCATGCCCGAGCAGCGGCGGCTGTCGGCGTTGGTCCGGACGGGCGAGCCGGTCGACGATCACCTGCGCCGGATCGCCCGGGTGCTCGCCGGCCTGCACGGCCGTGCCCGCCGTTCCCCGCGGATCGACCAGGAGGGCGGCGTGGCAGCGCTGCGCTCGCGGTGGACCGCGAGCTTCGAGCAGGTCCGGGCCCTGCCGGAGCGGGTCGTCGACGCCCCGGTGCTGGACGGGATCGAACGGAGCGCGCTGCGCTTCCTCGACGGCCGCGGCCCCCTGTTCGCCGCCCGCGTCGCCGGCGGCCGCATCGTGGACGGCCACGGCGACCTGCTCGCCGAGGACGTCTTCTGCCTGGACGACGGGCCCCGGATCCTCGACTGCCTGGAGTTCGACGAGCGGCTGCGTTTCCTCGACGGCCTGGACGACGCGGCCTTCCTCGCCATGGACCTGGAGCGGCTGGGCGCGCCCCGGGCCGCCGAGCTGTTCCTGCACTGGTACACCGAGTTCTCCGGCGACCCCGCCCCGCCCGCGCTGTGGCACCACTATGTCGCCTACCGGGCCTTCGTCCGCGCCAAGGTGGCCTGCCTGCGGCACGCCCAGCACGAGCCGGGCGCGGCGCCGCGGGCCCGCGAGCTCGCCGATCTCACGCTGCGCCACCTGCGGGCCGGAGCGGTTCCGCTGATCCTCGTCGGCGGGACGCCCGGCACCGGCAAGTCGACGCTGGCCGCGGCCCTCGCCGACCGGCTCGGCGTGACGCTGCTGAGCAGCGACCGCGTCCGCAAGGAGCTGGCCGGCGTCACCCCCGAGCGGTCCGCCGCCGCCCCGTTCGGCGAGGGCGTCTACGACCGGGAGCACACCGAGCGCGCCTACGGCGAGCTGCTGTCGCGGGCCGGCAGGCTGCTGCGGAACGGCGAGCCGGTCGTCCTCGACGCCTCCTGGACCGACGCCGCGCACCGGACGGCGGCCGGAGCGGTCGCCGACGGCGCGTCCAGCGAGTTGTTCGAGCTGCGCTGCACCGCCCCGTCCCAGGTGGTCGCCGACCGGCTCGCGAGCCGTACCGGGGGGATCTCGGACGCCGGTCCGGAGATCGCGGCGGAGCTGGCGGCGCGGGCCGCGCCGTGGCCCGGCGCGGCCGAGATCGACACCGGCGTCCCGCTGGAGCGGTCGCTCGAACAGGCGCTGGCGGTGGTCCGCCCCGTCTGGGAGCCGTCCTCCGTACGGTTCCATCGCCCTCTCCTGGAGCCGGGATGAGCGAGGCTCCGACCGGACACGGCGGACCCCGGCAGGCCGCGCCGGACGACACCGGAAGCGGGTCGCCCGGGTACGACGCGCCGCTGCGCGACGGGGAGACCGTCCACATCAGGCCGCTGCGGGGCCGGGACCGCGCGGCCCTGCACGACCTGGTGGAACGGACCTCGGAGGAGTCCGCCTACCTGCGGTTCTTCGCCGGCGGGCGGGCCACGGCGCACCTGCACGTGGAACGCCTGACCGCCCCCGGCCACCGGGGACGCGCGTTCGTCGCCGTCCTGGGCGGGCGGGTCGTCGGGATCGCGGAGCACGTCCCGGCGGAGGATCTCAGCGACGCCGACGTCGCCGTGCTCATCGACGACCGCGTGCACGGCCGCGGTCTCGGCACGCTCCTGCTGGAGCGTCTGGCGATCGATGCCGCCGGCCTGGGCGTGGCCGAGCTGGTGGCCGACGTGCTGCCCGTCAACCGGATGATGCTGATCGTCCTGGACGATCTCGGCCTGCCGGTGACCCGCGAGTTCACCGGCGGCGAGGTGCGGGTCCGGATCGACCTGCGGGCCGTCGCCGCGCTGGCGGACGCGACCGAGCGGCGCCGCCACGGGGCCGGGCCCGCCGGGCGCGTCCGGCGGGACGGCAGGCGTCCCGGGCACGAAGGACGGGCCGGATCGCCCGATCACCCCGCGCGGGACGGAGCGCCGTGACGTCCCGCCCCGTGCTGGACGCCGGGCGGATCGCGGCGGTGATCTTCGACACCGACGGGGTGCTGACCGACACGGCCGTGATCCACGCCGCGGCGTGGAAGGAGGTCTTCGACGCCTTCCTCGGCGAGCGCGCCCGGCGGCACGGCGCGCCGTTCCGGCCGTTCGACGCGGACGCGGAGTACCTGCTGCACGTCGACGGCAAACCTCGCGCCGACGGCGTCCGGGACCTCCTGCGGTCCCGGGGGATCTCGCCGGAGACGAACGTGGTCGCGGCGCTCGCCTCCCGCAAGGACGCGGCCTTCCTGGCCGCGATCCACCGGTACGGCGTCGCCCCCTTCCCCGCGGCCGTCGCGCTCGTCACCGGACTGCGGCGCCGCGGAGTGCGTGTCGCGGCCGTCTCGGCGAGCCGCAACTGCGCGGAGGTGCTGCGCGCGGCCGGCATGGCGGACCTGTTCGATGTCCGGGTCGGCGGCGTCGAGGCCGCCCGGCTGGGCCTTCCCGGCAAACCGGACCCCGCGCTCTTCCTGGAGGCGGCGTGGCGGCTGGGCGTGGAGCCGGGTGAGGCGGCCGTCGTGGAGGACTCCCTCGCCGGGGTGCGGGCCGGACGGCGGGGCGGGTTCGAGCCGGTCATCGGCGTGGACCGGCGCGGCCGGGGAGAGGCGCTGCGGGCCGCCGGGGCCGACATCGTCGTCGGCGACCTGGCGGAGCTTCACCTCATCGGTCACCGGGCCGCTCCGGAGCCTCCGGCGGCCTCCTGACCGCGGACGTCACGGCGACGGCACGGGCGGTTTCCGCGCCGTCCACGCCGTCCGACGTCACAGGCCGTTTCCGCGCCGTCCACCAGACAGGGCCGACATGCCCTAGCGAAAAGGGCATTTAGCCTCTAGAGGCCCGCCGTCCGCGCGCCCACCCTTCTGGATGTGAGGCGAGCCGGTTCCCGGTGACGCGCCGCCCGTACCGTCGCCTCACACGTGCGGGCCGGGCCCTTCGCCCTCCCCGCCGGGGGAGGCTGGAGGCACGATGTGCGTCAACGTCGGAAACGTCATGACCCGGAAGGTGGTCTCGGTCCGTGAGGACGCCTGCTTCAAGCAGATCGCCGCCGTGTTCGTCGCCCACGCGGTCGGCGCCGTGCCGGTGCTGGACGGCGAGGGCCGCGTGACCGGTGTCGTCTCCGCGTCCGACCTGCTGCGCGAGGAGCCGGAGGGCCCACCGGGGACCGCGCCCGGCGACGGCGTCCGCCGCCCGAGCCGGTGCGATCTCGCCCGGCGGCTGATGTCCTCCCCCGCGATCACCGTCCCGGAGGCCGCGACGCTGGCGGACGCCTGCCGCCTGATGCGCGACCACCACGTCAGGCGGCTGCCGGTGGTGGACCGCCTCGGCCGGCTGGTGGGCATCGTCAGCCGCCGCGACCTGCTGAAGCCGTTCGTCCGGCCGGACCGGGACATCGAGCGCGAGATCCGCCAGGACGTCCTGACCCGTTCACTGTGGATGGACACCTCCCGGGTGCGGGTCTCCGTCAGGAACGGCATGGCGACGCTGAGCGGCACGATGACCCTGCGCGGCGACACCCGGACCGCCCTGACGATGACCCTGCGGGTCGACGGCGTCGTCGGGGTGATCGACGATCTGCTGTGGGAGCGGGACAACGTCCCCGTCCGCCAGGGGTTCTGACCCCGTCCCCGGGAGGGCCGCGGAACCGGAGGTCCGTACGACACGGGACTGTGGGACCGGAGATCCGTACGACACGGGAGCATGGGACCGAAGGTCCGTACGGCGCGGGGCCATGGTCCGCGAGAAGGGGACCTTCTCCCCTCAACCGCCGGGACCTCCCTCGACGAAGCTTCAGGTATGGACATCGACTCGATCCGGCCGCACGCGCTCTCCCGGGAGGAGTGCATGAAGCTGCTGTCGTCGGCCCCGATCGGCAGGATCGTCTTCACCGACCGGGCCCTTCCCGCGGTCGAGCCGGTCGACTTCTGCGTCGATGGCGGAAAAATCGTGATCTGCACAGATTCCTCCTCCAAGGTGGCCGCCGCCACCCGGGACACCGTGGTGGCGTTCGAGGCGGACGACTTCGACACCGACGCCCGCACCGGCTGGTCGGTCACCGCCGTGGGGCGGACCCGGGCCGTCCATGATCCCGAGGAGGTCACCCGGCTGACCGGGCTGCCGCTGACGGCGTGGGCCGCGGGCTGCGGGGACCACTTCATCGTGCTCCGCATCGAACGGATCTCCGGCCGGCGCCTCCGCCGCTAGCGGCGCCGCCGGAGGGCGCACCGGCGGGCGTCCGGCCGAGGAGCCCGAACGTCGCAGGTCGTCCGTACGGCCGGCGCGACCTGCGAGGGGAGCGTCCGTAAGGCTGTGGGGCCCACCGGCCCGCGTTCCGCACCGGGCTCAGCCCAGCGGAACGCTCCAGGTGAGCCGGGTGCCGCCGCCGGGCGGGGCGTCGGCGCGGAAGACGCCGCCGAGCCGGTCGGCGCGTTCCCGCAGGTTGCGCAGTCCGCTGCGGCGGCCGTCGGCGGGCAGGCCGACGCCGTCGTCCTCGACGAGGAGGGTCAGCCGGTCCCCGGCGAGCCCGGCGCGCACTCCGACGCGGGTGGCCTTCGCGTGGCGGACCACGTTGGACAGCGCCTCGCGCAGCACGGCCAGCAGGTGGTCGCCGATCTCGGGTGGGACCCCGGTGTCCAGAGGGCCGTCCATGGTCAGGGCGGGCTGGAAGCCCAGGTGTGCTCCGGCGTCCTCGACCAGCGCGGTGATCCGCCCGCGCAGCCCTCCGGTGTCGCCGCCGTCGGGGCTCTGCAGGGCGAAGATGGTGGAGCGGATCTGCCGGATGGTGTTGTCGAGTTCGTCGATGGCGTTCTGCACCCGGGTTCCGGCCTGCGGCCGCTCGATCAGCGGCACCGCGCTCATCAGCGTCATCGCGACCGCGAACAGGCGCTGGATGACCACGTCGTGCAGGTCCTTGGCGATGCGGTCGCGGTCCTCCAGCAGGCTGAGGCGCTCGGCGTGGATACGGCTCTCGGCCAGTTCCAGCGCGATCGCCGCCTGCCCGGCGAAGGCGTGCAGGGTGCGCAACTCGACCTGGCTGAACGGGATGCGGCCGGGGCGCTTGGCCAGCGACAGCACCCCGCGCGCCGTGCCGGCCGCGCCGATCGGCACCGCCGCGGCCGGTCCGGGCGCCGCCGGGTCGGCCGTGCCCGGCGGGAAGCCGCCGACGGGGCCGGTCACCATGAACGGCTCGCCGGAGGCGAACGCCTGCCCGGCCAGCGATCCGGTCACGAGGGCGAAGGCGCCCACCTTCGGGCACAGCCGTCCGTCCGCGGGGCCGTCGCACTCGCCCGGCGCTCCCGACGCCTCCGGTGCTCCCGGGGCTTCCGATGTCTCCGGTGCCTCCGGTGCGCCCCGGCCGCCGTCCGCGGCGTCCGAAGCATCCGAGGCGGCCGGCGCATCCGGGACGATGCCGGGACCCTCCGCGATGACCACCCGCAGCCGCCGGCCGTCGCCGTCCGGCAGCAGCACCGCCACCGCGTCGGCGCCCGCCATCCGCCGCGCCCGCCCGGCGATCAGCGTGAGCACCTCGGTGGGCTCGGCGCCCGACAGCAGGGCCGTGGTGACGTCGGAGGAGGCCTGCAGCCAGACCTCCCGGCGGCGGGTCTCCTCGTACAGGCGGGCGTTCTCGATGGCGACGCCGGCCGCGGTGGCCAGGGCCACCACGATCGCCTCGTCCTCCTCGTCGAACTCCCCGCCGCCGCGCTTCTCGGTGAGGTAGAGGTTGCCGAACACCTCCTCGCGGATCCGTACCGGCACCCCCAGGAAGGAGCCCATCGGCGGGTGGCCGGGCGGGAAGCCGTAGGACTCGGAGTGGTCGGCGATGTTCGCCAGCCGTACCGGGCACGGATCCTTGATGAGCAGGCCCAGCAGGCCCAGGCCGTGCGGCCAGTGCTCGATCCGGGCGATCTCCTCCTCGCTCAGTCCCACCGGGAGGAACTGCACGAGCGTGTCCTCCTCCCCGATGACGCCCAGCGCGCCGTAGCGGGCGTCGACCAGGGTGGTGGCGGTCTCCACGATCCGCCGCAGCACCGTCTCCAGATCCAGGTCGCTGCCCACCGACACCACGGCGTTCAGCAGGGCCTGCATGCGGTCGCGGGTGGCCAGCACCGCCTCCAGCCGCACCTGCAGCTCCGCCAGCAGCTCGTCCAGCCGCATGTGCGGAGTTAGGGCATATGGCTCAACATCTGCCATACATATGAGTTTCCCCACGAAATGCGCATCGCACCCACTCTGCTGCGCAGCGGCTCCTCCGGCGGTGGCCGAAGGTCCCCGCCGTTGAGGACCTCCGGCCACTGCCCGGCGGCCCTCGCGGCGGTGTGATGAGAGATGCGGGCGGCACGGGAAGCCCGGAGGAGGTCCGGTATGCACGCGAAGGTCAAGGACGTCATGACCACCGAGGTGGCGTCGGTCAACGGCTGCACCCCGTTCAAGGACGTGGCGGAGGTGCTCATCGCCCACGGCGTGAGCGCGGTCCCCGTGGTGGACGCCGAGGGGCACGCCGTCGGCGTCGTCTCGGAGGAGGATCTGCTGCGCAAGGAGGAGTTCAGGGAGCGCTACTACCGCGAGGGCTACCAGCCGCCGCTGCGCTCCCGGCTGCGTGATCGTCTGAGCGCCAAGGGCGGGGACGGCCGGTCGAAGGCCCGGGGCGACACCGCCGCCGAGCTGATGACGGCTCCGGCGGTCACCGTGCGGGCGCATGCCTCGATCGTCTCGGCGATGCGGCTGATGGAGGAGCACGGGATCAAGAGGCTGCCCGTGGTGGACGCCGAGGGCGTCCTCCAGGGCATCGTCAGCCGCCACGACCTGCTGAAGGTCTTCGTCCGTGATGACGCCGACATCGCGGAGGAGGTGCGCCGGGACATCCTCGACCGCACCCTGTGGGCCGAGCCCAGCACCGCCTCCGTCACGGTCCACCAGGGCGTCGTCACCCTGACCGGGCGCATGCACCGGCGCAGCGACGCCCGGCTGGCGGTACGGATGGTCCAGCGGGTCAACGGGGTGGTCGACGTGGTGGACGAGCTGCGATGGACCCTGGACGACACGCCGGCCTGGAGCGGCCGATAGGCCCCGGAACGGCCCGTAGGTCCAGGAACGGCCGGAAGCCCTGGAACGGCGGGTGAACCTTGGAACGGCGGGTGGGCCTTGAGGCGGCCGGTGGCCATCCGGGCTCCGCAGGGGGTCCTCCGGGATCCGCCCTCAGTCCTCCGTGGCCGTCCTCGCCAGGGCGGCCTCCGCCGGGTGGTCCGCCGTTTCGCCGGTCAGGTCGTCGTGGTCGTAGGTGACGTCGATCCGCAGGTCCACGACGCCGTCCGCCTGCCGCGCGGCCTCGGCCAGGCGGGCGATCTGCGACCGCCTGGCCAGCCGCCCCTGGATGCGCACCACGCCGGCGTCCACCGAGATCGTGAGCGTACGGGGGTCCAGCCGCAGCCGGGCCACGGCCGCCGCCACGTCGGCCAGGACCTCCGGCGCCCGTCTGGCGAAGATCCTCAGCAGGTCGGCCTGGTGCACGGTCCCGGCGATCCGCCCGCTGACGGCGTCGATCACCGGTAGCTGCCTGACCCCGTTGACGTGCATCAGGCGGGCCGCCTCCCTGACCGGGGTCTCCCCCACGACCGTGGGCGCCGGGCTGGTCATGAGCTCCTCGGCGGTCATCTCCATGATCTTCTGGTGGTCCGGGCTCCGCCCGCCGCCCGCGGGCCCGCCGTGCGGTCCGCCCTCGCCGTACGGAAGGTCCGTCCCGCCGGGCAGCAGATCGTCCTCCGACACCGTGCCGACCGGGCGGCCGTCGGCGTTGACCACCGCGACGGCGTCCACCTTGAAACGGCGCATGGTCGCGACGAGATCGGCGAACGTCGCGTCACGCTGGACCGCGATGGCCACCCTGCCCATGACGTCCCTCACCCGCATGACCATGGTCTCTCCTTCTGACCTAGTCCGCCGCGGCCCGCGCGTCCCCGCTCCGCGCGGCCTCGGTCCGCGCGCTCCCGGCGGGGGCCACGTCCTCTTCCGAGAGGACCGGCGCGGGGACGACCGCGACGGCGCAGGCACTGCGCTGGAGGATCGATCTGGTGACCGAACCCAGCCGCCCGTGCCCGCGCGCCCCGCCGACCACCATCAGGCTCGCCTCCCTGGAGAGGTCCGCCAGGACGTCCTTCGGCGGCCCGGTGACGCCGTGGACCCGGACGGCCACCTCCGGGTACCGGATCTGCCACGGCCGCAGCCGCTCGATCATCTCCCCCTCGGCCGTCTTCGCGACGATCCCCGGCTCCGGCATCGGCGGCCCCTGCGACAGCCACGGCATCGGCTGGAGGGGGCCGCCCCGCACCGCCACCAGGCTGAGCTGCCGGACGTCCGCCTCGCCGAAGGCGAACCCGATCGCCTCGTCGCGCGTGTCCGCGGCCATGCCCAGGACCACGGCCCCACGGTGCAGCGGCACGGGGATGGGGCCGGGACCGCGCACCACGACCACCGGGCAGCACGCGTGCGCCGCGACGTAGCCGGCGACCGACCCCAGGACCGTCCTGGCCAGCGCTCCCATGCCGCGCGAACCGACCACGACCAGTTCGGCGCGGGCCGACAGCTCCACCAGCCGCTCGGCGGCGGACCCCTCGTACAGGTCGGCGGTCACCTCGGTGATCGAACTGCTGCATGAGCGGGCGCAGTCGGCGCCGTGGTACAGCACGTGCTCGGCCGCCTTGCGCAGGTGGAGCTTGACCTCCTCCTCGGCCTGGCCGTACGGCCAGCGCCAGGCGTGGGCCACCCTCAGCGGCAGCTGCCGCAGTTCCGCCTCGTCCATCGCCCACTCCAGGGCCTGCATGGAGAAGTCCGAGCCGTCGTAGCCGACGACCACCTCGCGGGTCTCGGTCATCCTTCTCACCCCCTCCCATGGTCGGGAGAGGGTCTCCCGGAACGGCAGGGCGGAAGGTCCCACCGGCGTGGGACCTTCCGCCCTCATCCCCGCCCGCGCGGGCGACCGCGCCGTCTCACCCCGTTCCCCGGTGCGGGCGGCCCCCTCACCGGCCGCCCGCCGCCTCGCCCCGCTCACCCCCCGGTCGGCGCTCCTCGGTCACCGTTCCTCACGGCCAGGGCGGGTTCCTCAGACTTTGGTGATGCGGACGGCGTCGGCGATGACGTAGCCGGTGCCGGAGGTCCAGCGGCTGACGCCGACGACGTTGTAGGTGCCGGCGTTGAGGGAGAAGGTGCCGATGCTCTTCCAGGCTCCGCCGCCGGAGCGCTGGTCGACGTAGAGGGTCTGGTTACCGCCGGAGGCGGCCACGATGTACGGCGCCGAGCTGTTGTAGCCCGCGTCCGCCGGGTACCACACCTCGACCCTGTACGTCCCCGCGCTGGGGACGGCCGCCCGGAACCAGGCCACGTCGCTCGCCGCGACCGGGGAGGCGAACCGGTAGTCGGCCCCGTACCGCTGGCCGGAGTAGGCGGAGGTGCCCCAGGAGGCGCTCGCGGTGAACCCGGGGCCGGAGTTGTCGACGATCACGCTGAACTGGCCGGACCCGCCTCCGGTGACCACCTTGCCCGTGCTGGGGCCGCTCTCGGCGTGCAGGCGGTCCAGGGCGGTCACGTAGTAGGTGTAGGTGGAGCCGGCCGCCGCGCCGGTGTCGGTGAAGGACGTGGCGCGGGTGGTGGCGACCAGGTTTCGGGCGTCGGCGAAGAAGCACGGGTCGGCCGCGCCCTGGGAGCCGTCCACCCGGTAGACCGCGTACGAGGCCGGGGTGCCGGTGCCGCCGCGCTGCCACGACAGCGCGACCCCGCCGGTCCCCTGGGTGGCCGAGGTGATCGAGGGCACGGCCGGCGCGGCGCCGGCGCCGTACGCGGGCAGCAGGGCCGGCTTCGAGTAGTGGGCGGCCACGAGCGTGGAGACGGCGCCGATCCGGTCGGCCCTGATGTCCTTGGCGCTGAAGAAGACGTCACCGAGCACCTCGGGGTGCCGGCGGTTGTAGGTGAGGTGGTCGCTGAGCTCGGCGGGCCGCTGCCAGGCCGCGCTCTCACCGGACGCCCCGGCCCGGTAGGCGGCCTGGCCGACGAACAGCTGGACGCCCGTGCCCCGGACCGTGCCCGCCCACCAGGCGGTGAGCGTCTGGTAGTCGGCCACGTTGTAGCCGATGTTCCAGTAGATCTGCGGCGCGATGTAGTCGACCCAGCCCTGCTTCACCCACAGCCGGGTGTCGGCGTAGATGGCGTCGTAGGACTGCATGCCGGAGGTCTGCGAGCCCTGCGGATCGGTCGAGGCGTTGCGCCAGATGCCGAACGGGCTGACGCCGAACCTCACCCACGACTTGGCCGCGTGGATCCGCTGGTCCAGCTCCTTGACCAGGAGGTTGACGTTGTCGCGGCGCCAGTCGGCGATGCTCGCGAAGCCGCCGCCGTACTGGGCGTAGGCGGCCGCGTCGGGAATCGTCTCGCCGCTGACCGGATAGGGGTAGAAGTAGTCGTCGAGGTGCACGCCGTCGATGTCGTACCCGGTGACGGCGTCCATGACGGCGTCCTCGATGAAGTCGCGGACCACCGGGATCCCCGGGTTGTAGTAGAGCTTGCCGCCGTAGGCGAATCGCCAGTCGGGGTGCTGACGGGCGGGGTGGGTGGACACCAGGCGGGTGGGATCGTCGTGGTTGGCGATCCGGTACGGGTTGAACCAGGCGTGGAACTCCAGGTTCCGGGCGTGCGCCTCACCGACCATGAACGCCAGGGGGTCGTAGCCGGGGTTCCCGCCCTGGGTTCCGGTCAGCCACTGCGACCAGGGCTCGTACGGCGAGGGCCAGAACGCGTCGGCCGTCGGCCGGATCTGCACGACGACGGCGTTCATGTGCTTCTGCACCGCCAGGTCCAGCCAGGCACGGAACTCGGCCTGCTGCGCCGAGACGCTCAGACCGGTCCTGCTCGGCCAGTCGATGTTGGCCACGCTGGCCACCCACATCGCGCGGAGCTGGCGTTTCGGAGTCGCCGGGTCGGTGGCGCAGGCGGCGAGGGCGGTGGCCGCGTGCGCCGTCCGCGGGGCGCCCGCGGTGGCGGCGGCGATGGCGGTGGTCGTGGGGGTGAGGGCGAGGGCGAAGGCGAGGGTCGTCGCGGCAATGCGACCGAGGGCGGCGAGCCGCCGCTTCCGGCCCGCTCGAGGCGTCGTCACAGAAAAGAAGTTTCAGACCAATCCCACCAAAGCGCAATAGTCTTCACCACTCTCCGTATGACGGGAGACGAGCGGGACGCCTTCGGAGAATTTGGAACGCGCCAAATGAAGCGAGGCCGGATCCGGATGAACCGAGCGGCCCACAAAGACGGAAATCTTCTTCTAACTCGGAAGTAATGTCAATTATCGACATTTGTCAGATGAAAGCCGTACTGTGCAGCCGTTGGCACCCCCCGATCAAGGAGCGATCATGACGCTCGCCCGTGCCCGGTCAGCCGCCGCAGCCGCCGGCTTACTCTCCGCCCTCCTGATCTTCGGAGGCCATCCGGCGTTCGCCGCGCCGCCCACCCCACCCGCGCCGGCCGCGTCCGAGGGGCCCATGGCCGCCGCGTTCACCCGCGCCGCCGCCACCTACGACGTCCCGCGCGACCTGCTCGTCGCGCTCGCCTACTCCGAGACCCACCTCGACGGGCACGGCGGCGCGCCGAGCGCGAGCGGCGGCTACGGCGTGATGCACCTGGTCAGCAGCCCCGCCGCGCACAGCCTGGAAAAGGCCGCCCAGATCACCGGCCAGCCCGCCAGGACGCTGCGCAGGGACGACACCGCCAACATCCTCGGCGGCGCCGCGGTGCTGCGGTCCTACGCCGACGAGCTGGGCCTCGACGACGCCGCCCGCAAGGACGCCGGCCGCTGGTACGGCGCCGTCGCCAAGTACGGCAACGCCTCCACCCCGGAGGTCGCCCGGTTGTACGCCGACACCGTCTACAACTTCCTCGGCACCGGCATCGACACACCCAAGGTCAAGGTCGCCCCGCAGGAGGTCACCGCCGACCGCGGCGAGTACGCCAAGGCAGCGGACCTCAACGCGCCGGTCAACTCGCTGGCCGCCAGCGCCGACTACCCGGCCGCGTCCTGGGTGGCCGCCAGTTCCAGCAACTACACCGCCTCCAGCCGCCCGTCGAGCTACGCCATCGACCGGGTCGTCATCCACGTGACCCAGGGCTCGTACGCCGGCACGATCTCGTGGTTCCAGAACTCCAGCGCCCAGGTCTCGGCGCACTACGTGGTCCGCTCCTCCGACGGCGCCGTCACCCAGATGGTCCGCGAGAAGGACGTCGCCTGGCACGCCGGGAACTGGACCTACAACACCCGGTCCGTCGGCATCGAGCATGAAGGCTACGTCAGCGACGCCTCCTGGTTCACCGACGCGATGTACCGCTCCTCGGCCGCGCTGACCCGCGCCATCTGCGACAAGTACGGCATCCCCAAGGACCGCTCCCACATCATCGGGCACAACGAGGTGCCCGGCGCCACGCACACCGACCCCGGCACGTACTGGAACTGGACCAAGTACATGCAGTACGTGACCGGCAGCGGCGGCGGCACCCCGTGGTCGGCCACCGTGGACAACACCACCGCCGGGAAGTTCACCGCCAGCGCCAACTGGGGCACCTCCACCTACTCCGGCCAGCGCTACGGCACCGACTACCGGTACGCCAACCCCGTCGCCTCCAGCGACCCGGCCTGGTACCAGGCGAGCATCCCCAGCGCCGGGACGTACAAGGTCGAGGTGTGGTACCCGGCGGACGCGGGCTACAACAGCTCGGCGCCGTACATCGTGGCCGCCTCCGGCGGTAACCAGACCCTCTACGTCGACCAGCGCTCCGGCGGCGGAGCCTGGAAGAGCATCGGCACCTTCTCCCTCAACGCCGGCACCTACAACGTCGTCGGCGTCAGCCGCTGGACCTCCGGCACCGGCTACGTCATCGCCGACGCCGTCCGCATCACCAAGGTCTGACCCCGGACGCACCGTCCGGCACCGGGTACGGCTCGCGCCTCCGCGGAGGCGCGAGCCGTCCTCGTGCCCGGCGACCGGCCGGGCACCGGTCCCGGCATCCGCCGTACCGGATGCCGACTCATGTGGCAGACCCCGCTGCGCCGCGGGGCCGACCTGGCCGAGATCGCCGAGGCCGCCGCCTGGCTGCTGAGCGACCGCTCCTCCTTCGTGACCGGCACCGTCCTGCGGGTCGACGGCGGCGCCCGGGCCTGAACCCCGGCAAGGACGAACGATTCCCTCTCCGAAGGCCGAAGCGAGGCGTCCTTCTCACGAGAACGGCGGGCGTCTTCGCAAGGCGTGGGCAACCGTGTCAAGGAGGCGCGGTGCGCAATGCGGCGACCGGTGTGACTGCATCGCCGAACGGGCTCACCCAGGCGGGCCGCGCCATCGCCGCCGCAGGTGGCGGGGGCGATGACCATCGGAACCGCCGCTCGCCGCGCCGACCTGCCCGCTCGGCGCTGAATGATCGCAGCGGACCGGCCCGGTAATTACGCTGCCGCTCAGCCGAAGGGACCGGCCGTCCCGCCGGCCCCTCTTCAGCCCTAGGAGACGTGTTGACCACTCCCGGAAAGGATCGCAGCGATCGCAGTCCGTGGAACTGGCTGTTGATTGTACCGATCATCCTTCCTTTGTTGCCATTCCTCTTCAACGCCGACGGGCCCCGGCTCTTCGGCTTCCCTCGTTTCTACTGGCTCCAGCTCGCTTTCATCCTGGTCGGCGTCACCTGCACCACGATCGTCTACCAGATGACCAAGCGGAAGCGGTGAACCGATGAGCGAGCACCTGACTGAGATCATCATCTTCACCTTCCTGTTCCTGCTGGTCAGCGCCATGGGCTTCGTGGCCGCCCGCTGGCGCCGCCCCAAGGACCTCGCGACGCTCGACGAGTGGGGGCTGGGGGGCCGGAGCTTCGGCTCGTGGATCACCTGGTTCCTCGTCGGCGGCGACCTCTACACCGCCTACACCTTCGTCGCGGTGCCGGCGCTGCTGTGGGGAGCCGGGGCCACCGGCTTCTTCGCCGTGCCGTACACGATCGTGGTCTACCCCATCGTGTTCCTCGTGCTGATCCGGCTCTGGTCGGTCTCGCACGTCCACGGCTTCGTCACCCCGGCGGACTTCGTCCGGGCGCGGTTCGACTCCCCCACGCTCGCGCTGCTGATCGCCATCACCGGCATCATCGCGACGATGCCCTACATCGCGCTGCAACTCGTCGGCATCGAGGCCGTCCTCAAGACGATGGGCGTGACCGGCCACCTGCCGATCATCATCGCGTTCGCCATCCTGGCCGCCTACACCTACCAGTCGGGCCTGCGCGCCCCGGCGTTGATCGCCTTCGTCAAGGACACGCTGATCTACCTTGTGATCATCGTCGCGATCATCGTCATCCCGGCGAAGCTGGGCGGCTGGGATGTGATCTTCGGCAAGGCCCAGGAGAAGTTCGCCGCCTCCCCGGCACCCGGCGACGGCATCCTCCTCAACGCCAGCAACCAGCTCCAGTACGTCACGCTGGCCCTGGGCTCGGCGCTCGCGCTGTTCCTCTACCCGCACAGCGTCACCGGCGTGCTGGCGTCCAAGAACCGCAACGTGATCAAGCGGAACATGTCCGCACTGCCCGCCTACAGCCTGCTGCTCGGCCTGATCGCGCTGCTCGGCTACATGGCCATCGCCGCCGGGGTCAAGCCCATCGGCACCGACAACAACACGATCGTCCCGCAGCTCTTCGACAAGATGTTCCCCGACTGGTTCGCCGGCGTCGCCTACGCCGCCGTCGGCATCGGCGCGCTGGTCCCCGCCGCGATCATGTCGATCGCGGCCGCGAACCTGTTCACCCGCAACATCTACCGCGAGTACCTGAAGCGGGACGCCACCGACGCCGACGAGGCCCGAGTCTCGAAGATCACTTCGCTGCTCGTCAAGGTCGGCGCGGTGCTGTGCATCCTGTTCCTGGACACCGGCTTCTCCATCGACCTACAGCTCATCGGCGGCGTCATCATCCTGCAGACCCTTCCGGCGGTGGCGCTCGGCCTCTACACCCGCTGGCTCCACCGGAGCGGCCTGATCGCCGGCTGGATCGCCGGCATGGCGGCCGGGATGATCATGCTCTACAACATCTCCAACCCGGCCACCGGCAAGATGCACTTCGCCGGATCGGCGTTCCCGCTGTCGAAGCTGGGCTTCGACACCAAGATGACCGTCTACGCGGGCATCCTGGCCCTCCTCATCAACCTGGCCGTCGCCGTCATCGGCACGTTCATCGCCCGGGGCGCCAAGATGGCCGAGGGCAACGACGTCACCCAGCCCGACCACTACTTCGCCGACGAGGGCGACCCCCGCGTCAAGGAACTCGACCTCACCCATTGAGAACCGGCCCGCTCCCGCCCTCCCGGCGAGGGCCGGAGCGGGCCGCCGTGGTCTTACCGCACGGGAACCGTCCCTGTACTGTCACGATCATGGTGCGGGAAAGGGGCGGCGGAACGGATGGCCGGAGACGCGTGAACCGACTGGGGGTGATGTCGTTGGCCGTCGTCCTGACCGCGTGTTCCCCCGCCCCTCCGGCCTCCTCCGCCCCCGCCGCCGGACCGCCACGGTCCGACCTCGCCCTCGCCGTCCAGGCCGCCGCCGACGACCTGGTGACGCGTGGCGCACCGGGGGCCGTGGTCCACGTCCACGACGCCGGCGTGACCCGGGAGGCCGCCGCGGGTTTCGCGGACGCCGCCGCAGGCGTTCCGATGCGGCCCGACCACCGTTTCCGGATCGCGAGCATCACCAAGACCTTCACCGCCGCCGTCGTCCTCCAACTCGTCCGGGAACGCGAACTCTCGCTGGAGGACACGCTGGGGAAACTGCTCCCCGGCGTCGTACCCGGCGCCGACGGCGTGACGGTGAAGCAGCTGCTCTCCCACACCAGCGGCATCCCGGACTACCTGACCGATCCCCGTTTCTCGACCATCATCACGAAGGATGGCCGGCACACCCGGAACTGGCCGCCCCGGGCGCTGCTGGGCTATGCCGGAAAACCCTCCCAGCGAGGGGTCCACCACTACTCGAACAGCAACTTCATTCTGCTCGGACTCATCATCGAGAAGACCACCGGACGGCCGTACGGTCAGGTGGTCCGCTCACGGATCACCGAGCCGCTGGCGCTGCGCGCCACCGACCTAACCGATGATCTTCTGCCGCACCGGCTCGCCCGAGCCCGCTACGGCGACGACCAGGGGGCGACGCGGGTGAGCTCCTCCATCTTCTGGTCGGCCGGAGGACTGGTGTCGACCGCACGGGACGTGGCGGCCTTCTATCGGGCGTTGTTCACCCGCTCCCTGCCCGAGGGAAAGGCGATGACGGACCACGGAGGGCTGGGAATCTTCCCCGAAGAACTGCCGTGCGGCATTCGCGCGTGGAGTCACTCGGGACTGATCCACGGCTATTCCGGGGTCGCCATGAGCAGCGAGGACGGCCGCCGCCAGGTGGTCATCCAGCTCAACCACTCCGACCACGGCGGGGTCGTCTCACAGGCGCGGAAACTGATGTGCCGGTAGCGGTCGGCTTCGGAAGCCGTCAGCGCGACGATGGCCTGGATGGTCGAAAGATCCCTGGCCGACAGTCAATCCGCAATGACCAATGAACTCACCTGTGGCTCGCGGTTCGACAGGCAACAACCCGAGGCCCGGTTCCGCCGCCGGCGGATTGTCGAGGAGCCGACCGCGGATGCCCTCGATCGTCGGGCATCCCTAGGCGTCGATCCGCCGGGTCGGCGGCACTCACGGATCCCGCTCAAGCCATAATCCGTGGTACTTCTCGGCATCCGACCGGCCATTCCCAGAGAATGCCGGAATCGCTTCCGAACGGCCCCCATCCCGCAACCGCCTCCGGGAGGCGATTCCAGGCCGGAAAGCCGGGAAACACGAAAAGGGCCGTTCTCTGACGAAGCCAGAGAACAGCCCTTTCATGAAAGATTGTCCGGCGGCGACCTACTCTCCCACACCGTCCCCGGTGCAGTACCATCGGCGCTGAAGAGCTTAACTTCCGGGTTCGGAATGTAACCGGGTG
>NZ_JBVJKQ010000006.1:0-438356 GCF_055585205.1 Streptosporangium sp. NPDC053982
ACCGCCGCCGACACCCCGGGCTTCTGGCTCGGCCCCACCGTGCTGGACCACGTGCCGCCGGGCTCACGGGTGCACACCGAGGAGATCTTCGGCCCCGTCCTGGCGATCGTGCGGGTCTCCTCCTACGCCGAGGGCCTGAGGCTGATCAACGAGGGCGAGTACGGCAACGGCACGGCGATCTTCACCAACGACGGCGGCGCGGCCCGGCGCTTCCAGAACGAGGTGGAGGTCGGAATGGTCGGCATCAACGTGCCGATCCCGGTGCCGATGGCCTTCTACAGCTTCGGCGGCTGGAAGTCCTCACTGTTCGGTGACACCCACGTCCACGGCGCCGAGGGCGTCCACTTCTACACCCGGGGCAAGGTCGTCACCTCCCGCTGGCTCGACCCCAGCCACGGCGGCGTCAACCTCGGCTTCCCCACCAACTCCTGACACCCCGCCTCCTGACACCCCGCCTCCTGACACCACGCCTCCTGACACCCCGCCCCGCGGGTCGCCCCGCCCGCGGGCACGGCGGACGGGGAGACCGATGACCCGGGCTCGTGGTGGGCGGGACGGCCCGCCGGACGGGCTCAGCCTCGGGGCCCCGGCGGGGATCCGCGGCCGCGAGTCCCCGCCGGGCCGGACGCGGGCCGGGGTAGGCTCCGCACAGATGTCGACGCGTCGGTAAGGGGTCTTCGTGGGCAGGGACGGGCTGCGCCGTACACGCCGGGGCGCGCTGGCGGGTGGTCTGGCGCTGGCCGCGTGCGTGGCGGCGGGCACCGTGACCGCCGGCGGGACCGTGACCGGGTCGGCGGCCGCCGCCCGGGACCCCGCCGCCGCCCGGAACGCCGCGCCCGCGTCCACCGGCTCGCCGTCCCCGGCGCCCACCCCGGCGCCCACCGCGACGTCCGCCGCGACGTCCGCCGCGACGCCGGGATCCGGGGCCACCCCGGGGCCCGGGACGACCGGCGGCCCGGCCGGACGGAGCCCCTCGCCGAAGCCCTCGGCCTCGATCGGCAAGGGGGAGGGCATCCTGCGGGTGCTCACCTTCCAGGGCCACGTCGAGTACGGCGCGACGCTGACCGGAGCCGACTGGGTCTCGCCCTTCGAGGAGCGCACCGGCTGCCGGGTCGTCCGGCTGGACCGGGTGGGCTCGGCCGAGGAGATGGCGGCGAAGTTCCGGCCGGGGTCCTACGACGTCGTGTCGCCCTCACCCGAGCTGGCCGGGGAGCTGGTCGCGGAGGGGAAGGTCGCGCCGATCGACACCGGTCTCCTCTCCTCCTACAAGGACGTTCCGGAGCGGCTGCGCGAGCTGCCCTCGACGCGGCGGGGGGAGGAGGTCTTCGGCGTGCCGTACCTGTGGAGCGCCGACGAGGTCCTCTACCGGGGTGAGCGGCCCAAGGGCCCGCAGGACCTCTACGACGACGAGCGGGCGGCGATCAGGGACACCCCGATGAGCCTCGCCGGGGCCGCGCTCGCGCTGAAGGAGACGCGGCCGGACCTGGAGATCGACGACCCGTTCCAGCTCACGCCGGAGCAGCTCGACGCGGCCGTGGAGCTGGTCTCCCGGCACGACGGGCCCGGCCGGGTCTACTGGCGGGACTCCCTGGACGTGATCCGGGCGTTCGCGACGGACCGGGTACGGCTCGGCGGGGCCCTGCCGTACCACGCCGACCTCTTCGCGCGGGCGGGCCGTCCGGTGAAGGCGCTCGGCGGCGCGCCGATGACCGGGTGGGCCGACTCCTGGATGCTCTCCTCCGGCGCCGCCAGCCCGAACTGCGCGTACCGGTGGCTCGACTGGATCACCTCGCCGGCCGCGCAGCGCGCCGCCGCGGCCTGGACCGGCCTCGCCCCGGCGAACCCCGAGGCGTGCGGCGGCGAGACGCGGCGCGTCTGCGACGCCCACCATGTCGGGGACGCGGCGTGGCTGAAGCGCGTCTTCTTTGCCGTTCGCCCGTCGAAGGATTGCGGCGGCGCGGGCGGGGAATGCACTGACTACACCGACTGGGTGAAGCGGTGGAAGAACCTGGTGGAGTGACCGGCTTCTCCGTGACCCGCCGGTGACCCGCGCCTGACGAGCCGCGGGCGCGCCCGACCCCCCGCCGGGCGTGGCCCGTCAGGGGCGCTCCGGGTGTTTCCCCCGACCCCGGAGCGCCCGCCTCGTCCCCGGGTGCATCTGCCATGCGGGTCCCCATGTATGTCTGTCAGACGGTGGGATCACCGCGATTTCCGTAGCTCTGCTCGCGATCAGCGATGGATTCAGTGGTGAATTTGTGTCCTCGCTATTGGCTGGTCGACCAGTCAGTGAGTAGGATCGGGCCATGAGAATCCTCCTTGTGGGAGCGGGCGGCGTCGGGTCCGCCGTCGTTCCGATCGCCGCGCGCCGACATTTCTTCGAACACATCGTGGTTGCCGACTCCCAACAGGACCGGGCCGCCGCGGCGGTGGCCAAGGTCGCCGATCCACGGTTCAGCGCCATCGCGCTGGACGCCTCCGACCAGGCCGCGGTGGAGGCGGCCCTGGCCGAGCACCGCTGCGACGTGCTCTTCAACGCCGTGGATCCGCGTTTCACCATGCCCCTGTTCCGGGCGGCGCTGAACGCCGGCGCGCACTACCTGGACATGGCCATGTCGCTGTCGCGCCCCCACCCCCGGCGACCGTACGAGCTGCCCGGGGTGAAGCTGGGCGACGAGCAGTTCGCGATGGACGGCGCCTGGCGCGACCGGGGCCGGCTGGCCCTGGTCGGCATGGGGGTCGAGCCCGGCCTGGCCGACGTGTTCGCCCGTTACGCCGCCGACCACCTCTTCGAGAGCATCGACGAGATCGGGATCCGCGACGGGTCCAACCTGGTGGTGGACGGCTACGACTTCGCGCCGACCTTCTCGATCTGGACCACCATCGAGGAGTGCCTCAACCCGCCGGTCATCTGGGAGGACGGCGGCTGGCGCACCACCGAGCCGTTCAGCGAGCCGGAGGTGTTCGACTTCCCCGAGGGCATCGGCCCGGTGGAGTGCGTGAACGTCGAGCACGAGGAGGTGCTGCTCGTCCCGCGCTGGGTCGACGCCAGGCGCGTGACGTTCAAGTACGGCCTCGGCGAGGAGTTCATCGGGGTGCTGAAGACCCTGCACAAGCTCGGCCTGGACAACGCCGGCAAGATCCGTGTCGGCGGCGTCGAGACCTCGCCCCGCGACGTGGTCGCCGCCAGCCTGCCCGACCCGGCCACCCTCGGCGACCGGATGCGCGGCAAGACCTGCGCGGGCACCTGGGTCAAGGGCGTCGGCAAGGACGGCGGGCCGCGCGAGGTCTACCTGTACCACGTGGTCGACAACGAGTGGTCGATGCGGGAGTACGGTTGTCAGGCCGTCGTCTGGCAGACCGCCCTGCATCCGGTCGTCGCGCTGGAGCTGCTGGCCACCGGAGCCTGGACCGGCTCCGGGGTGCTGGGGCCGGAGGCGTTCGACGCGGTGCCGTTCCTGGATCTGCTGGGCGAGTACGGCTCCCCGTGGGGCGTGCGCGACCAGCTCGCGGCGCTCCAGCCCGCCTGAGCCGTCCGCGCGGCCACCGGCCGGGGCTCCCTCACGGGGGTCCCGGCCGGCCCTTTCGCGGGGGTCCCGCCGGGGCGTTCCGCGGGGTCCCGGCCGGCGGCCGTCCTCCGTACGGATTCCGCGGGTGGAGGCGGCTCTGCCGTACGGTTTCCGTGGGCCGAGGGGGTCTTCCGTACGGCTTCGCCCATCGAGGCGGTCCCGGCTCCGGGACCGCCTCCTCGGCGCGCCCGGAGCCGGGCGGCGCTCGAAGGCCGCGAGGACGGAGCTCTGACCTGCGAAGACGACGTTGTGTCACAGGATCTGGACATCTCGAATCCGGATCGTTACCCCCTACGGTCAGATGTAATCACTACCCCCAGGTATGGTTTCGCTCATCCCGCCTTAAAAGAGACATAGCGGGATCAACCATGCGCTAGTTGGGATCAGGTGACGTCCACCGAGCGGTGAACCGCCGCCGTCCCTCGCGCTCCCGGGCGACACATGAGGGGAGGCCGATGGGCGCCTACCTGCTGAAGCGGCTGGTCAGCAACGTCCTGCTGGTGGCGATCGCCGCGAGCATGGCGTACTTCCTCGCCGCGACCAGCCTCAACCCCAGGGCGAAGTACGAAGGCCGTCAACCGCCCGTGGCGGAGGCCGTCGTCGACTCGACGCTGGACGACTACAACCTCAATGACAAGAAGCCCGTCTTCGAGCGCTACGTGACCTGGGCCTCCGGCGTCGTCACCGGTGACCTGGGCAAGACCTGGCAGGGCAAGTCGGTCAACGAGGAGATGGGCCGCCGGATCGGCGTCAGCCTCCGGTTGCTGCTCATCGGCACGGTCCTCGGCTCGGGGATCGGTGTGGCCGTCGGGGCCTTCGCGGCGATCAGGCAGTACCGGGTCAGCGACCGGGTCATCGGCGTCGCGTCCTTCGTCATCATGGCGGTCCCGGTCTTCGTGATGGCGAAGATGCTCACCATCGGAGCGGTCGGGACGAACGAGCTGCTGGGCACCAAGCTGGAGTACACCGGCGAGTACACCCCGGGACTGAGCGGCTGGGACCAGACGATCAGCCGGCTCAACCACCTGATCCTGCCGACGATCTCCCTGTGTCTCGGGCAGATCGCCTTCTACAGCCGGATCCAGCGCAACATGATGCTGGACGTACTGGGCCAGGACTTCGTCCGCACCGCCCGCGCCAAGGGCCTCAGCCGCAAGGCGGCGCTGCTCAAGCACGCGCTGCGGACCGCGCTGGTGCCGGCCGCCACCTACTTCGCCTTCACCTTCGGCACGCTGCTGACCGGCGCGATCTTCACCGAGAAGATCTTCGGCTGGAACGGCATGGGCGCCTGGCTGGTGGACTCGATCCAGCAGAACGACACCAACGCGGTCGCCGCGGTGAACCTGTTCGCCGCCGTCTGCGTGCTCGTCGCGGGACTGCTGTCGGACTTCCTCGTGGCGGCCCTCGACCCCCGGGTGCGGGTGAGCTGAGATGCGATCCAAGGTCGTTTTCGCCCGCATGATGCGCAACCGGCAGACCCGCTACGGTCTGATCGCGTTGCTGCTGCTTCTCCTCCTGGCCTACGTCGGCCCGTTCTTCGGCCCGCACGACTGGATGGACAAGGACTTCACGGCGTTCATGGAGCCGCCCTCGGCCGAGCACTGGTGGGGCACCACCCAGATCGGCCAGGACGTCTACGCGGTGTCCCTGCACGGCATGCAGAAGTCGATCGTCATCGGCTTCCTCGTCGCGCTCATCTCCACCGGCCTCGCCGCCCTCGTCGGCGCCGCGGCCGGCTACTTCGGCGGCTGGCTGGACAAGGCCCTGATGTGGGGCGCCGACCTGCTGCTCGTGCTGCCCAGCTTCCTGATCATCGCGATCGTCTCGCCGCGCCTCAGGGGCGGCTCCTGGCTGTGGTTCGTGCTGCTGCTGGCCGTGTTCTCCTGGATGATCACCTCCCGGGTCGTGCGGAGCATGACGCTCTCCCTGCGGGAACGGGAGTACATCCTGGCCGCCCGCTACATGGGCATCCCCGGATGGAAGATCATCTTTCGGCACGTCGTGCCGAACCTCTCCTCCCTGCTGATCATCGACGCCACGCTGAACGTGAGTGCCGCGATCATCGGCGAGGCCGGGCTGTCGTTCTTCGGATTCGGCGTCCAGCCGCCCGACGTCTCGCTCGGCACCCTGATCGCGGCGGGAAGTGACAAGGTCCCGGGCTACTCCTGGCTCTTCCTCTTCCCCTCCGGTCTGCTCGTGCTGCTGGTGCTCAGCGTCAACCTCATCGGCGACGGCCTGCGCGACGCGCTCGACCCGGGGAGTAACACATGACGATTCTCGAGGTGAACGACCTCAACGTCACCTTCCGCGGCGGCATCAAGGCCGTCCGGGGCGTGAGCTATCGGCTCGGCCGGGGCGAGGTGCTCGGCATCGTCGGCGAGTCGGGCTCCGGGAAGTCGGTGACCTCGCTGGCCGTGATGGGCCTGCTGCCCGAGGGCGCCGAGATCAGCGGCTCGGTCAAGCTCCACGGTCAGGAGCTGATCGGCATGCCGGAGGAGGAGCTCACCAGGCTCCGCGGCAAGTCCATCGGCATGATCTTCCAGGACCCGCTGTCGGCCTTCACCCCCGTCTACACCATCGGCGACCAGATCGCCGAGGCGGTGCGGATCCACCAGAAGGTCGGCAAGGACAAGGCCGCCAGGCGGGCCGTCGAACTGCTGGACCTGGTCGGCATCCCGCACCCGGACGTCCGGGCCAAGGCGTTCCCGCACGAGTTCTCCGGCGGCATGCGCCAGCGCGCCATGATCGCCATGGCCATCGCCAACGACCCCGACGTGCTGATCTGCGACGAGCCGACCACCGCGCTCGACGTCACCATCCAGGCCCAGGTACTGGAGGTGCTCAAGACCGCGCAGCGGGAGACCGGCGCGGGCATCGTGATGATCACCCATGACCTGGGGGTCGTCGCCGGCCTGGCCGACCGGGTGCTGGTCATGTACGCCGGCCGGCCGGTCGAGCTGGGCGGCGTGGAGGAGATCTACTACCGCCCGCGCATGCCGTACACGATGGGGCTGCTCGCCTCGATCCCGCGGATGGACCGCCCGTCGGCCAGGCTGATCCCGATCGAGGGCAACCCGCCCTCGCCGGCCGCGCTGCCGCCGGGCTGCCCGTTCGCGCCGCGCTGCCCGATGAAGGTGGACGCCTGCGACGACGGCGAGCCCGAGCTGGAGCCGGTGGGCCCCGGCACCCGCCGGGCGGCCTGCATCCGCGCGCACGAGATCGAGCTGAAGAACCTCGACGGCGCCACGATCTACCCGGTTCCCGAGCCCCCCGTCGAGACGGAGGCGCCCCGGCCGCGCGCCGAGCGGGAGACCGTGCTCAAGGTCGAGGACATGATCCGGCACTACCCGCTCATGAAGGGCGCGGTGTTCAAGCGCCGGGTCGGCACCGTGCACGCGGTGGACGGCATCGGTTTCGACATCGCCGAGGGCGAGACGCTGGCCCTGGTCGGCGAGTCGGGCTGCGGCAAGACCACCACCCTGCAGCAGATCATGCAGCTGGAGGCGCCCCAGGGCGGCACGGTCGTCGTTCTGGGCAAGGACAGCGCCACGCTGGGCCGGAGCGAGCGCCTCGCGCTCCGCAGGGACCTGCAGATCGTCTTCCAGGACCCGATGGCCGCGCTCGACCCCAGGATGCCGGTCGGCGACATCCTCGCCGAGCCGCTGCGCGCGCACGGCCGCAAGGACGTCAGGGCGAGGGTCGCCGAGCTGCTCACCCTGGTCGGCCTGGAGCCGTCCCACGCCGAGCGCTACCCGCAGCACTTCTCCGGCGGCCAGCGCCAGCGCATCGGCATCGCCCGCGCCCTGGCGCTGGAGCCGAAGCTGATCGTGCTGGACGAGCCGGTGTCGGCGCTGGACGTGTCCATCCAGGCGGGTGTCATCAACCTGCTGGAGGAGCTGAAGGTCAGGCTCGGCCTGTCCTACCTCTTCGTCGCCCACGACCTGTCGGTGGTCCGGCACATCGCCGACCGGGTGGCCGTGATGTACCTCGGCAAGATCGCCGAGATCGGCACGGTCGAGGAGGTCTACGCCAGGCCCGCCCACCCCTACACGCGGGCGCTGCTGTCGGCCATCCCGCTGCCCGACCCGAACCTGGAGCGCTCACGCGAGCGGATCCTGCTGGAGGGCGACCTGCCCAGCCCGGCATCGCCGCCGTCGGCCTGCCGGTTCCGTACCCGCTGCCCCAAGCGCGCCCGGCTGAGCGCCGAGGACGCGCGCCGGTGCGACACCGAAGAACCCCTTGTCACCCGGCTCGCGCCCGCCGCCGATCACGGCGCCGCCTGCCACTACCCCGAGGTGACCGAGGTCCCCGAGACCGCGGTCTCCTGACGAATCCCCGATGGAGGAACACGTGAAGGTTGGTTACAAGGCCGCCGCCGGAGCCGCGCTCCTGGCCATGGCCCTCACCGCCTGCGGCGGCGGCAGCGGCGACAAGCCGAAGGCCGAGTCGAGCCAGGCCGCCCAGCAGCAGGCTTCCCAGCTGCCCGGCAGCACGATCAACCCGGTCGCCTACGAGCAGGTCGCCGACGGCGGCGTGGTGAAGCTCGGCCTCAGCCAGTGGCAGGAGCAGTGGAACTACAACCAGGTGAACGGCACCAACGCCAGCACCAAGGACGTGATCGAGCCGCTGATGCCGATCATCGGCATCGCCGATGACAAGGCCGAGGTCGTCAACAACCCGGACTACGTCACCGAGTGGAACATGGACCTCAGCAGTGGCAAGGAGGTCGTCACCTACAAGCTCAACGAGAAGGCGGTCTGGTCGGACGGCACGCCGATCACCTACAAGGACTTCGTCGCCCAGTGGAAGGCGCTGAACGGCGAGAACAAGAAGTACCAGGTCTCCTCGACCGAGGGCTACGAGCGCATCGAGTCGGTGGAGAAGGGCGCCTCCGACTACGAGGTGATCGTCACCTTCGCCAAGAACTACCCCGACTGGAAGGGCCTGTTCGGGCCGCTCTACCCGGCCTCCACGAACGACACGCCCGAGCACTTCAACAAGGGCTGGATCGACAAGCTCCCGGTCACCGCCGGCCCGTTCAAGGTCGAGTCCATGGACCAGACCGCCAAGACCGCCACCCTCGTCCGTGACGACAAGTGGTGGGGCCAGAAGGCCAAGCTCGACAAGGTCATCTTCCGGGCCATCGACCAGACCGCCATGATCGGCGCCTTCGCCAACGGCGAGATCGACGCGGTGGAGATCCCGGCGAACGCCGCGGACCTCAAGCGGGCCAAGGAGGTGCCGAACGTCGACATCCGCAAGGCGGCGGCCCCGAACTGGCGCCACTTCACCTTCAACGGCTCCTCGGAGATGCTGAAGGACAAGTCGGTCCGCCAGGCCGTCGTGCTCGGCATCAACCGCGAGGCCATCGCCCAGTCCGACCTCAAGGACATGGACTGGCCGATCCAGCTCCTCAACAACCACGTCTACATGAACACCCAGAAGGGTTATGTGGACAACTCCGGGGACCTCGGCAAGTACAACCCGGAGAAGGCCAAGCAGCTGCTGGACGCCGCCGGCTGGAAGCAGGAGGGCGAGTACCGCAAGAAGGACGGCAAGGAACTCAACCTCCGCTTCATCGTCCCGGCCGACCTGCCGCTGTCCAAGCAGGAGGGCGAGCTCACCCAGGCGATGCTGAAGGAGGTCGGCGTCAAGGTCACCGTCGAGCCGGTGCCGGGCGACAAGTTCTTCGACGACTTCATCATCCCCGGCAACTTCGACCTCACGCCGTTCTCGTGGCTGGGCACGCCGTTCCCGCTCGGCGGCCTGGCGCAGATCTACAAGACGCCGACCGGCCCGGAGAACTTCGGCAGCAACTTCCCGCGCATCGGCACCCCCGAGCTCGACAAGATCATCGAGCAGGTGGGCGGTGAGATGGACCCGGCCAAGGCCATCGAGCTGGGCAACCAGGCCGACAAGCTGATCTGGGACGAGGTGCACACCCTCCCGATCTACCAGCGTCCCGACATCCACGCCGCCAAGAAGACCCTGGCGAACTACGGTTCCTTCGGCTACGCCGACAAGGACTGGACGAAGATCGGTTTCACCAAGTAGGCGCCCCCGCCCGGTGACACCGGCGCGGGACCGCGTCTTCCGTGCCCTTCCCCGCTCCGGCGGGGGAGGGCACGGCCCTTTTCCCGGCCCTTCCCGGCGCTACGGCGAGCCCCTTCTCCGCCGGGAGATGCGGGGGGTCCAGAAGCCGGAAGACGCCGGGGGTTTAGAAGAAGGCCGCGCGGCGTGGCAGCGGGTAGACGTTCTCCCGCGGGTCCTGCAGCAGCGCGTCGGCGCACTCCGGGCAGGCGAACAGGGCCGCCTCGTCGGGCAGCCGCCCGATCCTGATGCGCGGGCGCGGCCACTTCTTGTGGCAGACCACGCAGGCGTCGCCCTCCCGCTGGGTGCGGGTCAGGCCCTCGGGATCGAAGGTCATGGCGTCCTGCCCCCCTCTGGTCGGCCGCCGGCTCATCGCGCCTCCGGTCGTGATCTGCGATCTCGTATCGCAACCGTTATAACGCCGCGATCTCCCGTGATCGTCGTGCTGAGAGCCAAGGAGCGGTTAAATCACGTCCCGTGTGCATGCCATATGGCAGCAAAAGGGGCACCCGCCATCAAGCCGGGTGCCCCTTTTATGAGGATGTAAACGGTCAGACCTCGCTGATGGCCTTCTCCAGGATGGTCAGGCCCTCCTCCAGCAGGTGGTCGGGCATGACCAGCGGCGGCAGGAACCGCAGCACGTTGCCGTAGGTGCCGGCGGTCAGCACCAGCAGGCCCTCGGCGTGGCACCGCCTGGCGATCTCGCCCGCCGCGGTGGGGTGCGGGTCCTTGGTGCCGGGGACGACCAGCTCGATGGCGATCATGGCGCCGCGGCCGCGCACGTCGCCGATCACCGGGTGACGCTCGGCGAGGGCGCGCAGCCGGGGCAGCATGACCTCGCCGATGTGACGGGCCCTGCCGACCAGGTCGTCGGCCTCGATGGTCTCGATCACGCCCAGCGCGGCCTCGCAGGCCAGCGGGTTGCCGCCGTAGGTGCCGCCCAGTCCGCCCGGGTGGACCTTGTCGAGCAGCTCGGCGCGGCCGGTGACGGCCGACAACGGCAGGCCGCCCGCGATGCCCTTGGCGGTCACGATGATGTCCGGGACGACGCCCTCGTCCTCGCAGGCGAACAGGTTCCCGGTCCGGGCGAAGCCGGTCTGGACCTCGTCGGCGATGAAGACGATGCCGTTCTCACGGCAGAACTCCGCGATCCTCGGCAGGAATCCCCTGGCCGGTTCGATGAAGCCGCCCTCGCCGGCGATCGGCTCGATCACCACGGCCGCCACGTTCTGCGCGCCGACCTGCTTGGAGATCTGGTCGATGGCCTGGGCCGCGGCCTCCTCGGCGCAGTTCTCGGGCCCCGTCGGCCAGCGGTAGGGATAGGCCAGCGGCACCCGGTAGACCTCGGGGGCGAACGGCCCGAAACCGTGCTTGTACGGCATGCTCTTGGCGGTCAGCGTCATGGTGAGCAGTGTCCGGCCGTGGTAGCCGTGGTCGAACACCACGACCGCGTCGCGCCCGGTGGCGCTGCGGGCGACCTTGACCGCGTTCTCCACGGCCTCGGCGCCGCTGTTGAGGAGGAAGGTCCGCTTCTCGTGGTCGCCGGGGGTCAGCGCGTTGAGCTTCTCGCAGACCTCCACGTACGACTCGTACGGCGTGACCATGAAGCAGGTGTGGGTGAAGTCGGCGACCTGCCGGGTGACCCGCTCGACCACGCGCGGGGCCGCGTTGCCCACGCCGGTCACCGCGATGCCGGAGCCGAAGTCGATGAGGGAGTTGCCGTCCGCGTCCACGACGACACCGCCACCGGCGTGCGTCACGAAGACCGGCAGGGTGGTGCCGATGCCCTGGGGGACGGAGGCCTGCTTGCGGGCGAACATCTCGCGCGACTTGGGGCCCGGGATCTCGGTGACGACCCGGCGCTCCTGGGGAAGCGAGGGGCCGCCCTGGGTGACGGTGCTCATAGTGCGAAGGTATGTCGCGTCCGCCGGTGCGCTGATGATGCACTATGGCAAAATTGCGAAGAGCGTGCTGGACGTAACGTACAAACCGGAGGTGGACCGTGGCGCCGACGCTCCGCACCGTCGTGCGGCGCCTGCCGCTCCGGCTCGGCGTCCTGGCCGGGCACGACGGCCTCGACCGGCCGGTGAGCTGGGTCGCGGTCAGCGAGCTGGAGGACCCGACGCCCTTCCTGGAGGGCGGCGAACTGGTGCTGACCACCGGCATGCGCCTGGACGCCGGCAACGCCGCGCCGTACGTCGCCCGGCTGGTCGGCAAGGGCGTCACCGGTCTGGGGCTCGGCGTCGGCCTGGGGCACGAGACGGTCCCCGCCGAGCTGGTGGCCGCGGCGGCGCGGGCCGGGCTGCCGCTCGTCGAGGTGCCCCGCGACACGCCCTTCGTCGCGATCAGCAAGCTGGTCAGCGACCTGATCGCGGCCGAGCAGTACGACGAGATCAGCCGCGCCTTCGCCGCCCAGGGACGCCTCACCCGCGCCGCGCTGCGCCCCGAGGGGCCGCGCGCGGTCATCGACCGCCTGGCCCGCGAGCTCGGCGGCTGGGCCGTCCTGCTCGACGAGTCCGGAGCCGTACGGCACGCCACCGGCCGGGGCGCCTCCCGGGTCGCCGCCCTCCGCCCCGAGCTGGAACGCCTCCGCAGACCCCCCGGGAGCGGCGCGCCCGCGAGCCTGTCGCTGTCCACGCCGGGGGAGCACGTCGTCGTGCAGCCGCTCGGCGCCCGCCGGGTCAGGGGTTTCTTCGCCGTCGGCCTGGAACGGCCGTTCACCCCGGTCGCGCACACCGTGGTCAACGCCGCCGGCTCACTGCTGACCCTCGCCGTCGAGCACGGCCGGGAGCACCTGGCCGCCGAGCGGCGGGTCCGCTCGGCGGTGCTCGGGCTGCTGCTCGCCGGACAGGTGCGGGCCGGGGTCGAGGCGCTGGAACGGCTGGGCGACGGGCTGCCGGACGGGCCGCTGACCGTGCTCTGCGCGGCCGGCGACGCCGAGGCGGTGCTGGAGGCCGCCGGGGGTGAGTTCGCCGCGCCCCTCGACGACCGGGTGGTCGTCGTCGTGGCCGAGGACCGCGCGGAGGAGACGGCCGCGGCGCTGGCCGGTCAGGGTTCCGTCGGGATCGGCGCCCCGGTCGGTCTCGACGACCTGCGCACCGGGCTCGACCAGGCCGACCGGGCGCTCGCCGGGGCCCGCCGAGGCCAGGCGGGGGTCATGCGCTTCGCCGACCTCGCCGGGCAGGGCCTGCTCGCCCTGCTCGACCCGGAGGCGGGTGCGGCGTTCGCCGCGGCGCTGCTCGCCCCCCTGCGCGAGTACGGCTCGCGCGCCGACCTGCTGGAGTCGCTGCGCGCCTACCTCGCCTGCAACGGCCACTGGGACGCGGCGGCGCAGCGGCTCGGTGTGCACCGGCACACCCTGCGCTACCGCATGCGCCGGGTCGCCGAGCTCCTCGGCCGCGACCTCGACGACCCGGCGGCCCGCGCCGAGCTGTGGGTCGCGCTCACCGTCGCGGGCTGACCGCCGCGAGTCCGGCGGCCGGGAGGCCGGGGCCGGCCGCGGCGCGGCCAAGGGCGCGGCCAAGGGCGGGGACGAAGGCGGGGACGAAGGTGGGGACGGAGGCGGGGACGGAGCGGTCGCGGCGCGCCGGGCCCGGCGGTCCGGGGCGGATCGAGCGGCGTGGACGGTCCGGACGACCGGGAGGCCGGGAGGCCGGACGGTCAGGAGCGGTCGGCGAGGTAGCGGGAGATGGTGGCGTAGGTGACGGTCTGGTAGGTGCGGTCGTCGCGCAGGTGCCCGGCGCGTTCCAGACCGATCGCGCCCTGGGCCGCCGCCCACAGCGCGTCGGCGATCTTCCTGGGCTGGGTCGGGATGAGATAGCCCGCCGAGATGCAGTCGGCGATCACCCGGTCGAGGACGTTCAGCGCCGCCCTGGCGAGGGTCCTGGCCCGCTCGCTCGGCGAGAAGCCGGGGATGGCCCGCTCGAACATCAGCGCGTAGTACCCGGGCTCGGCGAGCGCGGCCTCCCGGTAGGCGGGACCGAGCGCGGTCAGGTGCTCCAGCGCGTTGCGGTGCGGCGGCACCGCCTCCAGCCGCCGCCGGAACCGCTCGAAGCCCTCCAGGTAAAGAGCCTCGGCCAGTCCCTCCTTGCTGCCGAACATGGTGTAGATGACGGTCGTCGAGCATCCGGCCTCGGCCGCGATGCGGCGCATCGACAGGCTCTCCGGGCCGACGGTGATCAGAAGCTGACTGGCCACGTCGAGCAGCCTGCCGCGCAGTTCGTCCTGGCCGGCGCGCTCGCCGACCAGATAGGCGCCCTGAAGGCCGCGTGGCGCCGTAGAGGTCATGCGACCATGCCTTTCCGCTCTCGGGTGGTGGCGATCTGTGACGTGATCGGGGCCGCGCTCCATGAAACAGGTGCCATCTCAGAAATATCCATAATTGGCCCTGTTTTCGTTACAGGCTGAGAGCGAGATATTTTTATGCGTAACGGCGCGGCGGCGCAAGGGTCTTGTGCATCGTGGAGCAACACCGCCCCGAGGGCCGTGACATAGCGTCTGAGCCATGGACGTGCGCCCCTTCTGGCTCGCCGGCCGCCCCGCCACGGGGGACGCCGAGCTCACCGTGACCAACTCCCATGACGGCCGCGTCGTCGGCGTCTGCTCCGTGCCGACCCCCGAGCAGGTCGAGGAGGCCGTCGCCGCGGCCGACGCCGTACGCAGGCAGGCCGCCGCGCTGCCCCTCCACGTGCGGGCCGCGGCCCTCGCCCACGTCGCGCGCCGCCTGACCGAGCGGACCGAGGAGATCGCCCGGCTCATCATGGAGGAGAACGGCAAGCCCATCTTCTGGGCCCGCGGCGAGGTCGGTCGCGCCGTCTCCACCTTCCGGTTCGCCGCCGAGGAGGCCCGCCGCCTCAACGGCGAGACCGTGCGCCTGGACACCGAGGCCGCCTCCGAGGGGCGCCTCGCCTACGTCTCCCGCGTCCCGCACGGTCCGGTCCTGGCGATCACCCCGTTCAACTTCCCGCTGAACCTGGTCGCCCACAAGGTCGCCCCGGCCATCGCGGTCGGCGCCCCGATCATCGTCAAGCCCGCCCCGGCGACACCGCTGTCGTCCCTGGTGCTGGGGGAGATCCTGGCCGAGACCGACCTGCCCGCCGGCATGTTCTCGGTCCTGCCCGTCCCGAACGACCGCGCCTCCGCCCTCGTCGAGGACCCGCGCCTGCCGGTCGTCTCCTTCACCGGATCCGGGCCGGTCGGCTACGCCATCATGGACCGGGTGCCGCGCAAGCACGTCACGCTGGAGCTGGGCGGCAACGCCGCGGCCGTCGTGCTCGCCGACGCCGACCTCGACTGGGCCGCCTCCCGGACGGCGCTGTTCTCCAACTACCAGGCAGGGCAGAGCTGCATCTCGGTCCAGCGGGTCATCGTCGAGGAGCAGGTGAGCGAGGCGTTCCTCGCCAAGCTGGTCCCGGCCGTGGAGGCCCTGGTCACCGGTGACCCCGCCGACGAGAAGACCCAGGTGGGGCCGCTCGTCTCCGTCGAGGCCGCCGAGCGCGTCGAGAGCTGGGTCAAGGAGGCCGTCGCGGCCGGCGCCCGGCTGCTGACCGGCGGCACCCGCGACGGCGCCACCGTCGCCCCCACCGTCCTCGCCGACGTGCCGGGCGACACCAGGCTCGGCTGCGAGGAGGTCTTCGGCCCGGTCATGACCGTCCAGACCGTCTCCGGCGTCGACGAGGCGTTCGCCGCGGTCAACGACTCCAGGTACGGCCTGCAGGCCGGGGTGTTCACCCGCGACCTCGGCATCGCCTTCCGGGCCAACCGGGAGCTGGAGGTCGGCGGCGTGATCATCGGCGACGTCCCGTCCTACCGCGCCGACCAGATGCCCTACGGCGGCGTCAAGGACTCCGGCGTCGGCCGCGAGGGCGTCCGCTCGGCCATGGAGGACCTCACCTACGAGAAGGTCATGGTCCTCACCGGCCTGTCCTCTCTCTGACCGCCCGGCGGGGCCGCCGGGCCGGGCCCGGCTTCCCCCTCCGCGTCGTCTCCGCGTGGCCCGCGACCCTCATCGGGCCGCGGGCCACGCACGCTCCGGCCGCCGTCTCCCGGGGCCGCCGGAGCCGTCTCCGTCAGGACCGCTCGGCGACGGTGTGCAGGTCCCTGACGGTGCTCCCGAAGTAGGGGCCGTACATCGTGCCGCGGTCGTCGCTGTACTTGAAGCTGCTCACCGAGGTGATCGTGCCGCGGCCGGTGGCGGAGTCGAAACCTGTGAGCCAGGGGCCGCCGCTGGAGCCGGCGGTCATGTCGCAGCGCATGCCCTGGTCGGTGGTCTGCTCGTGCGGGTCGTCGCGCACGGGCCCGGCGCAGTAGACCAGGTGCTCACCGTCGTAGGGGGCGTCGGCGGGGAAGCCGAAACCGTGGGCCGGGCGGCCCCGGGGGGCGCCGAAGGCGATCTCCTGCGCCCCGGCGACGTCGCCGAGGTGCCTGCCGTCCCTGGTGTTCAGCGCCACCATGCCCACGTCGTAGCTGTCGTCGGCGCCGCGCGCCCAGGGGCCCGCGACGAACATGCGGCGGGCGGTGAACTGCCCGTACGGCTGCCGCCCCCGGTCGTAGCCCGGCACGAAGACCCAGTTGTCCGCCCAGGCGCCGGTGCCGTCCTTGACGCAGTGCCCCGCGGTCACCACCAGGTCGCGGTTGGCGCTCCGGACGGAGCTGGCCGAGCACACGTAGTCGACCCCGCCGATGGTGAGGAAGACCCGCCCGGTGGTCTGGGCGACCGAGCCGCCGGTGACCCAGCGGGCCCCGGTGACCGGGGCGGCCCGCCGGGTCCCGGCCGCGGGAGCGGCCAGGCGCTCGCCCGAGACGGCCGGGCGGTCGTTCCCTGCGGAGGCGGGACCGGGAAGGTCCTTCACCCCGAAGGCCCCCGTACGGCCACCGCCGGCGACGGCACGGCGGCCGTCCAGCAGCCCGGTCACCTCCCCGGGCATGCCGATCGGGACGGCCGCCGCCATCCGCCGGGGGGTCCAGTAGCCGAGCACCCGCCGGTGGCCGTACGCGTCGTCCGCGGCCGCGTGTTCCGCCACGTCGGCGACACCGGCCGCGATCGGGGCCACCGGGGTGACCGGGGCCGCCGGACCGGCCGTACCGGACGGGCCCGCCTTACCGGGCGCACCGGGCGCACCGGGTGTGCCGGGTGTGCCGGGTGTGCCGGGTGTCACCGCGCCGGCCGGGCGGGTCCGCTGGGCGACGGCCGGCGCCGTCCGGCCGGGTCCGGGGGGCGCCGTGTCGGTCGCGGGACGGGCCGCGGGGCCGCCGACGAGCCCGGCGACGAGCGCGGCACCCGCAAGCAGGGGGAGGCTTGAGGTCATGAGGACTGATTTTGCACTACGTGGTGTGTCGTTGTGACTACTTTCGGTCAATGGGCGTGGTCGCCTCCTGGGCGGCCTCGTAGACGTCGCGGGCCTCGGCGCCGAAGTACGGGCCGAACATCCAGCCGCCGGCGAAGCCGTACTTGAAGCTGTTGACGGAGTTCACCGTGCCCAGCCCGGTGTTCTCGTCGAAGCCGGCGAACCAGGGCCCGCCGCTCGACCCGCCGTTCATCGTGCAGTTCAGGCCGAGGTCGCGGGACATCATGAAGTCGTCGAACGTCTGGCCGGCGCAGTAGGTCAGACTGGAGCCGTCGTAGGGGGCGGCGGCGGGGTAGCCGAAGGCGTGCATCCGCTGCCTGCGGGGCTGGTTGAAGGAGACGCCCTGCCCGCCGACGACGTCGGTCAGCGACCTGCCCTCCAGCGGGGCCACCACGGCGGCGGCCACGTCGTAGTTGACGTCCTCGCCGTTGTTCCACTGCGGGGTGGTGTACAGGGCCGTCGCCACCCAGGTGCCGTACGGGCGCTCGCCGTTCGCGTAGCCGGGGACGAACACCCAGTTGGTGTGGAAGGCGCCGCCCATCCGCACGCAGTGCCCGGCGGTGATCACCGTGCTCCTGTTGCCGCCGGTGACGGCGGTGGCCGAGCAGGAGGCGTTGCGGCCCTGGTAGGTGAAGAACACCCGGCCGGCGGTCTTCGCCACCGTCCCGCCGCGGGTCCACGCCGCCCCGCTGGAGGTGCGCGCCGCCGACGCGGCGGGTGTCACGGTCCCGCCGCCCGGACGGGTCGCCGGGACCTCGACCGGGTCGGCCGCGGCCTGCTCGGCGGTCGCGGCCGCGGTGAGCCGGACACCCTCCTTCCTGGGCGCGGGCACGTCGAGCGGCTTGGCGGATTCCATCTTCGCCCCGGTCCAGTAGCGGCTGACGGCGCGCTGCTCGCTCCGGGTTTCCGCGGCCTCCTTCCCGACCGGCTCCGGGGCCGCCTTAACCGCGGCGGCGCGCGCGGCGGGTCGTGAGGCGCTCCGCGCCGCGCCGGCGCCGTGCGGGCCCGCCGCCGAGGGGCCGTGCGCGACCGCTGACAGGTCATGCGCGCTCGCCGCCGACGAGCCGTGCGCGACCGCCGCGCCGGGTGCGGCGGCCGCCGACGCGCCGTGGGCGAACGCCGCTGGCAGCAGGGCGCTGCCCGCGGCGAGCGTGAGGGTGGGGACCAGGCGTGCCGTACGGCGCATTTCTCTACCTCCGAAAACCTGAATCGATGGGTCGGGAAGCTAGTGCGCCGCATGTCTATATTTCTCAAGATTTACAGGTATTGCTATATCTAAATTCGGACTTAAATTGCGCTTTTTATCGCCCGTCTCCCGCGTTCTGCGAAACCCGCTCCCGACGCGGGGCGCGACCGGTGGGCGGGAGCCGCGAGAATGGGGCCATGGACCCAGACATGACACGCTCCGTCGTCCTGCTCGGCTCGACCGGCTCCATCGGGACCCAGTCCCTCGACGTCATCGCCCGCAACCCGGGCGGGTTCCGGGTCGCCGCGCTCGCCGCCGGAGGCTCCCGTGTCGACCTGCTGGCCCGCCAGGCGGCCGAGTTCCGGCCCGAGGCGGTGGCCGTCGCCGACCCCGCGGCCGTCCCCGCGCTGCGCGAGGCCCTGTCCGCGCTCGGCGTGACCGCGAAGGTCCTCGCCGGGCCCGAGGGCGTCGCCGAGGCCGCGGCCTGGCCCTCCGACGTGGTGCTCAACGGCATCACCGGCGCGCTGGGGCTGACCTCGACGCTGGCGGCGCTGGAGGCGGGCCGTACGCTGGCGCTCGCCAACAAGGAGTCCCTGATCGTCGGCGGCCCGCTGGTCAAGCGCCTGGCCGGGCCGGGGCAGCTGATCCCGGTCGACTCCGAGCACAGCGCGCTCGCCCAGTGCCTGTGGGCGGCGAGCCCCACCGGCCCCGACGCCTCGGCCGTGCGGCGGCTGATCGTCACCGCGAGCGGCGGCCCCTTCCGCGGCAGGCCGCGCGCCGAGCTCACCGGGGTCACCCCCGAGCAGGCGCTGGCCCACCCGACCTGGTCGATGGGGCCGGTCGTCACGGTGAACTCCGCCACACTGGTCAACAAGGGCCTGGAGGTCATCGAGGCGCACCTGCTGTTCGACATCGGCTTCGACCGCATCACGGTCGTGATCCACCCGCAGTCGATGATCCACTCCATGGTGGAGTTCACCGATGGTTCGGTCGTCGCCCAGGCCAGCCCGCCCGACATGCGCCTGCCGATCTCTCTGGCCCTGGGCTGGCCCGGCCGGGTCCCCGGCGCCGCCTCCCCGGTCGACTGGACCCGCGCCCACACCTGGACCTTCGAGCCGCTCGACGACGAGGCGTTCCCCGCCGTCGCGCTGGCCCGGCACGTCGGCGAGGCCGGGGGCACCGCCCCGGCCGTCTACAACGCCGCGAACGAGGTCTGCGTGGAGGCGTTCCTGGCCGGTCGGCTGCCGTTCCCCGGCATCGTCGACACCGTCGCCGCGGTGGTCGCCGAGCACGCCGTCACCGAGGCCGATTCGGTCGAGGAGGTGCTCGCCGCCGACACCTGGGCGCGGGTTCGTGCCCGGGAGCTCACCGCGGCTGCCTAGACTGTCAACGCCGTCGACTTTTTCAAGGGCTGAAAAATGACTTCTGTTGCTCTCGGTATGCCGTCCGTACGGACCCGGCCGATCGCCGAGCGTCGCAAATCCCGTCAGATCATGGTCGGTTCCGTGCCGGTCGGCGGGGACGCGCCGGTCTCGGTGCAGTCGATGACCACCACGGTCACCGCCGACATCAACGCCACGCTGCAGCAGATCGCCGAGCTGACCGCCTCGGGCTGCCAGATCGTCCGCGTCGCCGTGCCGTCCCAGGACGACGCCGAGGCGCTGCCGATCATCGCGAAGAAGTCGCAGATCCCGGTGATCGCCGACATCCACTTCCAGCCGAAGTACGTCTTCGCCGCGATCGAGGCCGGCTGCGCCGCGGTCCGGGTCAACCCCGGGAACATCAAGAAGTTCGACGACAAGGTCGGCGAGATCGCCCGCGCCGCGTCCGACCACGGCGTGCCGATCCGGATCGGCGTCAACGCCGGCTCGCTCGACCGCCGCCTGCTGGAGAAGTACGGCAAGGCCACCCCCGAGGCGCTGGTGGAGTCGGCGCTGTGGGAGTGCTCGCTGTTCGAGGAACACGGCTTCCGCGACATCAAGATCTCGGTCAAGCACAACGACCCGGTCGTGATGGTCCAGGCGTACCGCCTGCTCGCCGCCCGCTGCGACTACCCCCTGCACCTCGGCGTCACCGAGGCGGGCCCGGCGTTCCAGGGCACGGTCAAGTCCGCCGTCGCGTTCGGCGCGCTGCTGGCCGAGGGCATCGGCGACACCATCCGGGTGTCGCTGTCGGCCCCGCCGGTCGAGGAGATCAAGGTCGGCGCCGCGATCCTGGAGTCCCTGGGCCTGCGCGAGCGCGGCCTGGAGATCGTCTCCTGCCCGTCCTGCGGCCGCGCCCAGGTCGACGTCTACACCCTGGCCGAGCAGGTGCAGGCCGGGCTCGCCGGGCTGAAGGTCCCGCTGCGCGTCGCGGTGATGGGCTGCGTCGTCAACGGCCCCGGGGAGGCCCGCGAGGCCGACCTCGGCGTCGCCTCCGGCAACGGCAAGGGCCAGATCTTCGTCAAGGGCGAGGTCATCAAGACCGTCCCCGAGTCGCAGATCGTCGAGACCCTCATCGAGGAGGCCCTGCGCCTGGCCGAGGAGATGGGCGTCGAGGTCGACCTCGACGACGAGGACGGCTCCGGCGCCCAGGTCGTCGTCGGCTGACCCACGCGCTTCGTGGATCCTCACCACCGTGAGGATCCACACGCCCGGGTCCCGTGCCACGGATCCCCGCCGCTCGGCCTCGATGAACGCGCTATACGGATCCTGAAGGTGGATCTCCTATCGTCGAGGGTCATGTGGAGAATCCCCGGGAGATCCATCACGACGAGAATCAGGTTTCTGACACCGCTGCTCGCCGTGGTGACGGCCGCGTGCGGTGCCACGACGATCGGCGGGGGCGGGGAGGAGCGCCAGACGCCGGCCCACGCGAGCTCGCAAAGCGCCACCGCGACCACCGCGACCACCGCGACCACCGCGACCACCGCGACCACCGCGACCACCACGGCCACCGAGGCGTCCGGCGGCCCGGCCTCGCCGACGCCGACGCCGGTGCCGACCGGGTCCGAGCCGGCGGACTGCCCGAACGGGAAGCTCATCCCGGCGGTGGACATCCCGGCCGTGCACGCCGACCCGGTGGTCATCCCGGAGGCGAAGATCGGCGGCACCACCGTTCCCGCCGTCACCATCCCCGGCGTCGACATCCCCGCACAGCGCGTTCCCGCCCAGTGCACCGAGATCGCCCCGGCTCCCGGAGGGTGCCTCGGCGCGGCGTCGATCCCGCCGGTGTCGATTCCCGCCGTGGAGATCCCGCCGGTCGAGATACCCGGCGTCGACGCGGGCGGGATCAAGCTCGATCCGGTTCGGGCCGACGGAAAGCGGGCCGAGGCGCAGCACGCCGAGGGCGTGTCGACACCCGAGGTGTGCCAGGTCGAACCGAAGGAGGGCGGGATCGTGTCATTCGTGATCCGGCCGTTCATCATCCGCCCGTTCGTGATCCGGCCGTTCGTCATCCGCCCGTTCATCATCCGGCCGAACGCCTGCAACGACCGGAACGAGTGCGTCCCGGCCGTCGAGGTGCCGGCGGTGGAGGTGCCCGCGGTCGAGGTGCCCGCGGTGGAGATCCCGGCCGCCGAGCTGAAGTCGTACGAGGTCGGCAAGAGCGAGATCCTGAAGGGAGACGACTCGATCGCCTTCACTCTCAGGGCCGACGTGCTGTTCGACTTCGACGAGGCGGTCATCAAGCCCGCGGCCGCCTCCGAGCTCAGGCGCATCGCCCGGGAGATCGGGGAGAAGGCGGAAGCGGGCGCGCCGATCGCCGTCGACGGGCACACCGACGCCAAGGGCGACGACTCCTACAACCGGTCGCTGTCCGAACGGCGGGCCCAGGCGGTCGTCGAGTGGCTGGCGAGCGAGGGGGGCCTGGCGCGATCACGGTTGAAGGCGCGGGGATACGGCGAGGCCAAACCGGTCGAGCCGAACACCAGGTCCGACGGCTCGGACGATCCGGCGGGACGCGCCAGGAACCGCCGGGTGGTCGTCTCCACCGTCACCTGAGGTCAGGGGGGAAGGGAATCCACCCGCCCTCGACGAGGGTCCGCCGCTCCACGCGTCCGCTGCTCACCGGAGACGGATCCCGGACGGTTCGCGCGGGGCCGTCCGGCGTGATGCGGCGGACCTCCCGGGCCGGCCGTCGGACCTCCCGGTCCGGGCGCGCCGCCGTCGGTCCCGCGTCCCTCGCGGAGGTAATCGGCCGGGCGTGCGCCGGTAAAGAACCGGCCGTGTCGCCGGTGGCCCCGTCCCGCCCCGGGAGACCATCACCTCTGCCGTAGGAGTAGGGGGATGATGTGAAAAGGGTCATCGGGGTCATCGGGGGCGTATCGCTGCTGGTCGCCGCGCTCGGGGCGCCCCAGGGGGCGGTGGCGCAGCGGCGGGACGAGCCGGCCTGGAAACCCTGCGGCGGGCAGCACGGCACCGGGATCTTCGGGCCGCCGGCCGTCCCCGGCCGGGCGGCGAACACCGAGGAGTGCGCCTCGGTGCGGGTGCCGCTCGACTACGGCGACCCGTCCCGGACGATCAGCCTGGCCCTGACCCGGATCCGCGGGACGGCCGCACCCGGCCGCGACCACCTGGGGGTGCTGCTGGTCAACCCGGGCGGGCCCGGCGCCTCGGGCCGCGACCTTGCCCGGCGGGTCGCCGCCCAACTCCCTCCCGGCCTGTCCGGCCGGTTCGACGTGGTGGGCTTCGACCCGCGGGGCGTCGGCAGGAGCCGGCCCGTGCTGCGCTGCATGAGCCCCGGGAAGCTCTACGACGCCCCCCGTCCCGACTACGTGCCGCGCGACCGCCGGGAGGAGTCGGTGCTGGCGGACCGCGCCCGCCGGTACGCCGAGGCGTGCGGGAGCCGGTGGAACTGGCTGCTGCCGTACATGACCACCGAGAACTCCGCCCGGGACATGGACGCGATCCGGGAGGCGCTCGGCGAGCGGCGGATCAACTATCTCGGCTACTCCTACGGCACCTATCTCGGCGCGGTCTACGCCACCCTCTTCCCCGACCGGGTCGGGCGGATGGTCCTGGACAGCGTGGTGGACCCCAAGGGGATCTGGTACGAGTCCAACCTCGCGCAGAACGTCACCTTCGACCGGCGGCACCAGGACTTCCTGCGGTGGACGGCCCGCCACAACGACCTCTACCGGCTCGGCCCGACCCAGAAGGCCGTCTCCTTCGCCTGGTACGCCATGCGCGACCGGCTGCGCGACCACCCGGCGGGCGGGAGGCTCGGCCCGAGCGAACTCGACGACCTCTACACCGTCGCGGGCTACTCCGACCTGGTCTGGCCCCAGTTCGCCAAGGCGTTCTCCGCCTACGTCCGCAAGGGCGACGCCGGGCCGCTGCTCGCCGCCTACCGCCGCAACGTCGAGACCGACGCCGCGGCCGAGAACAGCTACGCGGTCTACCTCGCGGTGCAGTGCCGCGACGCCGCCTGGCCGCGTGACTGGGGCGTCTGGCGGCGGGACATGACGCGGATGCACAGCCGGGCGCCCTTCCTCACCTGGTCCAACGCCTGGTACAACGCCCCCTGCGCGTTCTGGCCGCAGCGGGGCGGCACGCCGGTCGGGCTGCGGGACGACCCGAGGCTCCCGCCGATCCTGCTCATCCAGGCCGAGCGGGACGCCGCCACGCCGTACGACGGGGCGCTGCGGCTGCGCCGGCTGTTCACCGCCTCCCGGCTGGTGAGCGCGACGAGCGGCAACCACGGCGTCGCCCTCGACGGGAACGCGTGCGTGGACCGCCGCCTGTTCGCCTACCTGAGGGACGGTGTCCTGCCCGTGTCCGCGCCGCCGGCCGCGTCCGATGACGCCCGCCGTGCCGGAGCCGCCAGGACCGGAACGGCCGGGAACGGGACGGGATCCGCATACGGCGCGGCACGTCGTCCCGGAATCGCCGCCGACGTCCGCTGCGCCGGAAACCCCGAGCCCGTGCCCGCGGAGGAGCGCCCGGTGGCCCGCGCGATCGCCATGGGGGGATGACGGCCTCTGAGTTGGTTCCTGCCAAAATCGAGGGGGTCGCGTAGGCTGAGGCCGTGATGCTCCGCACGATGGCGTCGCGCGTGCTCGACGACAACGACCGTGACGAGGTTCTGGCGCTGCTCGACGCCGACCCTGTGGCCAACGTCTTCGTGGCCTCCCGGGTCCGTGCCGTCGGGCTCAGCCCGGCCAGGCTCGGCGGGCAGATGTGGGGCTTCGGACCGCGCGGCGGCCTGACCGCCCTCTGTTACGCCGGCGCCAACCTGGTGCCGGTCAACGCCGGCCACGAGGCCGTGCACGCCTTCGCCGACCGTGCCCGCAGGCAGGGCCGCCGCTGCTCGTCGATCGTCGGCCCCGTGGAGGCCGTGGGACCGCTGTGGGAGCGGCTGGAGCCCCACTGGGGCCCGGCTCGGGCCGTCCGCTGGGCGCAGCCGGTGATGGCGGCCGTCCGGCCGTCGCCGGTGCCACCCGACCCGCTGGTCAGGCGGGTCCGGCCCGACGAGTTCGAGATCCTCCTGCCGGCCTGCGTGGCGATGTTCACCGAGGAGGTGGGCGTCTCCCCGGAGGCCGGGGACGGCGGCGCGTTATACCGCTCCAGGGTCGCCGAACTGATCCGCATCGGCCGGTCCTACGCGCGGATCGAGGACGGCCGGGTCGTCTTCAAGGCCGAGATCGGCGCGGTGACGCCGCTGGCCTGCCAGGTGCAGGGCGTGTGGGTCCACCCCGAGCTGCGGGGCAGGGGGCACGCGGCGGCCGGGATGGCCGCCGTGATCCAGCACGCGCTCGGCTGCTTCGCGCCGGTGGTCTCGCTGTACGTCAACGACTACAACGCCCCCGCCAGGGCCGCCTACCGCAAGGCCGGGTTCGAGGAGGTCGGCACCTTCATGTCGGTGCTGTTCTGAGGTGCCGTTCTGAGCGGAGGGCCGTTGACCGGTGCGCCGCGCCGGGTCAGACGCCGCGCACCAGGCAGGTCATCAGGCGCTCCAGCTCCGCGTCGGGGTCGGCGGTGAGGCCGGCGTGGACCGGGCCGGTCTGCACGATCGTGCTGCGCGGGGCGGTCAGCCAGCGGAACCTGCCGCCCAGCGGCTCGGCGGCCAGCGGGCCCTCCTCGGCGGTGCAGGACCGCTGGTAGACGCCCAGGGCCTGCCGTACCCCCTCGGTGTCGGCCCGGGGATCCAGGGCGCGCAGCCGCGCCTCGTCCAGCTCCACCCGCGCGCACAGGTAGCCGCGTGGCTGGCAGTAGAGCAGCACCCCGGCGTTGATCAGCTCGCCGCGCTCGACGCGGGGGATGACCCGGATCACGGCGTACTCGTAGACGTCCCTCACCGGTTGTCCTTCCAGAACGCGCCCACCGAGCCGGTCTTCGTCTCCTGCCGCGGGGCCCGCCCCGGCGTGGCGGGCGGCTCCGGCACCCACGTCCGCGGCTCCTGGACACGGGCCAGCAGGTGGTCGACGTACGCCTGCCGTACGGCCTGCGCGCCGTCGAAGCCCGGCTCGTCCTCCAGCCACTCGTCGGGGACCTCGTCCACCACCGCGTCGAGGAGGTCCCGGGTGATCATCGGAGCGAGTTCGGCGTCGGCCCGCGCCGTCTCGGTGGCGAAGGGGGCCAGCACGTGGTCGTCGGCGCGGAAGCCGCGCCGGGGGTCGGCGGTGGGCCAGTTGTGGTGGAACCACAGGGCCGCGCCGTGGTCGATCAGCCAGACGTCGCCGTGCCACAGCAGGAGGTTGGGGTTGCGCCAGCTCCGGTCGACGTTGTGGATCAGCGCGTCGAACCAGATGAGCCGGGAGGCGAACTCCGGGTCGGGCGGCCAGGTGAGGGGCTCGAAGCCCAGCGCCCCCGGCAGGAAGTCGACCGCGAGGTTGGCGCCCTCGCTGGCCTTGAGCAGGTCCTGGATCTCCTCGTCGGGCTCGCGGGCGCCGAGCTGGGGGTCGATGTCGATCACCTTCAGCTCGGGGGTGCGGAAACCGAGCCGCCTGGCCAGCTCGGCGCAGACGACCTCGGCGACGAGCACCCGGCGGCCCTGCCCGGCGCCCCGGAACTTCACGACGTAGGTGCCGAGGTCGTCGGCCTCGACCACCCCGGGCAGCGACCCGCCCTCCCGCAGGGGCGTCACGTAGCGGGTCGCCGTGATCTGTTCCAGCACCTCGCCAGGCTACCGGGTCGCCCGGGGGCGAGCGGGGCCGGTTTCGGGGGGATCGGGGGGAAAGGCACTGACCTGAGCATCACATGAGTGTCACGGTCGGGCCGCCGGTGGCCTGGTCACCGTTGACTGCCGGGGACACCTCTTCTTGAGTGGATGCAAGGGGCGACGGCGGGGGAGGGAGGCTCACGTGCCGCGTACGGAGCCGCTCACGTCAGCGGACCCCCGGAGACTCGGGGAGTACGAGGTCATCGGCCGTCTGGGGGAGGGGGGCCAGGGAACGGTCTACCTCGCCGCGCGTCCCGGGGGCGGGGACGAGCACTACGCCGTCAAGCTGCTGTACCGGTCGCTCGGGGAGGACCGGCACGCCTTCCTGCGCGAGGCGGAGCTGGCCAAGCAGGTCGCCCGTTTCTGCATCGCCCAGGTGGTCGGCGCCGGGCTGGCGGGCGACCGCCCCTACATCGTCAGCGAGTTCGTCGACGGGCCCTCGCTCCAGCGGGAGGTCGAGGTCGGCGGCCCCCGGGCCGGAGGCGCCCTGGAACGCCTGGCGATCGGCACCGCCACCGCGCTGGCCGCCATCCACCGGGCCGGGATCGTGCACCGCGACTTCAAGCCGCAGAACGTGCTGCTCGGCCCGGACGGCCCCAGGGTGATCGACTTCGGTCTGGCCAGGGCGCTGGACACCGGCGCCGCCCCGGTGTCCGGCGGCGCGGGCACCCCCGCCTACATGGCGCCCGAGCAGGTGGAGGGGGCCGAGGTGGGCCCGGCGGCAGACGTCTTCGCCTGGGGCGCCACCGTGTGCTTCGCGGCCAACGCCTGGCCCCCGTTCGGCCATGACTCGGTCGCGGCGGTGCTGCACCGCGTCCTCACCGCGCCCCCCGAGCTGGGCCGCCTGGACGGCTGGCTCGGCAGGCTGGTCGCGGGCTGTCTGGCCAAGGACTTCCGCGACCGCCCCACGAGCCGGGAGTTGCTGCTCGCACTCCTCGGGGAGGACGGCGGCGGGCCGTCGGCGGGCGTCACGTCGCGCGCGGGCCGTACCGGGCCGCCGCGCGCGGGATACCCGGCGGGCCTCTCATCGTTCGAGGGGCCCGCGGGGGACCCGTCGTCCGCGGGGCACGCGGGGGACCCGTCATCCGGGGGGCACGCGGCCGACTCGTCACCCGCGGGGCACCCGGCGGGCCCCCCGCCGTTCGAGGGGTCCACGGCGGACCCGTCGTCCATGGGGCACACGGCGGGTCCGCCGTCCGCCGGGCGGGCGGCGGGCCACGACGCCGCACCGGGCCCCGCCGCCTTCCCCGCCAGGGTGACCGAGCCGCCCGCCCATCCCCGGCGGGCGGTCACCAGGGCCTCCGTCGCGATGTCCGGCGCGCTGCTGGTCAGCGCTGCGGTGCTGGCGGGGGCACTGGTACCCGCGGTGGGCGGGGGCGGGAGCCAGGCCATGGGCGGCGGGCTGATCGGTCCGTCCGCCGAGACCGGCACGCGGGACCGGCTCACGGCGCACCCCGGCCGTACGGCCCGCCCGGCCGAGAACACGTCCGGCGCCACCGCGCCGCGCGTCCCGCCCACGAGGTCGCAGACGGGGAAGACCGCCGTCCCGCCGGGAGAGGGCGCCTCCACCCCGCCGCCGGCCGTTCCGGGGGTGAGCGTTCCCGCGCTCGCCGGGCTCGACCACGCCGAGGCGTCCCGGCTCATCGAGAAGGCCGGGCTGATCCTGGGCGCGCTCACCCGGACCGACTCCGACCGGCGGATCGGCCAGGTCGTGGGGAGCCGGCCGCGGGCGCGGGCCACCGTCGCCCGGGGGACCAGGGTCGATCTGGAGATCTCGGCGGGGGTGGCCGTCCCGCGGCTGGCCGGCCTGGACACGGAGGCCGCCGGGGCGGCCCTCACCCGGGCGGGCCTGGCCCGGGGGGCGGTGACCACGCGTTGCTCGGCGCGGCCGGGGGGAGAGGTGCTCGCCAGCACCCCCGGCGCGGGTGCGCGGGCCTCCTCCGGCGACAGGGTCGCGCTCGTCGTGTCCCGGCGCGGCACGGCGGTGCCGTCGGTGGCGGGGCGGACGGCGGAGGCCGCGCGTGACGCGCTGAGCGGGGCGGGGCTCGCCGTACGGCTCCGGCCCCGGCTCGTCGACGACCCGGAGCGGGACGGGAAGGTGCTGGCCCAGAGCCCGGAGCCGGGCGGGTGCGCCGCGCCGGGCGCCACGGTCGTGATCACCGTCGGCGTCGCCGGGCAGTCCGGCCCGGGGCCCGGGGAGCCCTCCACCGGGCCGGACCCCTCCGCGCCGCCGGACCCGCCCGCCACGGAACAGCCCGGCCCCTCGGAGGACCCGGCGGGCGAAGGCTGAGCCGGATTCGGGGCGAGGCGTCGTCACGGCGTTGACCTGTGGGTTCCTGGGGTCGATGGGGCCGCTGGGGCCTGGGCGGCGGCCCGGGGCGGTCCCGGTGGGCGGCTGATGCGGACGGGGTCCGGCGTACGAGTGTGTTCATCGTCTCATTCACCGTTGAGATCCCTTATTTCGTGATATTTCGCAATACGCTCTCCTGGGGATTTCGCGTGCCGTACGAGGGCCGCGCCGGTTTCGAGGGTTCTCAAGGGGACGGTCACCGATGTCGGGCTTGCTGGGGCGGCTGGGAAGTTGGTGCGCGCGGCACGGCGGAGCCGTGCTGGCGCTGTGGGTCGCCGTGGCGGTGCTGCTCACCGCGGGCTCGCTGCTGTTCCCCGGCCCGGTGAACAACAACGTCGCCATCCCCGGCACCGACGCCCAGCGGGCGCACGACCTGATGCGCGAGGGCTTCGGCCCCGGCTACGACACGGGCGGCACGGTCCAGATCGTGCTCTACTCGCCCGACGGGCCCCTCACCGCCAAGAGCCGCAAGGACGCGGTCCAGCGGGCGATGGACGGGATCCGCGCGCTGCCCCACGTGACCGAGGTGCAGACCCCCTACCGGGTCGGCGGAATGGCCTCCAGCCTCCAGATCGGCATCATCACCGCCAAACTCCAGGGCCACGACACCGACAAGGTGGCCGAGATCAGCCGCCAGGTCTCGGACGCGGCGGCCCCCGCGCGGGCGGCGGGGATCGAGGCGGTGCCCGCCGTCGCCTCCACCCCCGCCGACAAGGAGATCAAGACGGGGGCCAGCGAGATCATCGGCGTGCTCTGCGCGCTGCTGGTGCTGGTCTTCGCGTTCGGCACCGTGGTGGCCGCGATGATCCCGATCTTCACGGCGCTGATCAGCATCGCGACCGGCCTGGGCCTGATCAGCCTGCTCGGGCACGTCGTGGACGTGCCGAAGCAGGCATCCATCATGGCGACGATGATCGGGCTCGGCGTCGGCATCGACTACGCGCTCTTCCTGCTGAGCCGGCACCGCGGGCTGCTGGCCGCCGGGGTGCCGGTGCACGAGGCGGTGCGCCGGGTCGTGGCGAGCTCCGGCAGCGCGGTGGTCTTCGCGGGCGGCACGGTGATCATCGCGCTCAGCGCGCTCATGCTCGCCGGGTTCCCGATGCTGCAGACGCTCGGCTGGATCACCGGGGTCTCGGTCGTCTGCGCGGTGATCACCGCGGTCACCCTGGTGCCCGCGCTCCTCGGCCTGCTCGGCCACCGGGTGAACGCGCTGCGCCTGCCGTTCGCGGGCGGCCGGAAGGGAAGCCACGGCGCCTCGGGCTGGTCGGCGCTCGGCACTTGGGTCGCCCGACGCCCCTGGCGGGTGCTCGCGCTCAGCGTCGTGATCCTCGGCGCGCTGACCGCCCCCGCCCTCGGGATGAAGCTCGGCACGCTCGACGACGGCTACGCCGAGAAGGGCACCGACGCCCGCCGCGCATACGAGCTGCTGGAGGCCGGGTTCGGGCCGGGGTTCAACGGGCCGCTGATCGTGGTGGCCTCGCTCGACGAGAAGGCTCCGGCCTCGGGGCCCGAGCCGGCCGTGCTCAAGGAGCTCAAGAGGAAGGTCGCCGCGGTCGACGGCGTGGCGCACACCGCCGACCCCGTCCTCAACGACACCGGCACCGCCGCGCTGGTCCAGGCAATCCCCGAGTACGGCCCCGGCGACCCGCGGGCGCTGGACGTGGTCGAAGGCGTGCGCGCGATCCGCCTCGACGGGGCCGAGGTGCACGTGGGCGGCAAGGTGGCGGGCATGGCCGACGCGAACGCGCGGATGGCCGAGCGCACCCCGATCGTCATGGCCGTCGTGGTGGCGCTGAGCGCGCTGCTGCTGCTCCTGGCGTTCCGGTCGCCCGTGGTGGCGATCAAGGCCGCGGTGATGAACCTGGTCTCGCTCGGCGCGGCGTTCGGCGCGCTGTCGCTGGTCTTCTCCTTCGGCCTGGGCAGCGCCCTGGTCGGCATGGACCCGCCGGTCGGCGTGGACGACTCCTTCCTGACCGCGATCTTCTTCACGGTGCCGATCGACAGCTACATCCCGCTGATGCTGTTCGCGGTGCTGTTCGGCCTGTCGATGGACTACGAGGTCTTCCTGCTCACCGCCGTACGGCAGGCGTACCTGCGGCACGGGGACAACCGCCGGGCGGTGGCCGAAGGGCTGGGGTCGACCGGCCGGGTCATCACCTCCGCGGCCCTGATCATGGTGGCCGTCTTCGTGGCCTTCATCGCCTACCCCGACCCCATGGTCAAGATCTTCGGTGTCGGCCTCGCCGTCGCCGTCGCGGTGGACGCCACCGTCATCCGCGGGCTCCTGGTGCCGTCGACCATGGCCCTGCTGGGCAGGCTGAACTGGTGGTGCCCCCGCTGGCTGGACCGGATCCTGCCGGACCTCTCCGTGGAGGGGCACGACGAGGAGGAGGCCCCGGCGGAGGAGCCGCGCGGCAGGCTCGTCGGCGCCGGCCTGGGATGACCCGCGTCGCCGGCCCGGGGTCACCCGCGCCGGCCTGGGCCGTCCTCGCCGAGTTCCCCGCGGTTTTCCCGATGAGCCCACGCGGCGGCGCCGGTCTCGGCGAGAATGGCGCCGGAGGCCGGGACGCCTGTCCGTTCCGGCGGAGCGGTTTCGCGTCGGCCGGATAGTTTTGTGCTGATTAATCGGTTATGTGTTGATTAAGCGGTTCCGTGCCGGAAAAACGGGTCACAGATGACGTTCGGCGGCGAGTCGCCATGCGACATCCCGGCCTTAGCGGATATAGCATTTTCACTGTTCAGGACGCACATCATCCCCCCGAAAAGGCTGGAAAGCCCCTTTCCGGCCTTTCAGGCAACGCGTTTTCTTTGGGGATTCCATGCGACGTCTCTTGTGCACGACCGTCACCGGCCTGATCCTGCTCGGCGGCACCGTCACCGCCGCCCAGGCGGCCACCGGGCCCAGCGATCCCGAGTACGACCCCGGGTACGACCCGGGCTCCGCGCAGCTCCAGGCGGACCCGGCCTGGCAGGACATGACGGACCCGGCGGACATCCCGCCGCCTCCGCCCGGTCCCCGGCCCATGCCGCCCGGGGCCGGCCGGCCCGTACCGCTTCCCATGCCCGTACCGCCTGGGCCCGGCCGGCCCGTACCGCCTCCCATGCCCCTGCCGCCTCCGTCCGTGAGGCCGCCCTTCCCCGGCGTCAGGCAGCTCACGCTGTCGGTCGCCAGGGCCTACGGGCCGTTCACCCAGCCGCGGACCGTCTGGCTGAGCTGCTCTCCCGTGCGCGGTACGCACCCGAACCCGTACGCGGCGTGCAGGGAGCTGGCCCCGGCGCAGGGCAACCCGGCGTTCGTCAGCGTCGTGTCGCCGATCTTCTGCTCGCGCATCTACCAGCCGGTCACGGCGCGGGCGTACGGCTCCTGGAACGGCCGGTACATCCGGTTCCAGCGGACCTACCCCAACTCCTGTGAGCTGCGCAGGGCTACCGGCCTGGTCTTCGCTTTCTGAGCGCCGGGGTCTTTCCGAGTCCTCCGGCCGGGGAGAGTCCGGTCCCCGGCCGGAGTCCCCGGTCCGCGACCCCGTGACCGGGAGCCGTCACCGTCCGCGTCCCACGACCGGGAGCCGTCGCCCTCCGTGCCCCTCGGGTTCGGAAGACGTGCCGCGCATGTTCGTCCTGTCGGCCCTGGACCCCGGCATGCGCGGCACCCCGGCCGGCGTGTCGAGACGCCGGCCGCCGGAAATATCGCCTTTTCCGGATAGGCGCACCGGGTGCGCCAGGTGTTTCTCGGATTGGATCCGACAACAGGGATCAACCCCCGCGAGAAGGTGCGAGGGTTGTGATTTCCTGGCATCTATTTGCTTCCGGCGAACCGTGTGGTCCGGATGGTTTTTTGCACCCCGAAGTACCTTTTTGGCTGATCAGCACATTCGGTGCGTAATCAAGCAAGATTTCCGCCATCAAGGGCACAGGGAGATTCACGTGCTTCTTCCACGGTGCGGGCGAGCGCCGCACTCCGCCCCCGGCAGGCAGGCGGGAGCCCCGGCGGCGACCAGCCCCCCGGCACGGGGAACGCGCTGGGGCCTGGAGGCCCACCCGGTCCCGCGGGTCCGGCGGGGTCCGCGGGTCCTCCCGGCCCGGCGAGGCCGAGACCGCCGGTCCCGGTGGCTCCGGCGCCTCCGGTGGTCCCGCCCGTCCGGATGATCCCCGGGGTGACGATCGGGACGGTGCCGGTGCGGCCGATCGAGATCCTGACGCCGGTCACGCCGATCGTGTCCGGGTGGACCTGCTGCACCTCCTGCTCGCCGTCCTGCACCCCCTGCCCGCCGTCGTGGACGGCTCGTCGGCACCTGGAGCGCGTGGAGCCCCTGGACCTCCTGGAACTCCTGGAGCCCGTGGACGTGCTGACGCGCCCCGCGAGAGGCCGGGGCCGCGGGCCGCGTGTCCGCGTCCCCGGCCCTTGCCGCGTCCCCGGCCCGTGCCCCGTCGCCGGACGGGGAGCGCTCGCCGGCCGCGCCGTACGGGGCCCGCCGCGTGCCCGGCCCGCGCTCCGCCGATGAGCGGGCGGGGCTGCCAGCCGGTTCCAAGTCCTCCCCAAGTCGTGCCCGGAATGCTCCGCTCCGGAAAGCGAGTTTGGGGAGAGCGAGCTAATGCAGGCACGAACAACCGTCGCGGCCGGGCTGGCGGGACTGGTCCTGGCCGGCGTCATGGCGTCACCCGGAGCCGCCCTGGCGGCCCCGAAGGATCCGGAGATTCCCGTGGGAACGCGGCTGGCGGCCCGGACGCATCCGGCCGTGCAGCTCACCTCGGTGTCCTACACCGCCGACGTCGCGGTGCCGACCCCGGTGGCCAAGCCGGCGGCGATCAGGAACCTGACCGTACAGGGGGTCGAGGCCGTCCGGTCGGGCAAGATCTCCTCCGACGACAACAGCATCTACCGGTGGATCGTCCAGCAGATGGCCGGGAACCCGGGCCGTTACTTCTCGCCGGGGAAGCCGGAGCGGGTCGTGAAGGCCACCGCGGGCGGGCTGTGCACGGGCTGGTGGGTCACGCCGGACGGCTACATGGTCACCGCCGCCCACTGCGTCGGTCAGGAGGACGCCCAGCTGGCGCGGACCTTCGCGTCCCAGGCACTCGAGAAGATCAACAAGAAGGACGCCGCCGACCTGGTGGCCGACCTCGGCGAGTTCGCCTCCGACGACGAGATCGTCCGGACCGCCGCCAAGATCTTCCAGATCTGGAACGCCGACAACATCAAGATCCGTAACGTCGAGAGCTCGCTGTCCCTGCTGCAGAGCCTGCCCGGCGGCGGCGTGGACAAGACCGCCAAGGCGGTCCCCATCGAGCTGGTCGCCAGGGGGACGGTCTACCCGGGCAAGGACGTCGCGATCCTCAAGGCCAACGGCATGAACAACCTGCCGACCGTTCCGCTGGGCGCCGACTCCGACGTGCGGGTCGGCGACACGCTCTACATCAGCGGTTTCCCCGGCACGGTGACGCAGACCTCGATCTTCAACATCGAGTCCAAGCTCGAACCCGCGTTCACCGAGGGCCCCTACAACGCCTCCAGGCAGACCCCCGAGGGCGTGCCGTACATCCAGACGCAGGCGCCCTCCTACCCGGGGAACTCCGGTGGACCGGTGTTCAGCAGGGACGGCAAGGTCATCGGCATCCTGGTCGGCGGGCTGATCCAGCAGGACGGAGGCTCCACCGAGGGGGAGAGCTTCGTGCTGCCGGTCGGCGTCGTCAAGGAGAAGCTGAACGAGAAGAACATCCGGCCCGCCGAGTCGGTGACGACGAGGACCTACAACGAGGCGCTGGAGCTGTTCTTCGCCGACCACTACTCCGAGGCGCTGCCGAAGTTCCGGGAGGTCCAGGCGCTGCACCCGAACCACCCCTACGTCGCCCGGTACATCTCCGACTCCCAGCAGGCCATCACCGCGGGCCGGGACAGGAGCCCGGGCCCGATCCCGCCGTGGCTGATGTGGGGCGGCGGAGGCCTGGCGCTCGTGGCCGCGCTCGGCGCCCTGGCCGTCGTGCTCGGGCGCAGGCGCCGCCCGAAGGCGCCGGCGCCCTTCCCCGAGATCCCGTACGACGCGCGGCAGGCCCCCCGGATGGCGGGGCACGGGCCCGTGCCCCAGGGCGACCGGTCCGGACGGTACGACCCGTACGGCGCGGACCCGTACGGCGGGCACGATCCGTACGGCGCGCCGCGGCGGCCCGTCCACTCGCGGCGATCGCCGCACCCCCTCCCGATGGGGCCGGGGGACGGCCCCGCCGTCGCCCCGCAGCCGCCGTACGGTCAGGCCCCGCAGGCCGGCCCCGGGGCCGACACCAGGATCGCCGATCTGGAGGCGGAGCTGGAACGGCTGCGCCGCGGTCTCGGCCGGCACCCGGACGACGGGCGCTGAGGCGCCGCTCCCGGCGGGCCCCCGGACGTCATGGAGCGCCCGGAGACCCGCGGGTCCCCGGACGTCATGGGGCATCCGGAGACCTTCGGGCGCGCCGTTCCCGGATCCCTCGCGGGGCCGGGAGCGGCGGTCACACCCGCTCCGGGATTTTCGCCCGGCGGCGTCCCCGGTAACCGCCGCGCACCAGGACGTCACCGCCGACCACGATGTCCTCCTGGGCGAGGACGGCCGCGGACCGGCTCAGGACGTCCGCGGACCGGCTCAGGAGGTCGACGGACCGGTTCGGGAGGTCGACGGACCGGGTGCGGACGGCCGGGGCGGGCCCGAGCCGGACGGTCGTGCCGGCCACGGACTCGGAACGCCGGTGCCGCCGGCCGCGCAGCGGGACGTCCTGGGCGAAGGCCGACGTCTCCAGCGGGTGCTCGCGATGGTGCCGCCGGTCCTGCTGCCGGGCGTCCTGCGTGAAGGCGATGGCCTCGGCGGGATGCTCGCGCAGGCGGCGTCTGCCCTGGTAGGGCGCCCTCGGGCCGTCGTGGCGGCGGACCGGGGAGATCTCCCGGTCCGGAGCCCGCTCCGGCCTCCCGGCGTCTCCGGTCCCTGCGGCGTCCCCGGCCGCGCCCGACCGGCTCTCCGGAACGGACGCGAACCAGCCCTCGGAGGCGGTCGTGGACCGGCTGCCCGATACGGGGGAGAACCAGCTCTCGGAGGCGGCCTCGGGGCGGTCCCCGGAGACGGCGGAGAGCCAGCTCTCCGCCGTCTCGCTCACGCGGGCGAGGAGGGCCGTCAGGTCGGTCTCCTCGGCGTGCGTGAGGCTGGCCGCGTCGGGGAACGGCTCGGCCCCCGCGCCGTGGGAGCCGGTACGGGCGAGTGCCGCCGGCAGGGCCTCGTCGGCCCGGTAGACGTGCAGGGACGAGGCCGTGACGACGGCCTGCTCGGCCGGCGGGACCGCCGCGGTGGTGGAGACGGCCGTCCGTGCGGTCGCGGCCCCGGGGAGGGACACCCGGCCGTCCCGCGCCGTGGTGGCCGCGGGGATGGGGACCGGGGTGGGCGTGATCTCGGGGAGGACCGTCCCGGCGGTCCGCGACTCGACGACCGGGGCCGTGGAGACGGGGGACACGGCCGTGGCAGGCGCGTTCTTGGTCATCCGGCGGCGTCCCGGTGCGCGGCGGCGGCCGGGGGCCCGGCGGGCGGGCGCCTTCCGCGACGGGGCCGCGGGGACCGCGCCGGCGAAGGCGAGGCGGGTCCGCGACTGCTTCATCCTGGCATGGGCGATCATCGCCATCGCGGTGAGCAGGACCGGCGCGAGAACGGTCGGGCTGCCGAGCTGGGGGACGGGCAGGGACAGGTCGCGGCCGGAGGCGACCGGGTCCGCGGAGATCGCCTTGGTGTCCGCGGTGGCCGGCTTGGCGTGCTTTCCGGCCGAGGTCCCGGACGGCGCGGCGGCCTGCCCGGCCGTCGTGCCGGTGATCCCCGCCGTCGCGCCCGTCGTGCCGGTGGTCCCGGTGGCGCCCGCCGTACCGGTGCCGACGCCGTTGACGGTCGTGGTCGTGGTCGCCGGGGCCTCGGCCTGGGCGGGGGACGGCGAGGGGGCGGCGTGCTTGCCGGGGCCCTTGGCGTGCTTGGGAGCGGGCTTGGCGGTCGTCTTCGTGCCGGTCTTCTCGACCGGCACGGGGTCGGGCACGGCGAACAGCGCCAGCACACCGGGGTCGGGCGAGACCTCCACCGAGTTGTCGGACCGGACGTCGGAGGAGGTGACGACGGTCTTCTTCTGGGCCGCCTCCTTCTCCAGCCGGGCCTTGATCTTCTCGGGGTAGCCGTAGCCGACGACCTTGTCGGTGTCGCGCACCTTGCGCTTGGCGACCCCGCCGTCGATGTTGCCCTCGATCGTGTGGATCTTCCGGCCCTCGACCTTGGTCACGATGCCCACGTGGTCGATGCGGTCGATCTTGTTCGAGCCGCCCCAGTCGAAGAAGACGATGGCGCCGGGCTCCGGGGTGGTGCCCCAGGCGTCCTGCTCCTTGAACCACCGCGCGTGGTAGACGGTGTAGGCGAACTGCCCCACCCAGCTCTCGTAGCCGAGCTTGTGCGCCGCCCACGACAGGTACATGTCGCACCAGGGGGCGGAGGAGTAGTCGTCCTTCGACACCACGGTGCCGTCGTACCAGCCGCCGAACTTCGTGTAACCGTCCGACTTCTCGGAGTAACCGAGCTGGCTTTCCAGCAGCTCGATGAACTTGTGCATCTCAGGGGTCATAGAGAGTTTCGCGAGAACCCCGATGGCCACGCGTGTGTGGTCGCGCCGCCTTCGCGACCTGGGCATCGGGGACGGGGTCGAACGATGGTGCGTTCACGCGGGCGGTCGGAGAGGGACCGGGGCGCGTGTGGCGGCACCATTGGCCAGTGTCTTCCGTGACGGGAGGGGTTACATGCTTCAAGAATAGGTTACGTCACGGTAAAGCGTGCATAGATCTCAAAACTGGGTAGGACCACTCAGATGGGTGCGTAGAGGACGAGGGTGTTCCCCGAGGGGTCGCGGAGCACCGCCCTCGTCTCGTGCGGTCCCGCCTCCGGCTCGCGCACCACCGTCGCGCCCGCGTCCGCCAGCTCCCGTACGGCCCGCGCGACGTCGTCCACCCGGTAGGACGGCGCGGTGACCTCCCCGGCCACCCGCTCCTCCGCCGCCACCAGCGCGACCGTGGCGCCGCCCCCGTCCAGGGCCGCGAACCGGTCGCCGTCGCGGAAGCGCACCGCCAGGCCGAGCGTCCCGGAGTAGAAGGCGATCGCCTCTCCCATGTCGGCCACGGGGATCAGGACGTTGCCAAGCTTGGTCAAGGAAGCCTCCGCGGGGGTCGGTTGTCGATCGACAAGCTAGCGATGCCGGTTTCCAGCTACAAGACGAGGTTCCAGGTGATTTTTTGCGAAACCTGGGTACCGGCCGTGCTTCACCCGGTTTTCGGGGGGCCGGAACCCGCTCGGCCGTCCGCCTGCCGGGCCGGACTCCACTCGGCCGTCCGCCGCCGGGCCGGACCTCCACTCAGCCACCCGCCCCCGCCGCCTCCGAGACGTCGTCCGTCCCCGTGAGGTCTCCGATTTCCGGGAGGCCGCCCGTCCCGGAGACGCCGGAGTCTGTCCCGGTGCGATCCGGGTCCGCCTCCGGAGCGGAGGGCCCGGAGAGCCCGGAAGGTCCGGAAAAGCCGGAGGAGCCGGAGAGGCCGGAGCGCCCGGAAGGCCCGGAGGCCGTGCCCCGCCCGCAGGCGGGCAGGCCCAGCCGCACGTCCCGGGAGCGCATCTCGCCGCCGGGGACGACGGCGATCGTCACCAGCCGGTGGGCGTACTCCCCGCAGGGGGGAAGGGCGGCGAACTCCCCGGGGACCCGGCGGGTGTACTCCGTCAGACCGGACAGCGTCAGGGTGCGGACGCCGCCGGTCAGCCCGCCCTCGCCGCCGACGACCTTCTGGGCGAACCCCAGCCGCACGGTCACCGCCGAGGTGCCCGCGGCCCGCACCCGGAAGCCGACCTCGGAGCCGTCGAACGAGATGATCTCCGCCTCCGCGGCCGGGGCGCCGGGAGAGGGGGTGGGCGAAGGCCCGGCCGGGGGCGGCGTGCCCGGGGAGGGCGCCGATCCCGTCGGGCTCGGCCGGCCGGGGACGGTGGCCGTCGCGGTGGGACCCGGCCGGCCCGGACCGGTGGCCGTCGCGGTGGGTCCCGGACTGCCCGGCCGCGCGGTGGGGCCGGGACGCCCGGGCCCGCCGGTGGGAGCCGGAGGAGCGGACCGGTCCGGGGAACCGCCCGGCCCGGTGGGCGCGGGCGGCGCGGTCCGGCCGGGGGCGGCGCTCCTCGGCGGCCCGGGGGAGGGGCTGGGGACGACGGGGTCCCGGGACCGTCCGCGGCCGGCCGGCCGGGCCGTCCCGTGGTCGCCGGAGGCGGCCGTGCCGCCCGCGTGCCGTCCCGGGGCGGGAGTGAAGACCGTGCCCGAGGCGAGCCGGTCGGGGGTCCGGCCCGCGACCACCAGTCCGGTGACGACCGCGACGCCGATCATCCCCGCGGCCGCCGCGATCCGCGGGCCGAGCCGGGGCCGGCGCGCCGTGCCCGCCCGGCCGGCCGCGTTCCCGGGCTTCGGGACGCCGGCCCTGGGAGTGGTCCTGGCCAGCGGGAACGCCAGCGCCAGCCCGATGGCGAGCTCGGCCAGGCGTTGCCGCCCCCGCCGCTCCCAGTCCGGCCCGCAGGCCGCGGGCGCGACCGACTCCAGGGCCGCGGCGAATTCCCGGGCCGTGGCCGGCCGGTCCGCCGGGTCCTTGGCCAGTCCGCGTGTCACCAGCTCGCGGAGCCCGTGGAGCCGAGGGGCCGGGGCCGGAACCGCCTCCACCGGGACCGGCTCGATCCGGTGCCGCCGCCCAAGCTCCGCGAGCTCCGCGAGCTCCGCGAGCTCCGCCGGTCCCGCGGTCTCCGGGCCGGGCCCCGCGTGCGCCGTGCCGTACGGCGGGCGCCCCGTGAGGCACTCGAAGAACACGCACGCGGCCGCGTACAGGTCGCCCGCCGGACCGGCCGGGAGCCCGTCCCACCACTCGGGCGCCGCGTAGGGCAGGCCGCCCGGCGGCCCCGGCCCGCCGGTGCGGGCGGCCACGCCGAAGTCCGTCAGCTTGCCGGCGCCGTCCGCCTGGACGAGCACGTTCTCCGGCCGGTGGCCGCGGTGCACCACTCCCGCGGAGTGCGCGGCCGCGAGGCCCGCCAGCGAGTCCCGCAGCACCACCAGCGCGGCCTCGGGGCCGAGGGCGCCGTGCCGGGCCAGGATCCTCCGGAGCGGGACCCCGTCCACCAGCTCCATCACGATCGCGGCCTGGATCACGTCCTCGTAGTACTCGTGGAACGAGACCACGTTGGGATCGCGCAGGTCCGCCAGGACGTGGGCGTCCCGCCGGAACCCGGCCAGGAACCCGGGGGAGTCCCGCAGGGAGGCGCCGAGATACTTGATGGCCACATAGGCGCCGGTGGCCTCGTAGGTGGCCAGCACCACGCGGCCGCCGCCCCCGCCGCCGAGCTCTCGCACCTCGCGGTATCCCGGAACCATCCAGTCCCCCTCCGAGCGCCGTCGGTTGTTCGACGGTCTCACCCCCCGGGACGGTTGTCACGGTTCGCGAACTTCGCACCGGGCAGTAAGCCGGATACGGGGGATGCATCGATGACGGGGGCCCGGTTCCATGCGGAAACTCGATGTCCCGCTGGCAGCGGTCGCCGTGGCGCTGCTGCTCGCGATGGTGGCGTGGGGGGTGATCTCCCCGGAATCGCTGAACACGGCGGGCACGGACGCGCTCGGCTGGGTGCTCGACGGCTTCGGCTGGCTGTTCGTGGTCGCCGCCGACCTCTTCCTGGTCCTGGCGGTCGTACTGGCGGCGAGCCGGTACGGCACGATCCGGCTCGGCAAGGACGACGACACCCCGGAGTTCTCCAACCTCGCGTGGGTCGCGATGATGTTCAGCGCCGGCATGGGCATCGGCCTCATGTTCTACGGCGTCGCCGAGCCCGTCACGCACCTGCTCCGGCCGCCTCCGGGACTGGGCGTCACCGCGGGCTCGCCGGAGGCCGCGCGCGTCGCGATGGAGTACTCGCTGTTCCACTGGACCCTGCACCCCTGGGCCATCTACGCGATCACCGGACTGGCCCTGGCGTACTCGACCTTCCGCATGGGGCGCGGCAACCGGTTCAGCGACGCCTTCATCCCGCTGTTCGGCGGCAGGCCCCGGCCGCTCGCGGGACGGGCACTGGATCTACTGGCGCTCCTCGCCACGGTCTTCGGCACCGCCACCAGCCTGGGGCTGGGAGCCCTGCAGGTGGAGTACGGCCTCAACGCGCTGTTCGGGCTCAGCGGCCGGCGGCTGGAGGTGGTCGTCATCATCGTGCTGACCGCCGCCTTCGTCGTCTCGGCGGCGACCGGCGTGCACCGGGGCGTGCAGTGGCTGAGCACCGCCAACCTCTACCTGGCCGCCCTCCTGGCCGTGCTCATCTTCGTCTTCGGCCCCACGATCGCCACCCTCGACCTGCTCCCCGCGTCGGTCGGCGGCTACCTGCAGGACCTCATCCCCATGTCCTCGCGGACGGGGGCGTTCATCGACAAGCAGTGGCTCGGGACCTGGACCATCTTCTACTGGGCGTGGTGGATGTCGTGGGCGCCGTTCGTCGGGGCCTTCATCGCCCGGATCTCCCGGGGGCGGACCGTCCGCGAGTTCGTCATCGGTGTCCTGCTCGTCCCGTCCGGCGTCAGCGTGCTCTGGTTCGTCATCAGCGGCGGCGCCGCCGTGTGGTTCCAGCGCGAGGGCACGGTGGACTTCTCCGCGACCCTCGCCAAGGGACCGGAGTCGGCGATGTTCACGCTGCTCGACCACCTGCCCCTGGCCCTGGTCACCACCGCGATCACCGTGATCCTCGTCGCGCTCTACTTCGTCAGCGGCGCGGACGCGGCCGCGCTCGTCCTCGGCTCGCTGTCCAGCAGGGGATCGCTCCACCCGCCCCGGCCGCTGGTCGTGATGTGGGGGGTGCTGACCGGCATGATCGCCCTGGTGCTCCTGCTGGCGGGCGGCCTGGAAGGGCTGCAGCGCGCCACGATCCTGGTCGCGCTGCCGTTCGTGGCCGTCATGCTCCTGCTCTGCGTGGCCCTGGTGAAGGAGCTGCGCCGGGATCCGAGGATCACCGCCCCCCGGGGGCACCCCTACGGCCTGCCGGCCGCCGTCCGGCGGGCCTGGGGCGAGGACGACGGGCCCTGACCCGCCGCGCGGCGGGCGGCGCCGGCCCGGAGGGGACCCGCTCCCGGGGCCGGATTCCGGCGGCCGTACGGCGTGGCGGAGGGCATGACCGGCGGAACCGCGGGCAGCGTGGTGGCCTGGGTGGAGGATGCCCGGGAGAAGGAGTGCCATGGGGCTCGAAGTCGTCAAGGTGTTGCTCAAGGCCGCGGCGGGCGGGTTGTTCGTGCTGCTGTTCGCCGCGCTGGCGGAGGCGATCGCCCCGAAGAGGCTGGCGGGCGTGTTCTCCGCGGCTCCGTCCGTGGCCCTGGGCGGCATGCTGGTGACGGCCGGACTCAGCGGGGTGTCCGACGTCCGTCAGGCGGCACTGGGCATGGCGGTCGGGGCGATCGCGTTCGTCGTCTACTGCCTGGTGGGGGTGCCGCTGCTGAAGCGGTGGGGCGCCTGGAAGGGGTCGGCGGCCGCGCTCGGCGTCTGGCTGGTCGCGGCCGTGGCGGGCTACCTGGTGGTGTGGCCGTGACGAGCGACCTCCACGGCGACCACGAGGACCGGCGCCGCGGCCTGCCCGGCGGGCGCGACTCCGGCGGCGGCCGCACCGGTCCCCACGACGATCGCGGCGGCCACGGCTTCCACGGCGATCGCGATGGCTCCGGCGGCCGCCGGCGGGACGACGAGCGGCGCGACGAGGTACGGTTCGCCCCCCGCAAGCTCGCGGAGACCAGGCCGCGCGAGTGGCTGGTCCGGTTCGGGTTCGGCGCCGGGGTCTCCGCCCTCGCCGCCGTGATCGCCACGGTGGCCGGTCCGCGGTTCGGCGGCCTCTTCCTGGCGTTCCCGGCGATCCTGATGGCGTCGCTGACGCTGGTCGCCAAGAAGGAGAGCGTGCGCCAGGCCCGCAACGAGGCCCGGGGCGCGACCTTCGGCGCGGTGGGGCTGTTCGGCTTCGCCGCGGTCCTCGCCGCCGGGCTGGCCGCCCGGTGGCCGCTGTGGGCGGTCCTGACCGCCGCCACCGCGGCGTGGGCCGTCCTGGCGCTGGGCTGCTACCTGCTGGCCAGGGCGTTCGGCGCCGGGGGAGACGAGCCACCGGCGGGCTGAGCCCGCGGCCCCGACGCCACGTCCGCTCCGGACGCTCACGGCGGCTCCGGAGGGCTTCCGGCCGGCTCCGCGCGGACGGGCTCGTCCGGCGTCGCACCCGTGGAACCCGGCGGCCCGGAGCCGACTGGCGGCACGGAGCACCCGGCGGTACGGAGCACCCGGCGGCACGGAGCGCCCGGCGGCACGGAGCGCCCGGCGGCCGCGGGTCAGCCGCCGCCGGTCTCCTCGGCGCGCGAGGACACGAAGTCCCCCGTGCCCTCCAGCGTGTAGAGGAGCCCCTCGTCCCGGAGCACCTGGACCGCCCGCCGTACGTCCTCGGGGGTGAGGCCGTACCGTTCCCCGAGGGCCTCCACGGAGGGGATCGGGCGGTCCATCTCCATCTCGCCGCGGGTGATCTGCGTCCGGAGGACGTCAGCGAGCCGCCGGTAGGCGGGGTCGTCCCCGCCGTTGTCGATCGTCACGACCAGGAATCGTAGACGTCGGCCGGGGGAACGCCGAGCAGGCGCGCGGCGAGGAGTCCGCCGGTTCGCCGCTTTCCGGTACCGTTCGGCGGGTGACCGTCCTGCTGCCCGGCGTGGCCCTCACCGACCACGTCCTCACCGTCCCCCTCGACCACGCCGACCCCGGAGGCGAGACCATCGAGGTCTTCGCCCGGGAGGCGGTGGACCCGGCCAGGCGGGACGAGGACCTGCCGTGGCTGCTCTTCCTGCAGGGCGGGCCGGGCGGCAGGTCGCCGCGGCCGACCGGCGCGGACGGCTGGCTGGGGCAGGCGCTGAAGACCCACCGGGTGCTCCTGCTCGACCAGCGGGGAACCGGCCGCAGCACCCCGGTCACCGCCGCGACCGTCTCCGGCTCCGACGCCGGACTGGCCGCCCGCCTCGCGCACTTCCGCGCCGACGCGATCGTCGCCGACGCCGAGCTGATCCGCCGCGAGCTGTGCGGCGGGCGGCCGTGGGAGACCCTCGGCCAGAGCTACGGCGGGTTCGTCACGCTGACCTACCTGTCGCGGGCGCCCGAGGGCCTTTCCGCCTGCTACGTCACCGGCGGCCTGGCCGGGCTCGCGGCGAGCGCCGACGACGTCTACGCGCGGACCTACCCCAGGGTCCGCGCCAAGGCCGAGCGGTACTTCGCCCGCCACCCCGGCGACTCCGCCCGCCTGGACGCGATCGCCGACCATCTGCGCGACCGGGAGGTCCTGCTGCCCGACGGCGACCGGCTGACCGTGCGCCGCCTGCAGAGCCTCGGCATGTGCCTGGGGACGGGCGACGGCGCCGACCGCCTGCACTGGATGCTGGAGGAGGCGTGGGCCGGCGACCGGCTCTCCGACCCGTTCCTGTACGAGGTCATGACGGCCACCGGGTTCGTCGGCAACCCGCTCTACGCGGTCCTGCACGAGTCGATCTACGCCCAGGGCGGCGCCACCGCCTGGGCCGCGCACCGCCTGCTGCCGGAGGACTTCGCCGAGGACGCGCGCCCGCTGCTGCCCACCGGGGAGATGATCTACCCCTGGATGTTCGACGAGATCGCCGCGCTGCGCCCCTTCAGGGGCGCCGCCGAGATCATCGCGGCCCGCTCCGGCTGGCCCGCCCTCTACGACCCGGTACGGCTGGCGGCCAACCGGGTCCCGGTCGCCGCCGCCGTGTACTACGACGACATGTACGTCGACGAGGGCCTGTCGATGGAGACGGCCCGCGCGGTGGGCGGGGTGCGGGCCTGGGTGACCAACGAGTGGGAGCACGACGGTCTGCGCGTCTCCGGCGGCCGGGTCCTCGCCCGCCTGATGGAGACGGTCAAGGGCGTCCACGGCCCCTGAGCCGCCGGGCCGTCCCGCCTCCCCCCGCCTCCGCCCCGCCTCCGGGTCCTGTCCCGCGTCCCGGGACCCCGCTTCCTGCTCCGCCTCCGCTCGCGGCCGTCCGGCTTCCGCCTGACCGTCCGGCTTCCGCCTGACCGTCCGGCTTCCGCCTGACCGTCCGGCTTCCGCCTGACCGTCCGGCTTCCGCCTGACCGTCAGGCGGGCGGTTCGACGAGCGGGAGCCGTACCTGGAAGCGGGTGTCGCCGGGCGCCGACTCCACCCGCAGGTCGCCGCCGTGCCGGCCGGCCACGATGCGGTAGGAGATGTCCAGCCCCAGCCCGGTGCCCTCGCCGACGGCCTTGGTGGTGAAGAACGGCTCGAAGATCCGCTCCTGCAGGTGCTCCGGGACGCCGGGGCCGGTGTCGCAGATCTCCACCAGGGCGGTGGTGTCGTACTCCACGCGGGTGCGGACGGTCAGTGTGCCGCTGCCGTCCATCGCGTCCAGCGCGTTGTGGATCAGGTTGGTCCACACCTGGTTGAGCTCCCCGGCGTAACCGGGGATCGGCGGCAGCTCCGGGTCGTAGTCGGTCGCCACGCTCACCCCGGGCGGGATCTTGCCCTTGAACATGGCGAGCGTGCTGCCCAGCAGCTCCCGCACGTCCACCGTCTGGTACGGCGCGCGGTCCATCTGCGAGTACTGCTTGGCGGAGGCCAGCAGCGAGGAGATCCGCCCGGTCGCGTCGGTCACCTCGTCCAGCATCTGGCTGATCTCGATGGCCTCCGAGAGCCAGCGCACCGCGCCGGGCAGGTGCTCCTCGCCGACCGCCTCGCGCACCGTGTCCAGCCCGCCGGGGCCGAAGCCCGCGCTCACCAGGGCGGGGGCCAGCTCCCAGCCGTCCGGCACCCCGGCGTCCTCCAGCGCCTCGCCCAGCGTGTCCTCGGCGTCGGAGATCTCCAGCGGGGACCGCGCGGGAATCTCCGAGGCGCCGTCCGTGCAGCCCTCCTGGAGGTCGATCAGGGCGCGCAGCCTGTCGGCGGGGATGCCCGACTCGGCCAGCGCGGCCAGCTCCCGCCGCGACGAGCGGACCATCTCCCGCAGCTCGCCCACGGCGCGCACGGCCGCCGCGGCCGGGTTGTTGAGCTCGTGGGTGAGCCCGGCGGTGATCGTGCCGAGCGCGGTCAGCCGCTGCCTGCGGTCGATGAAGTCCCGCTGGGCGAGCCCGCCGAGACGCACCCCGTCGAGCAGGTGCACCGCCATCGGGAACCACTCGCCGATCATGTGCCCGTACTTCTTCGCCGGGAGCACGAAGAGCCGTGACGGCTTGGTCGCGCGCAGCGAGTGGGCGTAGGTGTCCGGGGCGCGGTCGCCGAGGTAGGCCGAGATCGCCCCGGCGTAGACGCCGGGCTGGGAGGTGGGGGCCATGGAGACCGGCCCGGCGGGGGTCTCGGTGGTCATCATGACCTCGCCGTCGATGAGCACGAAGAACGACTCGGCGGGATCGCCCTGCCGCAGGACCGTCTCACCCGCGTCGTAGCCGCGTTCCTCGCCGTAGGCGACCAGCCAGGCGATCTTCTCGTCGTCGAGCCTGTCGAACAGGAACAGCCTTCTGAGCACCTCAGGATCGGTCATGCGGCCTTCCTCCCGGCCTCCGCGACGCCGCGGGCCCACGCCCCGCCCGCGCCGTATGCCACGTTCACGCCTTCTCCAGGTAGCGGTGGACGAGCGCCACGGCCATGGCGCCCTCGCCGACGGCCGAGGCGACCCGCTTGATGGAGTCGGCCCGCACGTCCCCGGCGGCGAACACGCCGGGCACGTTGGTCTCCAGGTGATACGGCTCGCGCTGGAGCGGCCAGTTGCGGGGGCGGTTCCCCCCGGCGGTCAGGTCCGGCCCGGTGAGGACGAAGCCCCGGGCGTCGCGCTCGACCGTGTCGCCGAGCCAGTCGGTGAACGGCTCGGCGCCGATGAAGACGAACAACCGCTCGGTGTCCACCGCCCGCTCGCCGTCCGGCCCCTTGAGGACCAGCCGCTCCAGGTGCCCGTCGCCCTCGGCGGCGGTGATCTCGGTCCCGGTGTGCACCTCGACGTTCCGCAGCCCGGAGATCTGCTCGATCAGGTAGTGCGACATGGACCTCTCCAGGGCGTCGCCCCGGACGAGGAGGTGGACCGTGCGCGCGTACTTCGACAGGTGGACCGCGCACTGCCCGGCCGAGTTGGCCGCGCCGACGACGTAGACGTCGCTGCCGGCGCACTCGGCCGCCTCGGTCAGGGCCGCGCCGTAGTAGCAGCCGGAGCCGATGAAGCCGTCGAGCCCGGGGGCGGTGAGCCGCCGGTAGGCGACGCCGGTGGCCAGGATCACGGTGTGCGCCGCGATGCTGCCGCCGTCGGCGAAACCGATCACCCGTGCCCGACCCCTGACCTCCAGGCTGGTGACCTGGCGGGCGGTGAGCAGCTCGGCGCCGAACTTCAGGGCCTGGCGGCGGGCGCGGTCGGCGAGCTGGGCGCCGGACAGGCCGTCGGGGAAGCCGAGGTAGTTCTCGATGCGGGAGCTCTGCCCGGCCTGGCCGCCGGAGGCGTGCTGCTCGACCAGCACCGTGCGCAGCCCCTCGGAGGCCCCGTAGACCGCCGCGCCCAGTCCTCCCGGGCCGCCGCCGATGACGACCAGGTCGTAGAAGTCGGTGGCCGGGGTGGTGGACAGGCCGACGGCCGCGGCCAGCTCCGGGACGGAGGGGGCGGTGAGCGTCACGCCCTCGGCCGTGACCACCACGGGCAGCCGGTCGGGCGGCGGGGTGGCGCCGGTCCCGCCCGCACCCGCTCCGCCCGCACCCGCTCCGCCCGCGCCCGTCTCAACCGCGCCCGTCTCGCCCGCGCCCGTCTCGCCCGCCGCGGCGAGCAGTTCGGCGCCCTCGGGGGTGTCGGCCAGCATCCAGCGGTAGGGCACCTGGTTGCGCGACAGGAAGTCGCGGACCTCGTACGACCGCGCCGACCAGCGGGCGCCCACCACCCGCAGCTCGCCGGTCTCGCGCCGGTCGGTCCGCTGCCAGGCGTCGAGCTGGGCGTCCAGCACCGGATAGAGGTTCTCCTCCGGTGGGTCCCACGGCTTGAGCATGTAGTGGTCGAGGTCCACGACGTTGATCGCCTGGATCGCCGCGTCGGTGTCGGCGTAGGCGGTGAGGAGCACGCGGCGGGCGTGGGGGTACAGGTCCATGGCCTGTTCCAGGAACTCCACGCCGTTCATCTGGGGCATGCGGTAGTCGGCGAGGACGGCCGCGACGTCGTCGCCGCGCAGCCGGAGCTCGCGAAGGCTCTCCATGCCCTGGGCCGCCGTCTCGGCCCGGACGACGCGGTAGGAGTGGCTGTAGCGGCGTCGCAGGTCACGCGCCACCGACCGCGACACGCCCGGGTCGTCGTCAACCGTAACGATGACCGGTTTATCCATTATCTGCCTTCCAGGAGACGGCGCTTCCTTGAAGGATGTCATAGGCGGTCATACCTATATCGGACACCCCGAAAGATCAACGGCGGACGCCGGCGATGTACCGCTCGGCCAGCAGCACCACGGCGCGGTCCTGGGTGTACACACCCCAGCCCGCGCCGTTCGCCAGGCCGCCGATCAGGGCCTCCCGGCGGTCGCCCACGACGACGAGGAGACGGCTCCCGGCGTCCTCGCCGGCCGTGCCCCCGACCGCGTCCCGCCCGGACCCGGTCATGTCCCCCGTCGCGTCCCCCACCGGGCCCCGTTCGGTCCCGGAGCACGTCTCCGACACCTCGACCCCGCGCTTCGCGGCCCTGCGGACCAACGGGGACAGCCGCGCCGTCTCCTCCGGCCAGGCGGCGACGAGCAGGGAGGAGCGGGCCGCGGCCACCACGTCCCCGGCACGGGTGAGCAGCGACTCGGCGTCCCTGAGGTTGTGGGTCGGCGGAACCTCGGGCGGTGCGGCGATCGTGGGCAGCGAGGACTGCAGCGACTCCATCGAGTCGTCGAACTCCCGGCGCATCCGTTCCAGCAGGGCCGCGGGCGGCAGCGGCTGGTAGCCGACGACGCCCTCCTCCTCGTGCAGTTCGTAGGCGGCGCCCCGGGACACCAGCTTGCCCAGCGTCTCGTAGACCGTGCTGCGCGGCACGCCCGAGCGTTTGGCCACCTCGTAGCCGTTGAGCGGCCGTCCGGCCCCGACCAGCGTGACGTACGCCTTGGCCTCGTAGCCCGACATGCCCAGGCGTTGCAACTGCTCCACGACGTCTCGCATCGCAGTCATGCTACGGCGCGCTGTCACCGTTTAGTGTTGTCCCAAACTGCCAAATTCGGCCCCATATTCCGTACAGGAGCACCCCGGGGACGGCGAAGGGCCGCGACCGCCCCGGACGGGGGCGGCCGCGGCCCGGACGGGGGCGGCGGGGACGATCAGACCTGGCCGGCCTTCTCCAGCGCCGTGCAGCAGGTGTCCACGATGAGACGGGTGACCGTGTAGGGGTCGACGTTGGCGTTGGGGCGGCGGTCCTCGATGTAGCCCTTCTTGTCCACCTCGACCTGCCACGGGATGCGCACCGAGGCGCCGCGGTCGGAGACGCCGTAGCTGAACTGGTCCCAGCGGGCGGTCTCGTGGTGGCCGGTGAGGCGGTCCTCGACGTCGGCGCCGTAGTTCCTGACGTGCTCCAGCGCGTTCTCGGCGAGCGCCTCGCAGGCGGTGATGATCGCGTCGTAGCCCTCGCGCATCGCCTTGGTGGAGAAGTTCGTGTGCGCGCCGGCGCCGTTCCAGTCGCCCTTCACCGGCTTGGCGTCGAGCGTGGCGGCGATGTCGAAGTCCTCGGCGACGCGGTAGAGCAGCCAGCGGGCCACCCACAGGTGGTCGGCGACCTCGACGGGACCGGCCGGGCCGACCTGGAACTCCCACTGGCCGGGCATGACCTCGGCGTTGATGCCGGAGATCGCCAGACCGGCCTCAAGGCACAGGTCGAGGTGCTTCTCGACGACGTCGCGGCCGAAGACCTCGTCGGCGCCGACGCCGCAGTAGTAGCCGCCCTGCGGTGCGGGGAAGCCGCCCTGCGGGAAGCCGAGCGGGCGGCCCTCCTTGAAGAAGGTGTACTCCTGCTCGATGCCGAACCAGGACTCCTGGCCGGCGAACCGCTCGGCGACCTCCACGAGCCTGGCCCGGGTGTTGCTGACGTGCGGGGTCATGTCGGTGTTGAGGACCTCGCAGAGCACCAGCACATCGCCGCCGCCGCGGATCGGGTCCGGGCAGGTGAAGACCGGCTTGAGCACGCGGTCGGAGGAGGAGCCCTCGGCCTGGTTGGTGCTGGAACCGTCGAAGCCCCAGAGCGGAGGCTCGGCGCCGTCCGCCAGGATCCTGGTCTTGGAGCGCAGCTTGGCGGTCGGCTTGGTGCCGTCGATCCAGATGTATTCGGCCTTGAAGGTCATCCGCGGGACTTCCTTGAGGAGAGAGATGTCTGGTGCGCTGCAAGACTCGCAAGGGGGGATTTCCCGGCTGTTGCCCGTATGTGAACAGAATGTTACCGATGCCCACTTGCCCGGTTTCGGGACGGTTGCCGGGTTCAGGGTGTCCTGGGCGCGCCGGCCTCGAAGAGATCCGCCGAGACCGACTCCTGGGCCAGGCGGCGCATGGCGTCGAAGATCCGGCCGTACACCACGGTCAGGACCACCAGCGCCTCGACCGCGCTCTCCCGGGGGCCGGCGAAGGGGATGACGCCGGTCTCGTTCTCGGTGACCAGCCGGAGCGCGGCCCCGGCGTAGGACCGCAGCTTCTCGTCCGTGGCGGGCATGCCGAGCCGGTCGAGGGTCAGGACGGCCTGGGCCAGCTCGTCGCGGGCGGGTGCGAGGGGGGTGATCCGCCAGCCGAGGTCGCCGATCAGCCGGTCCGCCTCGGCGCGGGCACGCCGCCAGTCCTCGTCGCCGGACCGGGGTTCGACTCCGGGCGCGAGGGCGTAGTGGGCGGTGCCGAGCACGGTGTGCATGTCCAGGCCCTCGTCGTCCACGGCGGCGAGCACCTTGCGGATGGCGGCGATGGGCAGCCGGCCCACCTCCAGCAGCGCGCGGATGAGGCGCAGCCGGCGCACGTGGGCCTCGCCGTACTCCGCCCGGGTGGCCGACGTCTGCTCCCCGGGAGGAAGGAGGCCCTCACGCAGGTAGTACTTGATGGTCGGGACGGGGACGTCCGTGGCGGCGCTGAGCTGGGAGATCCGCATGATCGGATGGTATCGGCGGCCCGGCCCGCCGTCGGAGCGGCGGGCCGGGCCCGCGGGCGGGCCCGCCGTGACGTAGCCGAATGGCATGAAAGCGGGGAGTGCCGACGAAATCAACGCGGTTTCCAGGAATTCGCGTGATTTCCTTCGTCAAAGGATCACTTTCCATCGGAAAGCAGCAAGGGGTTGACGCAGTCCCTTGGTAAGAATAATTTTCATCCAACCTCCCGGCGGATGAAAGGAATGTCTGTGGCCGCAGGCGCGCTCGGACGCATCCAGACCGAGACGCCCACGCTGCCCGGAGCCCTCCGCCGGGTCGGCGAGGCCATCCTGGCCGACCCCGCCGCGGCCGCCCGTTCCACGATCATGGCGCTCGCCGAGCGCAGCGGCAGCTCCCCGGCGACCGTCACCCGGTTCTGCCGGGTCTTCGGCTTCAGCGGCTACGCCGGGCTGCGGGTCGCGCTGGCCACCGAGACCGGGCGGGCCGCGCAGGCCCACTGGGACGCCGGCGTCGGCCACGAGATCGCCCCCACCGACCCCCTCGACGTCGCGATCGGCGTGATGGCCGCCGCCGACTCCCGGCTCATCCAGGAGACCGCGGCCCAGCTCGACGCCGCCGTCGTCGCGCGGGTCGCCGACGCCGTCGTCGCCGCCGGCCGGACGCTGATCTTCGGCGTCTCCACCAGCGGGTCCGCGGCGGGCATGATGGCCGGGCGGCTGCGCCGGATCGGGATGCCCTGCTGGAGCCACGCCGACGCCCACGAGTCCCTCGCCGAGGCGGCGCTGCTCGCCCCCGGCGACGTCGCGATCGGGGTCTCCCACCAAGGCCGCACCCGCGAGGTCCTGGAACCGCTCGCCGAGGCCGCCGCCCGCGGCGCGACGACCGTCGCCGTCACCTCCTTCGCCCGCTCCCCGCTGGCCGACCTCGCCCGCCTCGTGCTGACCACCGCCAGCAGGGAGACCACCTTCCGGCTGGGCGGCCTGGCCGCCGTCCACTCCCAGCTGTTCGTCCTCGACACCGTCTACGTCGCCGTCGCGCAACGCACCTACGAGCAGACCGACCGGGCGTTCGAGCTCACCATCCGGGCGCTCGAAAGCCACCGCGTGGAAAGGAACTGACGAGTGGAGACCGGCATGGAGATCGGAGCCGCGGACTACGCCCGCGAGGCACGGGCGCTGATGGACGAGGTCGTCCGCACCCAGGCGGAGGCGGTGGGACGGGCCGCCGCGCTGCTCACCGCGTCCGTCCTGGACGACGGCGTCATCCAGGCGTTCGGCTCCGGCCACTCCGAGGCCATCGCGATGGAGATCGCCGGCCGCGCGGGCGGGCTCGTGCCGACCAACCGCCTCGCGCTGCGCGACCTCGTCCTGTACGGCGGAGCCCCGGTGGACGTCCTCCTCGGCGCCCCCGGCGAGCTGGAGCGCGACCCCGAGGTCGCCCGGCGGATCTACGACCTCGCCCCCGTGCGGCCCCAGGACGCGTTCGTGCTGATCTCCAGCTCGGGGGTGAACGGCTCGGTGGTGGAGCTGGCCTCCGTCGTCAAGGAGAAGGGCCACGCCCTGGTCGCCCTGACCTCCGTACGGCACAGCACGGAGATGACCTCCCGCCACCCCTCGGGCCGCAAGCTCCTCGACCTCGCCGACGTGGTCCTCGACAACGGCGCGCCGTACGGCGACGCGGTCATGCCGCTGCCGGGCGGCGGCACGTTCGGCGCGGTCTCCACCATCACCTCCGCCCTGCTGGCCCAGATGGTCGTCGCCGAGGTGGTGCGCGCCCTGGCCGGGGCGGGCCGCACGCCGCCGGTCTACCGGTCCGCCAACGTGACCGGCGGCGACGAGCACAACCGCGACCTTGAGAACCGCTACGCCGGAAGGATCCGGCGAGGTGCCTGATCACCCCCCAGGAGGAAGAATGACCCAACTGTCCCGGCGCGAGCTGCTGCGCAGCGCGGTCCTCGCGGGAATCGCGCTGCCCGCGCTGTCCGCCTGCGCCACCCCCGCGGGCACCGGCGGCGGAGCCTCCCCGTCCGCGCCGGCCGCCGGAGCCACCAGCGCGGCCAACCCGCTCGGCTTCGCCGAGGACAAGCCCCTGGAGATCTGGATCTTCGACGGCGGCTTCGGCGACGCCTACGCCAAGGACATCCACGAAGCGCTGATCAAGGCCAAGCACCCCAAGCTGGAGATCAAGCACAACGCGACCAAGGAGGTCGCCAAGACCCTCCAGCCGCGCTTCGCCGGCGGCAACCCCCCGGAGTTCATCAACAACTCCGGCGCCAACGCCATGGACTTCGGCGCCCTCGTCCAGGACGGCCAGCTCGCCGACCTCACCCCGCTGTTCGACGCGCCGAGCTGGGAGGACCCGGCCGTCAAGGTGCGCGACACGATCGACCCCGTCGCCATCGAGATGGGCAGCTACGACGGCAAACCGTACGTCCTCAACTACGCCAACACCGTCTGGGGCATCTGGTACTCCAAGAAGCTCTTCGACGCCGAGGGCTGGCAGCCGCCCAAGACCTGGGACGAGTTCCTCAAGCTCTGCGAGACCATCAAGAAGTCCGGCAAGACGGCGCCGTTCACCTACGCCGGAAAGCACCCCTACTACATCTACGAGACCATCCTCACCCTCGCCGCGAAGATCGGCGGCAAGGACGTGCTGAAGAACATCGACAACCTGGAGGACGGCGCCTGGAAGGCCGAGCCGGTCAAGCAGGCCGCCGCCGCCTTCGCCGAGATCGGCGCCAAGTACCTCCTGCAGGGCACCGCGGGCCTGGACCACATCCAGACCCAGACCGCCCACAACAAGGGCCAGGTCGCCATGCTGCCCTGCGGCTCCTGGCTGGAGAACGAGCAGAAGGACACCACCCCCGCCGACTTCGGCTACGCGATGTTCCCGCTGCCGGACTTCACCTCCTCCGACGCCCTGCCGTACGGCACGCTGCACGCCCAGCCGGGCGAGGAGTACGTCGTGCCGTCCAAGTCGGGCAACCCCCGGGCGGGCATGGAGTACATGCGCGCGATGCTCTCGAAGGAGGGCGCCGGCAAGTTCATGGAGCTGGTCTCCACGCTGACCATCGTCAAGGGCGCCGGTGAGGGACGCACCCTCAAGCCGGGCCTGAAGAGCTCCTCCGACGCGCTGACCGCCGCCGGCGACAACACCGTCTGGTTCCTGTTCCGCAAGTGGTACGCCGAACTGCACGACGAGGTGGCCGCCGCGTCCGGGCAGCTCATGAACGGCAAGCTCACCGTCGACCAGTGGGCGGACCGCGCGCAGAAGAAGGCCGACTCCATCAAGAACGACTCCTCCGTGAAGAAGTTCTCGAGGTAGGCGGGGTGAGCGGCGGCACGGCTCATACGGCAGGGGCTCCGCGTCCGGCGCGTACGGAGCACGCGGCGGGCGCGGCGGCCGGGGAAGCGAGGGACGGCCGGTGAACCACGGCAGGCTGAGGTTCGTCACCGGGTTCCTCGCGGTCCCGGTGGCGCTGTACCTGATCTACGTGATCGCCCCCTACGCGCAGGCGTTCTACATCGCGCTCACCGACTGGCGCGGGGTCACCGCGTCCCCCCGCTTCGTCGGCGTGGAGAACTTCCGCAGGCTCTTCGCGGACGACGTCTTCTGGACGGCGGTCGGCCACAACCTGCTCCTGCTGATCCTGATGCCGCTGCTCACCATCGGCATCGCCCTGTTCTTCGCCTTCCTGCTCAACGCCGGGGGACGGGGCGGCGCCGCGGGCGTGTGGGGGTCGAAGTTCTACCGGGTGGTGTTCTTCTTCCCCCAGGTGCTGGCCGTGGCCGTGGTCGCGGTGCTGTTCCAGCAGGTCTTCCGGCCCGACCGCAGCGGCATGCTCAACGCGCCGCTGATGGCCCTCGGGTTCGAGCCGGTCGGCTTCCTGTCCGACACCGGCGTGGCGCTGTGGTCGATCCTCGGCGTGCTCGTCTGGCAGGCGGTCGGCTTCTACGTGGTGCTGTTCTCGGCCGGCATCGCCTCCATCCCGCGCGACCTGTTCGAGGCGGCGGCGATCGACGGCGCCGGGGGAGCGCAGCTCTTCTTCCGGATCACCCTGCCGCTGCTGTGGGACACCATCCAGGTCGGCTGGGTCTACCTCGGCATCGCGGCGCTGGACGTCTTCGCCGTCGTGTGGGTGATGACGGCCGAGCACGGCGGGCCCGACCACTCCACGACCGTGATGGCCGCGGAGATCTACCGCACGGCCTTCCAGTACTTCAAGTTCGGCTACGCCTCGGCGATGGGCGTGGTGCTCTTCTTCTTCACCATCGGGTTCGCGGCGCTGGCCCTGCGCCTGTCGCGGCGTGAGCGAATCGAGTTCTAGTGGCGGAAGCGGCGATTCCCCGGAGCCGGGCCCTCGCCCGGGAGGAGCGCAGGCGGCGGCTCGGCCCGTTCGGGGTCCTGACGCACCTCGCTCTGCTGGTGTGGACGGTCCTGGTCGTGATCCCGATCGCGTGGACCTTCCTGGCGTCGGTCAAGAGCGAGGACGAGATCTTCGGCGACGCCTGGTCGCTGCCGGCCGTCCTGCGCCTCGACAACTGGGCGCGGGCGTGGGACCAGGCCCACATCGGCCAGTACATGATCAACAGCGTGGTCGTCGTGGCGTTCGGCGTGTTCGGCACCATGCTGTTCGGCTCCATGGCCGCCTACGTGCTGGCCCGCTACCGGTTCTTCGGCAACCGGGCGATCTATCTCCTGTTCGTCTCGGGCCTGGCCTTCCCGGTCTACCTCGCGCTGACCCCGCTGTTCTTCGTGGTGCAGAACATGGGGACGCTGCCGGTGGTCGGGCCGTTCATCGGGCTGAACACCCACGCCGGGCTGGTCCTGGTCTACATCGCCTACTCGCTGCCGTTCACCGTGTTCTTCCTGGCCGCGTTCTTCCGGACGCTGCCCGGCGCGGTGGCCGAGGCCGCGTTCGTGGACGGGGCCTCGCACACCCGGGTGTTCTTCCAGATCATGCTGCCCATGGCCCGGCCGGGCATCGTCAGCGTGACGATCTTCAACGTGCTGGGTCAGTGGAACCAGTACCAGCTCCCGCTGGTGCTGCTCAACTCCGACCGGAGCAAGTGGGTGCTCACCCAGGGCATCGCCGACATCTCCACCGCCGCGGGCTACGACGCCGACTGGTCGGCCCTGTTCGCGGCGCTCAGCATGGCGATCCTGCCGATGCTCGTGGTCTACACGATCTTCCAGAGCCAGATCCAGAAGGGCCTGACCGCCGGGGCGCTCAAGTGACGCCCCGCTGACGCCCCGCCGGCACGGTCCGTCGGGTGGCCTCTCCTCCTTCCCCGGGAGGGGCCGCCCGGCGGCGCCGGACCGGGGCCGGCGGGCGGCCCCTCAGCTCCCCGCGGTCCTCATGCCTCCGGGCGCTTCGGGCCCCTCGGGCCGCCCCTCGGGTTCCCTGGGTCCGTCAGGTTCTTCAGGGCCTCGCGGCGGCTCAGGCCGGTGATGCCCATGTGGTCCACGTAGCGGAGCACCTCGCCCGGATTTGTCTTGGCGTACTCGCGCAGCGCCCAGCCGATCGCCTTGCGGGCGAAGAAGTCGTTGTCGGACAGGCTCGGCTCGATGCAGGCGTGGAGCAGACCGGGGTCGGTGGCGCCCCGGAACCGGTTCTGGCACAGAATGGCCGTACGGCGCCGCCACAGGTCGCGGTCGCGGGCCCAGCGCAGCATGAGCGGGCGCATGACGTCGGGGAAGGCCGCCAGCAGGCCGCCGACGCGGTGGACGGCCAGCTCGTCGACGTAGTCCCACCACGCCCCGGTGACGATCATCTCCTCGTACATCGGCAGCGCGTCGAGCGTCTGGTGGGCCCGGTAGAGCCGGAAACCGGTCAGCTCGATCGCGGCGTAGCGCTCCTCGCGGTACTCGGCGTCCCGCCACAGCGTCAGCGCCGCCTCGCGCCACTCGTGCGCGTCCCGCAGCGGGTGCTCGCCGAAGACCCTCCGCAGCGCCGTACGGCGCGGCACCGCCTGGGCCCCGAGGAAGGGCAGGTCCGACTTCATGTAGGCCCGCATCGCCTCGGCCTTGCCCGGGTCCGCCGCCTCCGTCAGGGCGATCCGCACGGCCTTGTGCAGTGTGTCCATCGCTCCCCGTCAGTCCTGGTGGCTGCTGCGCTCGCCGGTGGCCAGGCCGTCGAACAGGATCGTGATGTAGTGCTCGGCGACGGCCGCGGTGTCGAGGCGGCCGTCAGGCCGGAACCAGCGGACCGCGACCCAGATGGTGTCACGGATCATGCGGTAGGTCAGCTTGGGATCGACGTCGGGGCGGATCCCGCCGGTGGCCTGGCCCCGCTTGATCTGCTCGATCCACATCCGCTCGACCTCCTCCTCGGCCTTCACCAGGTAGCCGAAGCGGTCGCCGGGCAGGGATCGCAGGTAGTTCCAGTCGTTCTGCATGACGGTGACCGCGGCGCGGTGCGGCTCCAGCGCGGCGAACCCGGTGCGGACCATCTCCGCCAGGACCTCGCGCGGCTCGCCCCCGCGCGCCAGCACGGCGCGGTAGCGGCCCACCAGGTCGTCGAGGAAGGTGGTCAGCACCTCGTCGACGATCGACTCCTTGGAGTCGAAGTGGTGGTAGAGGCTCCCGGACAGGATGCCGGCCTCCTCCGCGATCTCGCGGACGGTCGTGGCCTGGAACCCCTTGCGGGCGAAGAGCTCGGCGGCCAGCTTGACGAGGTGGTCACGGCGCTCGGAGGCCGACCCGGACGCGGTCGCGCGCCTGGCCGCGCCCTGGCGTCCGGCCGGGGTCCTGGTCGTGCCGCCGGAGTTCTTTCGCGTGTTCACGTCACCCATTATGAGACTTTGCGCAATCGCTTGTTCGCCGGAACACACCAGCTCACGCCCGTTCTCTCCGAACCCGGAGGAGATCCTCCCGGAGCCCGGACGGGAGCGGAACGGGCGCTTCTAACGGCTCTGACGGCGGATCGTACCGGTGTCCAGCAGCAGCGCCCGCAGGGAGGCGTGCCCGCGCAGCCTGCCGACCAGCCTCGTCACCGGGGCGGCCAGGGCCCACATGACCAGCGGCGCCACCACCGCGCCGAGCAGCAGACCGGCCATGACGTCGTGCGGGAAGTGGACGCCGACGAACACCCGGGAGAACGCCCCCAGCACCGCCAGCACCGGCACGTAGAACAGTGTGCGACGCCAGGCGACGGCCAGCGCCACGGCGGTGGCGCCGGCGAGCGTCGCGTGGTTGCTCGGCAGCGACCAGTCCCCGAACTCCGGGCACGGGACGAGGGTGACCACGCCGTGGACCAGGCGGCAGGGGCGGTCGATCCGCAGCGCGTTCTTGAGGACCTCGCTGACCAGGTAGGACGCCGTCATCGCGACGGGGGCGAGGAGCGCCAGCGCCATACCCCGGTCGCCGCCGCGCCTGGCCCGCCACCAGGCGACGAGGTACAGGACGGCGAAGACCATCAGCACGGCCTCGGTACCGACCTCGGCCAGCTCCTGGAACCAGTGCGGGGTGGTCCGGGCGAACGCGGTGATCTGCCGGTACCACTCGGCGCTCACGTCGGGGACGTCTTCGATCTCGTTGTGCACGCTTCCTCCGTGTCGTTCCAGACGGTGCTGATGACCGTAGGAAGCGGGAGGTGCGGCCGGCCGTCGCCGAACGTCGCCGGCTGCCGTTGACTTTAGTCAATGCCGGGGCGGCGCCCGGCGTTCCGCGGAGCCCCGCCCCGGCGTGTCGGCACGGTGCGGGAGGGCCGGGAGAACGCGGACGGCCGGTGGGCCCGGGGGTCTGGCGGCGTGTGAAGGACCGGCGGGCCCGGAGGGCCGGGAGAGAGCGCAGAGCAGGCGGTGCGGGAGGCCCTCCCTCGTACGGACCGGCCGCGCAGGGGAGGGGCGGCCGTGCAGGGGAGGGGCGGCCGGTGGCCGGGGTGAAGACCCACGGTCAGCCCACTGGCAATTAGTAAACTTTCCTATTAGATTTGCGGGGAGTCCCGGGAGAGCGCTCTCGCCGGGAAGACCCCTGGGACAACGTGCTGCCCGCGCGCCCACGGCAGGAGACGCCGTCGCCGGGCGAGGAGGATGAATGAAGCACGGCCGAGAGCTGCTTCGCCTGGCGGACACCGTTGTCCTCCCCGGATTCGAGGGGAGGACCCCGCCCGACTGGCTCCGGCGGCGGCTGTCCGAAGGTCTGACCGGGGTGGTGCTCTTCTCCCGCAACATCGCCTCCCCGAGCCAGGTCGCGGACCTCACGGCGGCGCTGCGCGCGGAGAACCCGCAGGTCCTCGTCGGGGTCGACGAGGAGACGGGGGAGGTCACCCGGCTGGAGGCCGCCACCGGCAGCAGCAGGCCGGGAAACTTCGCCCTGGGCGTGGTGGACGACCCCGGCCTCACCGAGGAGATCGCCCGTGACCTCGGACGCGACCTGGCCCTGGCCGGGATCAACCTCGACTTCGCCCCCTCGGCGGACGTGAACTCCAATCCGCGCAACCCGGTCATCGGACTGCGTTCCTTCGGCTCCGGCCCGGATCTGGTCGCCCGGCACACCGCCGCCTGGATCCGCGGCCTGCAGTCCGCCGGGGTCGCCGCCTGCGCCAAGCACTTCCCCGGTCACGGCGACACCTCCGTCGACTCCCACCACGGGCTGCCGCTCGTCGGCGCCGACGCCGACGAACTGCGCGAGGTGGCGCTGCAGCCCTTCCGCGCGGCCGTGGCCGAGGGGGTGCGGGCGGTCATGACCGGTCACCTGCTGGTCCCGGCGTTCGACCCCGCCATGCCCTCCACGCTCAGCGGCCCGCTGCTGCGCGACCTGCTCCGCGACGAACTGGGCTTCGGAGGCGTCATCGTCACCGACGGCATCGAGATGGAGGCGGTCTCCGGACCGCACGGCATCGGCGGCGCGTCCGCGCTGGCCGTCGCCGCCGGGGCCGACGCGATCTGCGTGGGCGGTGAGCACGCCGACGAGCGGACCGCCGTCGCGGTGCGCGACGCCATCGCCGACGCCGTGGTCGAGGGCAGGCTCCCCGAGGAACGGCTGGCCGACGCGGCCGAGCGGGTCTGCGAGCTGGCTCTCTGGGCCGCCTCGGCGGGACCCGCCCGCCGGTCCGCCGTCTCCGCGTCTCCCGGGGGGCCGGCCGCCGGCCGTACCGTCGCGCCGGCCGGTTCCCCGGAGGCGTCCGCGCGTCCCGGGGGCGTCCCCGCCGGTCTGGCCGCCGCCCGGCGGGCGCTGCGGGTCACCCGGCGCTCCTCCGCGGCCGTCATCCCGCTGCCCGCCCCGCCCCACGTGCTCGAACTCGCCCCCGAGATGAACCTCGCCATCGACCCGCACACCCCCTGGGGCGTCGGCGAGCCGCTCGGCAAACTGCTGCCCGGCACCACGGTGACCCGCCTGACCGCCCCGGAGGCCACCGGGGGAGCGGTTGAGACGGTCCTGGCCGCGGCGTCCGGCCGGCCCCTGGTCGCCGTCGTCCGCGACGCCCACCGCCACGCCTGGCAGGCCGCGGTCCTGGAGCACCTGCTGGCCGCCCGGCCGGACGCCGTCGTGGTCGAGATGGGGCTGCCCGGCCGCCGCGACCTCGGCGCGGTCCACCTGGCGACGTACGGCGCCGCCCGCGTCTGCGGTCAGGCCGCCGCCGAACTGCTCGCCGGGGGCGCGGGGTTCTGACGACGGGACGGCCGGGGCCGCGCCGAAGCCCACGACCGGTCCTTCCCGAAATGCCGGTTGAATCGGAATAGTTCTGATTGTTCGCAAATAGGACGTACTTCGTAAAGGGCGTCCTCGCTGAGGAGAACGACCCGGACCGGACGGGGGAGACGCCGAACTCCCGGCACGGCTCGGGTTCGGTCGGGGTGGACACGACCGGTCAGGCCATCTCCCACAGCAGGCGGTAGTAGGCGATGCGCTCGGTGTCCGGGGCGACCCCGTACGCGTCGTAGATGACGCCGTCGTATCCCGGGCCGTAGTTCCAGTCGGTGCTCCACGCCGCGACCGCGAGGTCGGCCCACCGGTCGGCCACGCCGAGCGAGCCGAGGTCGACGTGGGCGGCGAACGCGCCGTCGTCGTCCAGCAGGGTGTTGGGGGCGCACGCGTCGCCGTGACAGACGACCAGGCGGTCGATCGGGGGCGGCGCGCCGATGCGCGCCCTGGCCTCGGCGAGGTCGGCGCATCCGTGCGCGGCGAGCTCGCTCACCGGTCCGTCGCCGGCGGCGAGACGCTCGTCGGCGCGGACGAGCCGGCGCTCGACGCTCCAGTCGAACGGGCATCCGTCCACGGGCAGGGCGTCGTGCAGCACACGCAGTCCCCGGCCGATCGCGGCGGCCGCGGTCGCCGGGTCGGCGGTCCACCGGGGGTCCACCGCCGACCGGCCGGGAAGCGCCGCCGTGACCAGCCACGCGCCGTCGGCGTCCGCGCCGTGCTCGACGACCCGCGGAACGGTCACCCACCGCCGCGCCCAGGCCAGGCGCTCCGCCTCACCGGCGAGGTCGATCTCCGGAGTGCCCGCGGCGACCCACTTGACGTACCGGCCGCCGCCGGAGGCGTCCCCGAGGCGGAACGTCAGGCCGCCGAGTTCGTTGCGCCACACCGGGGTGACGGTGTCGCCGTCGGCGAGCGCCGCGACGACGGCGGGGACGGGCACCGGTCCGGTTGGGATCTCGGAGATTACGGGGAGGCTCATGACGGACATGATCCTCTCCTCTCCGGGCCGGTGGCGAACGGTTTCCCCGGCGGCGGGTCGCTCCTGTCGGGAGGGCCCGCGGGCGCCCGGTCCTCGATCCGGTCCCCGCTCCCGCCCCCTGCTCAGCCCCCGGTCCGCTCCACGGGGAGCCACAACTCGGCCTCGGCCTCCCCGCCGTCCTGGGACATCCGGGTGCGCAGGATCTCCGGCCCCGGCCTGGTGCGGTACGGGTTGGACGGGAACCACTGCGAGTAGGCGTCCGCCCAGATGCGCTGCAGTGCCTCCGGGACCGGCCCCGAGTCCTCGAAGACCACCCATGTCCCCGCCGGGACGGCGAGGGCGTCCAGATCCCCGGGGACGTCGGCGCCGGTCACCACGCCGTGGTAATAGTCCAGTTCGCTGCCCTCCGCGCGGCCGGGGTCGATGTCGTCGCACACGGAGACGATCCCCCGGGGCTCCTGGTCCGACAGCGCCGCCATCCGCCCGAGGGTCTCCTGGCCGATGCTCCGGATGTGGTCGGCCATCGGCTGGTTGACCCCCAGTTGGACCAGGGGGATCCGCGCCTTCCTGCCGGCCACGCGGAACCCGTCCTTCTCCACGATCCGGTATCGCATGCTCGTGCTCCCCTCGATGACGAGGCGGAAGGACATGGGGGGCTGGAAGCGCAGGGCCGCGCCGGTCCGCCTGGCCTCGCCGGGACCGATGCCGTGCACGGCCCGGAACGCGCGGGCGAACGCCTCACCCGAGCCGTAGCCGTACCGCACCGCCACGTCGAGCAGCGTCTCCTCTCCCGCGATCACCAGGGCCCCGGCGACGCTGAGCCGCCGGCGGCGGACGTACTCCGACAGCGGCATGCCGGCCAGCGCGGAGAACATCCGCCGGAAGTGGTAGTCCGACGTGACGGCGATCCGCGCCAGCTCGGCGACGTCGATCGGCTCGTCGAGGTGCTCCTCGACGTACCGCATGGCCTGGTTCAGCCGGTCCAGCATCCCCGTCTCCCTCCCTTTCGAGCCGTCACGCCAGGAGCGGCTCATCTCCCAGGCGGTCCTGGTCCTCTAGGCGTCGGTGCTGCGCCTGCGGTAGGCGCGCTGCCGGCAGGCCCGCGAGCAGTACACGCGGGGACGGCCGGAGCGGGCGGCGTCCAGCGGGGTGCCGCATTCGGGGCAGCTCTCCCCGCGAATCCCGTCACGAATTACGTCACGAGTTTCGTCACGCTCCCCGCCGGGTCCATCGTCACGCTCCCCGGCGCGTTCGCGGACGAGCACCTCGACGCCGTCCAGGAGGCGGCTCAGGCCGAACGTGAAGGAGTCCTCCGGACGGTCCCAGCCTCCCGTCTCCCACAGGCGGGTGATCGCGGGGTAGCGGCCGAGCCGTTCGTACAGGGAGTCGCGGGCGCCCCACCAGTCCTGCTCCGACACGCCGCTGCGCCGCTCCTCGCGTCGCGTCTCGACCAGGAGCAGGGCCTCGGCGTCCACGAATCGGCCGAGCAGTCCGATCACCGCGATCACCTCGGACGGCCGTAGCGCCGTGCCGGCCAGCGTGCCGAGCATGTGGTCGTAGTAGGCGACGCCGTTGGGGCCCGGAAGGTGCCGGGATCCGCGCACCTCGGCCAGCCAGGGATGCCGCCCGCGGAGCTCCCACCCCTGCCGGGCCACCTCCTCCAGCCTCTCCCGCCAGCCCTCCCCGGCCTGCGGGCGGTCCGGCGCCCCGGAGGGGGAGCGGCCCCGCGCCTCGGCGAGGACCTCGCCCGTGACCTCGTCCACCATCAGGTCCACGAGCTGGTCGCGGCCGGGGACGTGCCGGTACAGCGACATGGTCGTGAAGCCGAGCCGGTCGGCGACCTTGCGCATCGACAGCCCCTCCAGTCCCTCGGCGTCGGCCAGTTCGACGGCGGCGCGCACGATCCGGCGCAGGCTGAGGCCCGGTCGCGGCTCGTGTTCCGCCTCCCGCCACAGCAGTTCCATGCCGTGGTCGGGGTCCCCCGATCTGCCTCGCGCCATTGGCACCTCCCGTGTTTATAGTGTATTACCTTGTGTACGGCATAAACAGCAAAGGCGGTCAAGCATGCTCCATCTCCACGTCGCCCCCGGCGGGGACGACTCCTGGCCCGGCTCCCTCGAACGCCCCTTCGCCACCCTGGAACGGGCCCGGTCGGCCGCCAGGGAGGCGGGAAGGGAGGCGGACGGGGACGTCGTCGTCCTGCTCCGGGGCGGCGTCCACGAGCTCACCCGGCCCCTCGAACTCACCGAGGCCGACTCCGGCGTCGTCTACCAGGCGTACGGATACGGCACCCCCGCGCAGGAGGAGGCCGTCCTGAGCGGCGGCCGGACGATCACCGGGTGGAGGGAGCGCGACGGTGTCTGGACGGCCGAGGTCGGCGACCTGGAGACCCGCCAGCTCCACGTCGACGGCCGCCGGGCCGAACGCGCCGGCATCCCGGGCCTGCCGGGCTCGTCCCCGGCCGCGACCGCCACCGGCTACGTCACCGACAGCACCGGCCCGCTCGGCTGGCGCAGCCCCCGCGACGTGGAGTTCGTCCACCGGGGCGTCTACCCGTGGACCGAGGCCCGACTGGGCGTCGCGGACGTCGCCCGCGACGGCGACCGGACGGTGATCACCATGGCCCGGCCCGCCTTCGGCTGGGCCATGAAGCTGTACGACTCCGCGTGGGGCGGCGTCACCTCCACCGGCCCCGGACTGCCCACCCGGATCGAGAACGACCCGAGCTTCCTGCGCGAGCCGGGCACCTTCGTGCTCGACCGATCCCGCCCCGGCGACCACGTGCTGCACTACCTTCCCCGTCCCGGCGAGGACCCGGCGCGCACGAAGGCGGTCGCCCCGGTGCTGGAGACCCTGCTGCGCGTGACCGGCGCGCGGGGGACGGCGTTCCTGGGGCTGGTGTTCGCCGACGCGACCTGGCTGCGCCCGAGCCGCCCCGAGGGCTTCGTGCACTACCACGGCAGCGGCTACTACGAGGGCGGCGGCGTCGAGGTGGCCGCCCTGGGGGAAGGAGCGTTCGTGACGTATCCCGCCGCGTCCGTGACGATTCCCGCCTGCGTCGTCTTCGAGGACACCGTGGACGCGGTGGTCGAGGGCTGCCGGTTCACCCGGCTCGGAGCGTCCGGGCTGGGCGTGTCCGGAGGCGAAGGGCTCACCGTGCGGGGCTGCGAATTCGACACCATCTCCGCCGGGGCCGTCGTGGTGTCCGGCGGCCGCGGCACCGTGATCGAGGACAACCTGGTACGCGGCATCGGGCTGGAGTACCGCGGATCGCCCGGAATCTCGATCATGGAGACGTCCGGCTGCGTCGTCGCGCACAACGAGATCGGTGACGTGCCGCACTGCGGGATCGTGGCAGGACCCGGCGAGGGCACCCGCATCCTGCACAACCGCACCGCCGACACCATGCGGGTCCTGGCCGACGGCGGCGGGATCTACCTGTCCGGGTCGCAGGGCCGCTCGTACGACGAGGGCGCGCTGGTGCGGGGCAACGTCATCGAGGACACCCGCACGCCGTACAACTTCGGGCTCTACACCGACTACGGGGCCTCGTGGGTGACGGTGGAGGGCAACGTCGTCGCCCGCGCCGACAACACGGCCGTGCTGCACGTGGCGCCGCCGCTGGAGAACGTCGTCTACCGGGACAACTTCTGGGACGCCGACCCGATCGGCCACGACGACCCGCCGGACGGGGTCACCTACGAGGGGAACGTCACCCTCAAGGACGAGCACGAGCTGAACGCCGCCACCGCCGCCATCCGGGCGCGGGCCGGCCGGCGTCCCCGGCCCCGGAGAGCCGGTTCCTGATCCGCCACGGCGTGGATCGGGGCAGCGGCCGGGCGCTCTCCGCCCGGACCCGGTTCGGCCAGGACGGCGCGACGCCGGCGGCTCAGGGACAGAATCGGGTGCATGACCGAGATGCCATCGAGACTGTCCATCGTGACCCTGGGGGCGAGAGACCTGCCGCGGCTGCGGGCGTTCTACCGCGGGCTGGGCTGGCCGGAGCTGCCGTCGAGTGACGACGCGTGGGCCGCCTTCACACTCGGCGGGGCGGTGCTCGCGCTGTACCCGCTGGACGAGCTGGCCGCCGAGGCCGCGCCGGGGACGCCGCCGCCGGGCGGATGGTCCGGAATCACCCTGGCCTGCAACGTCGACCACGCCGCGGAGGTGGACACCGCCTTCGCCGCCGCCGTGGCGGCGGGCGCGGTTCCGGTCGCCGAGCCGGTGGACCGGCCCTGGGGCGGGCGCTCGGCCTACATCGCCGACCCGGAGGGCCACCGGTGGGAGATCGCGTGGGCGCCGAACGCCGCGTTCGACGAGCGGGGCGCCCTGACGGCGTTCGGCTGACGAGCAGGGCGCACCGGCGGCCCTCGGCTAGTGCTTGCCGGGGCGACCGCGGTGGTCGTCCTTCGGGGCAGGGTCCCTGAACGTGTCGAGACCGGCGTCGCCGAGGAACGCGGTCAGGGGCCCGTCGGCGAGCCTGCCCTCGCGGCGGGCCCTCATCAGATCCCGCCCCGCCTCCTGGATCTTCCTGCCCGCCTCCCGGGCCCTGCCCTCGGCGAGCTTGCGGGCCGCCTCCCGGATCCTGTCGTGCGTCCTGCGCGCCAGTCGCGGATCGATGCCGCCGCGCGCCTGCTGGGCGGTCACGGCCCGGTCGAAGGCCGCCAGCCAGGCACGCGGATCCCGTACGGCGGGCCGGGCCGGGGTCCCGGTCGGCGCGGGCGTCGGCTTTGCGGTCGGCCGTGTCGTGGGCCGGGCGGCCGGGGTCGGCGCGGCGGAGGGCTTCCGCTCGCGGACCGGCTCCACGGGGGCGGCGGCGGACACGGTGGCGGTCGTCTCCGCCGGACCGGACGAGCCCGAGAACAGGGTCGCCGCTCCCACGGTGGCGACCACGATGGCCGCGAGGGCCGCGCCGACCTGAAGGAGGAGCCGCCGATCCCCTCTCGCCCCGCCGGGCCGGCCGGGCCGTACGGCGGGCGGAACGACCGGTGGGACCGGCGGGGCCTCGAACACGGTGGTGTCGCCCGCGCGGGCCGCCCGGACCGCCGGAGTGGCGGCGGGCCGTACCGGGGTGTGGACCGAGCGGGCGATGCCGTCCAGGACCTGGCGCACCTGCTCGGCCCCGGCCGGCCGTTCGCCGGGATTCTTGGCGAGCATGGCCATGACGAGCCGCTCCAGCTCGGCGGGGACGCCCGGCCGGTGGACGCTGAGAGGGTCGGGGGAGCGGTGGACGTGCTGGTGGATGAGTTCGGGCACCGAGCCGGTGAACGGCGGACGCCCGCACAGCAGTTCGTAGGCGACGCAGCCGAGCCCGTACAGGTCGCAGGCCGCCTCCCCGCCGGACTCGCCGATCTGCTCGGGCGCCAGGTAGGCGGCGGTGCCCACGATGGCGCCGGCCTTGGTCGGCCGCGCGGCCTCGCCGGCGACGTGCGCGAGACCGAAGCCGACGACCTTCAGCGTGCCGTCGCCGTTCAGGTGGAGGTTGCCGGGCTTGACGTCGCGGTGCACCACCCCGGCGCGGTGCGCCGCCGCCAGTCCCGCCGCGGCCTGGGCGAGCAGGAGGCAGGTCTCGGCCACCGGCAGTGGGCCGCGCGCCGCCAGCTCGGCGGCGAGGTCGCGGCCGGTCAGCAGCTCCATGACCATGAAGCGGCGGTTCTCCTCCTGGCCGACGTCCAGCAGGGTGACCGTGTTGGGGTGCACGATCTGCGCCGCCGCCCGCATCTCGCGGGCGAACCGCTCGGCCGCGGCGGCACCGCCCGCCGGAGGGTCGAGGATCTTGACGGCGACCGCCACGTCGAGCCGGTGGTCGTACGCTCGCCACACCTCGGCCCCGGCGCCCTGGCCGATCCGCTCCACGAGCCGATACCGCCCCGCGATCAGATCCGGCGTCACATCCGGCATATCAGCCCCTACTGACTCCGTCCCGGCAATTCTGGCCAACCTTACGGGTGCCCCGGCCGACGCGCGGACGGCTTGGGAACGCGGACGGTTCGGGACGCGGGCGGCTCGGGGGACGTAGGCGGCGTGAGAATGCGAGCGGCCTGAGGGCGTGGGCGGCTTGGTGGGGGCGTCATGGCCGGAGCCGCGCGGTCAGCCCGGCGGCACGAGGAGGGCGTCGACGAGCCGTACGGCGTCCGCGCTCTCCGCGGGGCGGCCGCTGAGGGCCTTGACGATCATGGCGCCCACCAGGGCCTCGCTCAGCTCCGCGACGAGCGCGTCGCCGCGCAGCTGACCGGCCTCGACCCCTGTGGCGAGGCGCCCGGCGAGCGAGGAGCTCCCGCCGAGGCTGTCCCGCAGCCGGGCGCCGATCTGCTCGTTCGCCGTCGCGGCGGCGATCAGCGAGATCATCAGCCCGCGCCCGTCCGGCTCCCGGAGGAGCTGGAAGAGCTGATCCAGCCACGCGACGAGGTCGGCGCGCAGATCTCCGGTGTCCGGGATCGTCAGCCTGGACGGCAGCAGCATCCCGTCCAGAAGGCAGTCGGCCACGAGGTCGCCCTTGGCCGGCCACCAGCGGTAGATCGTCTGCTTGCTCACTCCCGCCTCGGCGGCGATCCCCTCGATCGACAGGTGCTCATAGCCCCGCTGGGCGAACAGCCTGGCGGTCGCCTGAAGGATCGCCAGCCGCGCGCTCTCACTGCGGGGCGCCCCGCGACCTCGGCTCGGCATGGCCCTCATCCTAGCGATATTTCAAATACGGTACGTTGCGTATGATAATTCTCGGAAGCCCTGAAGGGGTGACTACATGGCCGAACTCCTCTACCGGCTGGGCAAGGCGGCCGCACGGCGCGCGTGGATCACGATCGCCACGTGGGCAGTGCTGCTGGTCCTGGCCGGCGCGGGCTTCGCCGCCGGATCCGGCACGCTGACCTCGAACTTCGACATCCCCAACACGGCCTCGTCGAAGGTCGTGGACGAGCTCGCCGGCAGGTTCCCCGACTTCGCCGGAGCGTCCGGAACCGCCGTGTTCCACACCGCCGACGGCTCGCCGTTCACCCCGGAGCAGCGGCAGCGGATCAGCGCGCTGGTCGCGGATGCCGGCGGACTGAAGGGAGTCGCCCGGACCGTCGACCCGTTCGAGACCGAGAAGCAGCGGGCGGGCCGCGAACGGGAACTCGCCGACGGCAAACGGCAGATCGAGGACGGCCGTACCCGGCTGGACGCCGGCCGGTCGCAGTTGGACGCCGGTGCGAAACGGCTCGCGGACGCCCAGGCCCGGCTCGACGCGGCGCGCGAGCAGGCGAAGTCGGCGGGCGCGCCGGCGCCGCAGCTCGCGATGCTCGACGCGCAGCAGAAGCGGCTGGACGCGCAGAAGGCGGAACTCGCGAAGCAGCGGAAGAAGATCGACGATTCACGCGCCGAGCTCACGAGGAACGGCGAGTCGCTCGCGCTCGGCGAGCGACTGCTCGCCCACGCGTCGAAGATCCGTATGGTGTCCGGGAACGGCTCCGCCGCCCAGGTGACGATCGCGTTCACCGAGCCCCGCATGGAACTGGCCCCCGAGACGAAGAACGGGGTCATCGACCACTTCACGGCGAAGCCGATCGACGGCGTCGAGGTCGATTTCTCCACCGACATCGCGCAGGGCGTCCCGGAGATCATCGGCGTCGGTGAGGCGGTCGGCGTCGTGATCGCCGCGGTCGTCCTGCTCGTCATGCTCGGCAGCGTCGTGGCCGCGTCGTTCCCGATCGTCACGGCGCTCGTCGGCGTGGCCACCGGCGTCCTGGCGGCCCTCGCCTTCTCGGGCGTGGTGCAGATGGCCTCGGTGACCCCGGTCCTCGGCGTCATGCTGGGCCTGGCCGTCGGGATCGACTACTCGCTGTTCATCGTCAACCGCCACCGCAAGCAGTTGCTGCAGGGCGTCGGCGTCCACGAGTCCGTCGGCCTCGCCAACGGCACCGCCGGCAACGCCGTCGTGTTCGCCGGATCGACCGTGATCGTCGCCCTGCTCGCGCTCAACGTCACAGGCGTCCCGTTCCTCGGACTGATGGGTACGGTCGGCGCCGTCTGCGTGCTGATCGCCGTACTCGTCGCGATCACACTCACGCCCGCCCTGCTCGGGCTCGCGGGCATGCGCGTGCTCTCCCGCAGGAAACGCGAACGCGCGGCGGCGGCCCCGGCCGCGGCGGACGCCGCACCGGTGAGCAGGCCCGTCGCGCCCATGCCGACGTGGCGTGCCGTCGTGACGGCCCTCGCCTCGGTGATCGCCCTGCTCGTCGTCGCGATTCCGTCCCTGTCCATGCGGCTCGGGCTTCCCGACGGCTCGTCCGAACCGAGCGGATCGACCACGAACGCGGCCTTCATCGTCGTCGAGCGTGAATTCGGCGCGGGCGCGAACGGGCCGCTCCTCGTGGTCGCCACCCTCCCGGCCGCGGTGCCGGACGACGACCTCACCGCCGCCGAGGCGACCGTCGCGGACGCCCTCGCGGACCTCGGCGACGTCGAAGCCGTCGCCCCGGCCGGCGTGTCCGGCGACAAGACGGTCATCGCCTTCCAGGTCGTGCCCTCCGAGGGGCCGAACAGCGAGTCGACCGAGCGGCTCGTCCGCGACCTGCGCACGATGAAGCCCGTCTTCGTGGAGGCCGTGGACGGCGAGGTCTCGCTCGGCGTGGCGGGCCAGGCGGCGATCAACATCGACATCTCCGAGAGCCTCGCCGAGGTCCTGCCGGTGTATCTCCTGATCGTGGTCGGCCTGTCGCTGCTCATCATGATCGTGGTCTTCCGCTCGTTCCTGGTGCCCCTGGTCGCGACCGGCGGCTTCATCCTGTCGCTGCTGGCGACCTTCGGCGCGGTCGTCGCCGTGTTCCAGTGGGGCTGGCTCGCCGGTCTGCTCGGCATCGACGGAGTCGGTCCGATCCTGAGCTTCCTGCCGGTGATCCTGGTCGGCATCCTGTTCGGCCTCGCCATGGACTACCAGCTGTTCCTCGCCTCCGGCATGCGTGAGGCGTACGTGCACGGCTCACCGGCGCGTCTCGCGGTCACTCAGGGCCTGCGCGCCGGCCGTTCGGTGGTCATCGCGGCGGGCGTCATCATGGTGGCGGTGTTCGGCGGATTCGTGTTCAGTGAGTCGATCATCATTCGCTCGGTCGGGTTCGGCCTGGCCTTCGGGGTGCTCCTGGACGCGTTCGTCGTGCGGCTGCTGCTGATGCCGGCGCTCATGCACCTGCTCGGAAGGTCGGCCTGGTGGATCCCGAAGTGGCTCGACCGGATCATGCCGAACGTGGACGTCGAGGGCGCGGCTCTCGAACGGCGCCACCACATTCACGACTGAGGCCTGCCCGGCCCGGCGCTTCCCCGCGTGCGAGGCGTGCGATGCCCGGTTGCTTCCCCGCGTGCGCGGACCTCCCGGTCTCCGGATCACCGAGACCGGGAGGTCCGCCGTGGCAGGGGAGAGCCCGCCCGGCCGAGGCGAAAGTCGTGATATTTCAAAACGGGATTCCACGGGAAATGGCGGATCGGGCCGGGCGATAAGCGAACCCGAAAACGGGGCAAACGCCATCCGAGCCTTGTCGGCGTGAACGATCAATACCTACTGTGGTATTCAACGGTATTCAACGGTCTGTTTTCATCGGGGTCCTGGAAAGGGCGGGGGCGGTGTGGCCGAGCCGATGGTGCCCAATCCCCGGCACGCGGAACTGAGACGCCTGCTGGCCGAGGCCGCGGACCGGGCCGAAGAGGTACGGCGGGCCTACCGGCCCTCCTCCGCGGCGATGCGGTCGGGGCGGGTCTGGACGGGGCCGACCGCCACCGCGTGGACCGCCGAGCTGGAGGCCAGGCACCGGCGGCTCGGACAGCTCGCCCAACGGGTGGTCGACGCGATCGAGGAGGAGCTGCGCCGCCAGCCCGCCACGGTGCCCGAGTCGCAGGCGAACGCCATGCGCCGGGAGGCGGCCGGCCGAACCTGACCGGCGCGGCCCGAGCTCCGGCCGGACGCCGAACCCGACCGGCGCGATCCGAGCCCTCGCCGGACACCGAACCCGACCGGCACGGCGCCAGCTCTCGCCGGACACCGGGCCGTCGCCGACCGGCTCGACCGGTCCCATCCGCCCGTCAACGATCGAAAAGGGGGAAGTCCCGGTGGCATCCAGTGACGAGTTCTGCGGCATCGACCCCGAGGGGATGGGAGGGCTGGCGTCCTCCCTGGGCGGCGCGGCCGACCGGCTGACCGCCCTCAGCCGGGAGCTCGACGGCAGACTGCGGCGGTACGGGATCAGCGCTCCGGAGCTGCGGGAGATCGCCGACATCGCGGGCTGGGGCGGCGAGCAGGTGTCCATGCTGCGCCGCCGGATCGACCTGATCAACGACCTGGGCGCGGGCGCCCCGGAGCCGGGCGGCACGGGAGGGGCCGGTGGCTCCTCGCTCGTCCGGCTCCCCGCCGACCTGGAGGCGCTGGAGGCCGCCCGGGGACTGGCGACCATGTACGGCAAGGACATCTTCGTCACCTTCGAAGGCGACTTCCAGGCCAAGCTGATCCACGAGCACGTCGACGAGATCGCCGCCCTGGCGAAGAACCCCCAGGCCGCCGCAGCCTTCTACGCTCTGCTGTCCCCACAGGTCCGCGACAGCCTGGCCAGCCGTATCGCGCGCACCGGCAGCAAGACCGCCAAGCAGGACCTGGCGGCCTTCAGCAAGGTTCTGGGCGCGGCTCTCCACGCTCCCGCCCTCGTCCCCGCATTCACCAAGGTCAAGGCCGACCTGGCGAAGCCGACCAATGACAAGGCCGCTGCCTGGAACCGTCTCGCCCTGCTCAAGGGGGCAGGCGCTCCGGCGGACGTCCGCAGCGCGGTGGCCCGCGGCCTGGTCCTGGACGACTTCGCCAAGAATCCGGGCCAGGACCGCCGCGCCGCCGGAACCACCGATACGAAGGCGTACGGATACTCCGCCGACCTGGTCGCCATGTCGCTGGATCTCCTCGCCGGGGACGGCGCGGCCGTACGGGACGCGTTCGCGAAGATGGGCGGGACGGATCTGAAAATGAGCCAGGTCGACAAGATGAAACACCTCATCGGCTACGCCAAGGTGATCGACACCGGGGACGAGGTGGCGGCGGCCTTCGGCCGGGCCGTGAAGGCGGGCACCGAGGCGACGACCGAACAGGCAGGGCATCACAGCCCGGAGGCCGCGGCGTTCACCATGGACATGATGAGGGCGGCGGGCTCTTTCGGTGAGGACATGCCCGAGGCCGCCCGAGAATCCATGGTGGCCATCGCGAAGTCCTACATCCATGAAATGGCCTCGGGTGCCCGTTTCGACAAGGCCGTGGACCGCGCCTCCGGCATGAAGATCCCAGAGAACTGGATCACTCTTCCGGGGGTGACTCCGGCGTTCTATCTCAGCCCCGGTGACACCCATCGCTTCCTCAAGACCTTCGTCGGGGACGAACGGCTCACCGAGGACTTCGACACGGAAGCGGGCCGGTTCCGCCATGACACGTTGACAGCCGCAGCCCGTCTGGACGCACGTGGCACGACCAGATACTTCGAAGACACGGCGAGGATGTTCGGTGACCTCGCCGGAGTCGAGTTCAAAGCGACGCTGGATGTACGTGGCGAACTGGACGCCACCGACGACCTGATCCGAGACATCACAAAGAACACCATGGCTCTTGGAATCGACAAGATCCCCATCCCAGGAGCCGCCTGGACCCTGGCCAAGGCATACGGCATCAGCACTCTTCTGGACGGTTGGGCCGACAGCTTCGAGACCAGGGTCGAGAAAGCGACCGGGGCTCGATCGGACTTCGTCCTCCGCCAGAAGTACGACATGGCGTATATCCTCCACGAGGCTCGCTACCCCGCGAGTGATCCGCCGCCCGAACTTGTCAGCAAGAAGACTGGCCATCTAAAGACTTATGATGAGCTCTTCAACGAAGCCAAGAGAGAGGTCAGTAAAGACAAGACGTTGGAGCAAGCGCTCCGGACGAAGTTGGCCTCATACGAGCAGTGGATGGATCGCAATGACGGGTTCGACAAAAAAATTGAATACTCGTCGGCGTTCCTTGCCAGCGAGCAAGCCAAAGAACAAATAAGGGTATGGAACTAGCGCGGCCTTCATCGTGGCAGGCAGGTGGTCATGGCATACAGTCGCCACGTAGGGGGTTCAGGGGAAATATACACGATCACTGTGACCCCTGAACTCTTAGAACCCTGAACGAAGCGCCCCTCTTCTGCATTTTCCTGACTGGAATCAGAATTAACCTTGTAGCCAAGCCGCTGGGCTAGGACGTTCTCCATAACTGCCTGAGCCCGCCCAAGATGAGAGGTCAGAGGCTCGTCGGCTCGTTCATCGTCTGCCGTGGCTCGCAACACCCGCTTAAATTTCCCTTTATCGCATGGGATGTCTTTTTCTGGACGCTGCAACACTCGGAGTTTCATAAGTGGGTTCTTGAAGAGATCGTCGGTCTCCAGGCGGTGCGTATCCTTCTGCAGCTCGGCCGCCGCATCCTTCAGTGACGGCTCGGAGGCGCATCCCGAGGCCGCCATGGCCAGTGTCAAGCCGATGGCCAGCAGTCGGGTGATACGCATTCAGCACCTCCGGAGCGGCTGAGACCGGGACATCCCAATCTTCGCCCACTCCGCCCGGCTGCGCCACACCCTTCGGCCACCTATTTGTCAGCAGTGACCGTTTTGGATCGATCGGCCGATTTGAGGGCCAGACTCTTCGTGCCTTCGATGGCCGGAGAATCGCCCGTCACCGTGGCTTCACCCTCCGAAGCCTTCTGCCGTGAGGACAAACGCCCGGCAGTCTCCGCGGCATTGACTGACCGTTCCCTCCGTTCTATGGAGTGACGGAAGATTTTCTCTATAGTGCTATTGGGGTTCTAATTCCTGTGCTTAGAATGCCTCACCCACGGTCAGTCGATCAACAGATCATAAGACCATTTTAAAGCAGGCGATGACAGTGGCTGGCATGACCATGCCAGATCAATGTCGACAATCGAGGGATAGGTCCGTTTTTTCTAATTCGGGAGGAAGTGCGATGGACAACATGCCATCTCTGGACCCCGGCTCCCCGCGTGTGCGGTTCGGTGCCGAGATGCGGCGGCTGCGTGAGGCCGAGCAGCTCTCCCAGGCCGCCGTCGCAGCCCGCCTGGGCTGTACCCAGACCCAGATCAGCCGCCTGGAGGCGGCCACCCGCACTCCGTCGAGATCCGACGCCGAACGGCTGGACCAGCTCTTCAAGCCGTCCAACGCCTCGTCGTTCACCCGCATCTACCAAAGCATCGTCTCCCAGTCCCGCAGCCCGATCTGGTTCCGCGACTGGGCCGAGGAGATCGAGCCCACCGCCCTGGTCCTGCGCTCCTGGGACCCACTCCTGATGCCCGGCCTCCTCCAGACGGAGGCGTACGCCCGCCACATCTTCAGCCAGGAACCGCACACCACTTCCGAGGAGATAGAGGAGCGGGTAAAGGATCGAATGGACCGGCAGAGAGTGCTGGATCGACAAGGCTCCTTCTCCCTTCTCTTCCTCATCGACACGGGTGTCCTCCGTCGGCAGGTAGGCGACGCGGAGGTGATGCGCGGTCAACTCGGCCATCTTCTCGATGCTGCAAAGAGGTCGAACATCTTCCTGCAAATAGTGGACCCGAAATGCCTTGTCGGGCTTCTCGGCGCATTCATGATCGCTGAGCTTCCGCATGGACAGCCGGATACCCTCCACGTGGACTCCTCAGCTGAAGGGCACGTCACGATGGCCCCGGAATCCGTGGCAGCGACCTGGAAGCGCTATGAAACGATCCGGCTATGGGCCTACCCTGAGCACATGTCCCTCAAGATGATCGAGGATGCGAGGCGGGAATGGACCTGAGTAATGCTGTGTGGCAAAAGTCATCGCTTTCCGGCGGAAACGGTGGTCAGTGCGTCGAGGTGGCCGCCGACCTGCCCGGAGTGGTCGCGATCCGGGACAGCAAGGACCCCGACGGTCCCAAGCTGCTCTTCAGCCCCGCTGATTGGCGGGCCTTCGTCGGTGGAGTCAAGGCCGGGGAGTTCGATGTCTCGCGCTGAGCCGTACTCCGGTTCGGTCATCGTGTTCGAGGCGGAGCACGGACGGCCATCGACGGACGGCGGGTGGCTCGTGTTGATCGGTGGACGGGCCGCGAGCCGGTCGGGATGATCAGGAGCGGACGAGGCGGGCGACGGCGTCGGAGGCTTCCTTGATCTTGGCGTCGGCCTCGCCGCCGCCCTTGGCGATCGCTTCCGCGACGCAGTGCGCCATGTGCTCTTCGAGCAGTTCCAGGGCGAACGCCTGGAGCGCCCTGTTGGCGGCCGAGACCTGGGTGAGGATGTCGATGCAGTACTTGTCCTCGCCGACCATCCGCTGTAGTCCACGGACCTGTCCCTCGATCCGGCGCAGCCGCCTGAGGTGGTCTTCTTTGGCTTCCGTGTATCCGGCCATCTCCCCGCTCCCTGCTCTGAGGCCCGTCGCCCTACCTAACACCCCACCCCCCTACCGTATTTCGCGGGCCCGCCGTCGCTGGGGGCGGGCCCGCTCGTCGTCACTCTCACACCCGGGTGGGTGCCGCCTCGGCGTCCGCCGCGGGGGACCCGGCCGATGCGGGTCTCCGCATCAGCAGCAAGGTCAGTACGGCTCCCGACACCGCCACGACGGCCGCGCCGACGAAGGCGGCCTGGAATCCGTCGGTGAGCGCGGCCCGGCCGGTCGCTCCGGCGGTCGCCCCGCCGGTGGCGAGCGCGGTCATCACGGCCAGGCCGAGGGCCGAGCCGATCTGGTAGGTGGTGTTGACGATGCCGGACGCCAGCCCGCTCTCCTCGGGCCGCACGCCGGACATCGCCGACATCATCGCGGGAATGTAGGCCAGGGACATCCCCACCGCGGCGACCAGCGACGCGGGCAGCACGTCGGCGGCGAAACTTCCGTCCGCCCGGACCAGGGACAACCCGGCCACCCCCGCCGCGAGTACGGCGAGCCCGATGACGATCAGCGGCTTGGCGCCGAACCGGCCGAGCAGCCGGGCGGTGATCCCGATCATGAAGATCATGACGGCGACGGTCATGGGAAGCAGGGCTGCTCCGCTGGGGAAGGCGCTGTAGCCCAGGACCTGCTGCAGGTAGAGATTGAGGAAGTACCACATCGGGATCCAGGCCGCGCCCAGCAGCGCCATCGCCAGGTTGGCGATGGCCAGTCCGGGGGTGCGCCAGATCGCCGGCGGCATGAGCGGCTCCCGGACCGCGCGCTGCACGAGCAGGAACAGCGCGAGCAGCGCGACCGCCCCCGCCAGTTCCAGCAGCGTCGTGGCAGATCCCCAGCCCTGTTCCGGAGCCCGCACGATGGCGAACACGGCCAGGGCGATCCCGGCGGTGACGGCCAGGCCGCCGAGCACGTCCACCGAGCCGCGCCTGCCGGCGACCGCGGGCAGCAGGGCCGGTACGGCCAGCAGAGTGGCGACGCCGATCGGGATGTAGAGGATGAAGACCCACGGCCAGCTCAGATACTCGGTGACGACCCCGCCGAGGAACACTCCGGCGGTGCCTCCGGCCGGCGCGGCGGCGCCGTACAGCGCCATGGCCCTGCCGAGTTCGCGCGGGTCGTGTCCGAAGAGCATCATGAGCAGGGTCATCGAGGCCGGAGCGATGAGGGCGCCACCGGCGCCCTGCACGCCCCGGCCGAGGATCTCCATCCACGGGCCCTGCGCCGCGGCGGCGACGACCGAGCCGGCGATCAGGACCAGCCAGCCGGCGGTGAAGACCCTGCGGGCGCCGAACAGGTCGGACAGGCGTCCGCCGAGCAGCAGCAGGCCGCCGAAGGCGATGACGTAGGCGTTGAAAACCCACTGCAGGGCGTCCGCCGTGAAGCCGAGGTCGCGCTGGATGTCGGGTAGAGCGACCCCGATGATCGAGGTGTCCATGATGACCATGAACTGCGCGGTGGCGAGCACGACCAGTGCCCGCCATCTGCGCGGATTGACGGCGTTCATGCCGCACTCCTGTTCTTCGCATCCGCCTCGCGGTGGGAGGATGCGGTAGGGGTCGGGTGTGATGTCGAGTCGGGCCGATCCCGCAGGTGGGCGTGCATGCCAGTGCACGCCCACCGCCTTCTTCCGGGACCCGCCCCTAGGGCCGGCTCGCCAGCGCGTAGCCCGCCTGTTCCACCGCGGCCCGGATCTCCTCGTCGGCGAATCCCGAGCCGCTGACGGTGACCGCGCCGGTAGGGAGATCGACGGCGACGCCGGTGACGCCGCCGACCTTGCCGATCTCCCCGGAGACCGACGAGACGCAGTGTCCGCAGGTCATTCCGCTCACCGAATAGACCTTGCCGTCCGCCGCGCCCGTCTCAGCGGGCGCCTCGGTCCGCACCTGCTCAGTGCCGCACGCACACGCAGTGCACATGTCCGTCCTCCTTCTCGTTTACCCATGGGGGGTATGTCGAGCGAGACTGTAACATACCCCCACAGGGTTTATCTTCCCGGCTGCGCCTCCGGAGGGGCCGGATGAGGGCCTTCCGCCGGTTCCCGCCCCGCCGCCGCGCCGCCCCGCCTCCCGGGGTGGCGGCTCGAACCTGAGGCCGGCCGGACGGGTCTCCGCGGGAGTCGGGCGGGTCGAAGACGGGTCCCTGTGGGAGCCGGGCGGATCTCTGCGGGAACGGGGCGGGTCGAGGGCAGGTGTCTGCGGGAGCGGGGCGGGTCGAGGACGTGTTGCGGGGGTTATGTCGCCCCGACCCTCCATGATCATTTTTTGGTGCTCTGACCTGGCTTTATATCCATTCGATTATTGATCCGGCGATCATGCGAATATTGGACATCGGCTGATCCGTTCTGATGTGCTCGCAGCTCCGTAGTCATCGAGACCGAAGGACATGGCATGCGACCCCTGCACACCCGGCGTTTCCCCGCGGCACTGAAGGCCGCCGCGCTGACCGTCTCCGTCCTGGCGGGTGGCGCGGTCCACGGCCCGGCCGCAGCCACGGCGGCCGTCCAGACCCCCGCGGCGGCCGTTCACGCGCCGGTGGCGCAGGTCCGGCACGACCGGCAGGCGGTCGCGCCGTCCGGTCAGGCCGAGGCCGGGCGCCGGCTGCGCGCGCTGGAGGCGTCGTTCGACGGCCGGATCGGCGTCTACGCCGTCGACACGGCCACCGGTAAGAAGATCACCCACCGGGCCGGTGAGCGTTTCCCGCTGCTGTCCACTTTCAAGGCGGTGGCCGCCGCCGCGGTGCTGGACAAGGCCCGTACGACCGAGCCCGGGCTGATGGAGAAGGTCGTCCACTGGACGCAGGACGAGGTGAAGGAGAACTCGCCGGTCACCGAGCACCACGTGGAGGACGGACTGACCGTCGCCGAGCTGTGCGACGCGGCCATCACCGAGAGCGACAACACGGCCGGCAACATGCTGCTGAAGCAGATCGGGGGCCCGGCCGGCCTCACCCGGTACTTCCGCACCCTCAAGGACCCGATCTCTCGCCTGGACCGCTGGGAGACCGAGCTGAACATCTGGAACCCCAAGGAGAAGCGGGACACCACCACCCCGGCGGCCATCGCGGCCGACCTGCGCGAGCTGACGTTCGGTGACGCGCTGAACGCCAAGGACCGGGCGCGGCTCAACGGGTGGCTGCGCGCGAACAAGACCGGTGACAAGCGCATCCGCGCCGGGCTGCCCAAGACCTGGACCGTCGGTGACAAGACCGGCGCGAGCTCGTACCACGGTGCGACGAACGACATCGCCGTCGTCTGGCCGGAGAACGCCAAGGCCCCGCTGGTCATGGCGATCTACACCACCCACCGGGCCGCCAAGGCGCCCAACGAGAACCAGGCCATCGCCGACACCGCGACCATCGTCGCCCAGGCCCTCGGCAAGCTCCCCAGGAGCTGACCCGGGCCGCCCGGGGCCTCCGCCGCTTCCCGGGTTCCGGCCCCGGCCGTAGACCGCCCGGCCGCCTCCGCCGCTTTCCGGCCCCGGCCGCGGACCGCCCGGCGGCCCGCGGAGTCCCAGCTCCCGGCCGGGCCGACCGGGCCGACCGGCCATCCGGCGGCCTCCGCCGCGTTCGGCCCGTCACCGTCGGCTCTGTGGAAATGCTCTGCTTTATGTAGTGTTCATACGGTTATTTGATGACTTACGTATAGGACACCAAGTGAGCGTTTCCGCGGCCTATGTGACATTCGCTGACCCGGATGGGATCGACGACGAGAAGGAGGTCGTCCTCGCGGCCTGGGCCGCGGCCGGGATCGGCGGGCGGGCCGTGCGCTGGGACGACCCCGAGGCGGACTGGGCCGGCTTCGACGCCGCCGTGGTCCGTTCCGCCTGGGACTACATCGACCGGCGCGAGGAGTTCCTCGGCTGGGCCGGCCGCGTCGAGCGGGTCACCCGGCTGCTCAATCCGGCCGCCGTGCTGGAGCGCAACACCGACAAGACCTACATGCGGGACCTGGACGCGCCGTTCATCCCGACCTGCTGGGTCGGACCGGGTGAGACGCCCGACCTGCCGGTCCTGGACGAGTACGTGGTCAAACCCGCCGTCTCGGCCGGGGCGCGCGACACGATCAGGACCCGTGACCGCGGCAAGGCCGAGGCGCACGCAGCCCGGCTCGCCGCCGAGGGCCGGACCGTGATGGTCCAGCCGTACCTGGACATGGTGGAGACCGAGGGGGAGACCTCGCTGGTGTACCTCGGCGGCCGGTTCAGCCACGCCGTACGGCGCAGCGCGGCGCTGACCGCCGGGGCCGCCACGGAGCGGCAGAACAGCCGGGCCGAGCTGCGCGACCCCGCGGCCGATCAGGTGGCGCTGGCCGAGCGGGTGCTCGGCGAGCTGCCGGACCTGCTCTACGCCCGCGTCGACATGGTGCGCACGGCCGACGGGACCCCGGTCCTCATCGAGCTGGAGCTGACCGAGCCCTACCTGTTCCTGCGTTACGCGCCCGGCGCCGCCGAACGCCTCGCCCGAGCCCTCGCCGAGGCCGTCTGAACCGCCGCACCGCCCGGAAGGGGAACCGATACGGCGTGCGCCCCGGCGCAGTGGGGCGCACGCCGTACGGGGCTCGTCCCGGCGTCGTCACCGCCTCGGCGGCGCACGGCCGGAGGGGCCGCCTTCGGAGCGCTGCGGCTCGATCGGCTCACCGCCCCGCCGGCGCGCGGCCGGAGGCGGCTCAGCCGTGGGCGGTGATCCCGCCGTCCACCGGGATGACCGTCCCGGTGAGGTAGGCCCCCGCCCGCGAGGCGAGGAAGATCGCGGTCCCGGCCATGTCCTCGGGGGTGCCGATCCGGCCGAGCGGTACGTGCGACTCGACGGCCGAGCGGGTCGCCGGGTCGTTGAGCGCGAACGCCATCATCTTCGACTCGAACGGTCCGGGCGCGATGGCGTTGACCGTGATCGAGTCCGCGGCGAGTCGCTGGGACAGGTGCCGGGTCAGCATGTGGACGGCCGCCTTGGTCGCCGAGTAGGCGTAGGTCTCCATGGCCGGGACGCGGATGCCGTCCACGGACCCGACGTTGATCACCCTGGCCGGGTCCCCGGGGCTCGCGGCGGCGCGCAGCAGCGGCAGGAATCGCCGGGTGAGGCCGAACACGCCCTTGACGTTGATCCCCCAGAGCTTGTCGAAGGCCGCCTCGGGATACTCCTCAAGGGGCGCGCCCCAGGTGGCCCCGGCGTTGTTGACCAGCACGTCCAGCCGTGACTCTCGTGCCGAGACCGCCTCCGCGAGCGCGGCGGCGCCGTCCTCGGTGGACAGGTCGGCCGGTACGGCGACGCAGCCCAGCTCGGCGGCGGTCCTCTCCACCTCGGCGGCCTTGCGCGAGGAGATGTAGACGGTGGCCCCGGCCCGGACGAAACCGGTCGCGATCATGCGTCCGATGCCCCGGGAGCCGCCGGTGACGACGACCGTCTTGCCTTCCACGGAGAACAGAGTCATGTTCTGCAGCATGCCGTACCGGCGGCTTCACCGTCCACGCGGTCCCGCCGGGCCTCCCGGGCGGCGAGAAGGGCGCGGGTCGCGCGCCGCCGCCTCCCACGGTCGCCGGTGCGCCGTCAAGACCCGTCTCACCGGAGCCCCGGGCCGTGACTGAAAAGAAATATCACGCCAGGAAACGAGAGTGAAACAATCTTCCACCATTCGTTGACACGCGCCATCCCTATGGTGTGGCTTCTTCTACAACGATTCACCGGTTCGAAGGTGGGACAGAAACGATGACCAGATTGGGCGGGCGCCTGGCGGCGCTGGGCGTGGCGCTGGTAGTGGCCACACTCCCCGCTGCGCAAGGGCAGGCGCAGACACAGGCCACGCAGGCGCAGGCCGTACAGCAGAAGGCTCCCGCAGCCGGAAAGAAGATCGTCCGCATCGGCGCGACGCAGGCCGTCGACTCGATGAGCCCGTTCCTGGCGGTCCGGCTGGTCTCCTCGTCGGTCCACCGGTGGATCTACAGCTACCTGACGGTCCCCGACCCCAAGACCCTCCAGCCGAGCCCCGATCTGGCCGAGTCGTGGGAGACCTCCGACGACAAGCTGACGTGGACCTTCAAGATCCGCGACACCAAGTGGTCCGACGGTCAGCCGGTCACCGCGCAGGACGTCGCGTGGACGTTCAACACGATCATGACGAACGACGCGGCCAAGCAGGGCAACGGCCCGGTCGTGGAGAACTACGAGAGCGTCACCGCCACCGACGACCGGACCCTGGTCATCAAGACCAAGAAGCCGCAGGCGTCGATGCTGGACAACCCCATCCCGATCGTGCCCAAGCACGTCTGGGAGAAGGCCGGCGACCCCGGCAAGTTCCAGAACGACCAGTACCCGATCGTCGGCTCCGGCCCCTTCATCGCGGTCGAGCACAAGAAGGACGCCTACGTCCGGCTTGAGGCCAACCCGAACTACTGGCAGGGCAAGCCCAAGATCGACGAGCTGGACGTCGTCTTCTACGAGAACCCCGAGGCCGCGATCACCGGCCTGAAGAAGGGCGACATCGACCTCATCGGCCGCCTCGACGCCCCGCAGTACGAGGCGCTCAAGGGCGACCCGAACATCGTGCAGTGGAACGGCAACGGCCGCCGGGCCGCCTACCTCCAGATCAACCACGGCGCCACCACGATCGACGACAAGCCCGTCGGCGACGGCCACCCCGCGCTGAAGGACCAGAAGGTCCGCCAGGCCATCCACTACGCGATCGACAAGAAGGCCCTGGTCGACCAGGTGCAGAACGGCCTGGCCGTGCCCGCCGACGGGTCGATCATCCCGCCGATGTACAAGGACTTCTTCTGGCAGGCCGAGGGCGACGAGAAGGTCACCTTCGACATCGCCAAGGCCAACCAGATCCTCGACGACGCCGGATACAAGAAGGGCCCGGACGGCGTCCGGACCATGCCCGACGGCAAGCGCAAGCTGGAGATGCGCTTCAGCATCCACACCGACGCCCCCGTCGAGGACAAGCTCGCCCAGTACCTCACCGGGTGGCTCAAGCAGATCGGCATCACGCTGACCACCAAGAAGCTCGACTCGACGAAGTTCACCGAGGAGACCGGCTACACCGGCCTGTTCGACATCGCCATCAGCGGCTGGTCGGTCAACCCCGACCCCGAGGAGATCCTCGCCACCCACCTGTGCAGCCGCAGGCCCACGGCCAGCGGCGACGGCGGCGGCACCGAGTCGTTCTACTGCAACCCCGACTACGAGAAGCTCTACCAGGAGCAGCTCAGCGAGCTCGACCGCGCCAAGCGCGCCGAGGTCATCAAGAAGATGGAGAAGCAGCTCTACACCGACGCCCCGGTGATCGCCCTCTACTACCAGAACGACCTGGAGGGCTACCGCAAGGACCGGATCTCCAGCATCACACCGATGCCGGAGGACAAGGGCATCTTCTACGGCGCCAGCGGCCACTGGCCGATCTACTCGCTGGACGCCCCGGCCCCCGCGGCCGCGGGCTCCGCCGGTGACGGCGGCTCCAGCACCGGCCCCATCATCGGCGGCGTCGTGGCCGTCGTGGTCCTCGGCGCCCTGGGCTTCTTCCTGGCCCGCCGCCGCCGTTCCGTCACCGACGACCGCGAGTAGCGTCTCGATGACCGCACCTCTCGACACGGAGCCCGCCGCCGCGACCGCGGCGGCGGGCCCCGCCATGGAAGAGCGCGGCGCCCATCGGGGGGTGCTGCGCTACGCGCTGACGAAAACCGGCGGGGCCCTGCTCAGCATCGGCATGGTCATCGTCGCGACGTTCTTCCTGTTCCGGCTGATCCCCGGCGACCCCGCGCTCGCCTACACGCGCGACGTGCCGCTCAGCCCGGACCAGCTCGACCTGCTGCGCCGCCAGATGGGCCTGGACAAGCCCCTGATGCAGCAGTTCGCCGACTTCGTGCTGCGGACCGTGCGCCTGGACTTCGGCACCTCCTACGAGTACCGCCGGCCGGTCCTCGACCTCATCGGCGAGCGGCTGGGCCCCACGCTGGTGCTGGTCGGCACCGGCCTGGTCATCGCGGTCAGCCTGGGCCTGTGGCAGGGCACCCGGGCGGCGTGGAAGCACGGAAGCCGGTTCGACCGGATGTCCACCGGCGTCTCGCTCGTGCTGTGGTCGGTGCCGACGTTCTGGCTCGGCCTGCTGCTGCTGATGGTCTTCGCCGCCGGCATCGGCCCGATCCCGGGGATCTTCCCCACCCGCGGCATGGAGGGCGTGGACGCGCCCGACGGCCTGGCCTACATCCCGCACGTCGCCCTGCACCTGGTGCTGCCGTGCCTGACCCTGGTCGCCGTGGTCTACGCCCAGTACCTGCTGGTCATGCGGTCCTCGCTGCTGGACGAGATCGGCCAGGACTACGTGACCACCGCCCGCGCCAAGGGCCTGCGCGACGACCAGGTGCGCCGCCGGCACGCGGTGCCCAACGCGCTGCTGCCGACCATCACGCTGGTGTTCATCCACATCGGCTTCGTCGTCGGCGGCGCGGTGTCGGTGGAGACCGTCTTCTCCTGGCCGGGACTGGGTCTGCTGTTCTACGAGGCCATCAAGGGTCCTGATTTCGCCGTCATGCAGGGGACGTTCATCGTGGTGTGCACCGCCGTGATCATCATGAACACGCTGGCCGACGTGGCCTACCACGTCCTGGACCCGAGGGTGAGGTCGGCGTGAGCACTCCGAACACCACGGGACCGGGGAGCACCGGGAACCCGGACGGCGCCGGAAACGCGACCGGCGCGGGGGACAGGGGCGGCGCCGCCGGCTCCGTCAGCGCCGCGAGCCTCGCCCGGACCCGCCGCAGGCTCGCGCTGGCACGTTTCTGGCGCGAGTACCGCCGCCAGCGCGCCGGGCTGTACGGCGCGGTGATCCTCGTCGTGGCCGTCGCCCTGGCCCTCCTCACCCCGCTGCTCACCGACTCCACCGGGCTGGACGTCACCCAGGCGACCGGCGCGAAGATGGCGGCCCCGAGCCTCGCGTTCCCGTTCGGCACCGACGAGTCGGGCCGGTCGGTCCTGCTGATGGTGCTGTGGGGCTCGCGGATCTCGCTGCTCGTCGGCTTCCTCGCGGCCCTGCTCAGCATGGTCATCGGCACGGTGGTCGGCATCGCGGCCGGTCACTTCCGCGGCTGGACCTCCGCCGTGCTGATGCGGATCACCGACTGGTTCCTGGTCCTGCCCTCGCTGGTGCTGGCCCTGGTGCTCGCGGCCATCCTCGGCGGCAGCACCGCCACGATCATCCTGGCGATCGGCGTGACGTCCTGGGCGTCCACGGCCCGGCTGATCAGGGCGCAGACGCTGTCGGTGGAGGCCAGGCCGTACATCGAGCGGTCCCGGGCGCTGGGCGCGGGGCACTGGCACATCATGACCCGGCACGTGCTGCCGAACGTCGCCCCGCTGGTGCTGGCCAACACCACCCTCCAGGTGGCCAGCGCCATCGTCGCCGAGTCGACGCTGGCCTTCCTCGGCGCCGACTCCGGCCAGGTGTCGTGGGGCGGCCTGCTGCGCGGCTCCTACGACTGGGGCGCCGCCACCGCCGGCGCCTGGTGGTACATCCTCGCGCCGGGCCTGTGCATCGTCGCGGTCGTGATGGCGTTCACGCTGTGCGGCCGGGCGCTGGAGGCCGTACTCAACCCACGCCTGCGGGGGGTTTCCCGATGAGCCTGCTTCAGCTTCGCGACGTCTCGGTGACCTATCGGGTCGCCTCCGGCGAGGTGCCGGCCGTACGGGGGGTCTCCCTGGACCTCGAGGCCGGTCAGGCGCTCGGCGTCGCAGGGGAGTCGGGGTCGGGCAAGTCGACGCTGGCCATGGCCCTGCTGCGGCTGCTGCCCCGCGACGCCCGGGTGACCGGCGAGGTCCTGCTCGACGGCGAGGACGTCCTCGCCATGAAGTGGGGACGGCTGCGCGCGGTCCGCTGGGCGTCGGCGTCGGTCGTCTTCCAGGGGGCGCAGCACGCTCTGAACCCGGTGCGCCGCATCGAGGAGCAGATCGCCGAGCCGCTGCTGGTGCACGGCAAGGCCACCGCCGCCCAGGCCCGGCGCAGGGTCGCCGAGCTGCTGGAGCAGGTCGGCCTGCCCGCCTGGCGGGGCCGCAACTACCCGCACGAGCTGTCGGGCGGGCAGCGCCAGCGCGTGATGATCGCCATGGCGCTGGCCTGCTCGCCGCGCCTGATCATCGCGGACGAGCCGACGACCGCGCTGGACGTGATGATCCAGGCACAGGTGCTGACGCTGATCCGCTCGCTCATCGCCGAGCACGGCATCAGCATGATCATGATCTCGCACGACCTGTCGGTCCTGGCCTCCATGTGCGATCGCCTGGCGGTCATGTACGCCGGTCAGGTGGTGGAGCACGGCCCCTCGCGGGAGGTGTTCGCCGACGCGCGCCACCCCTACAGCCGCGCCCTGTCGGCCGCCTTCCCCACGGTCGGCGACCCCGCCTCCCGGCTGGCGCCCCGCGGCCTGGCCGGCGACCCGCCCGACCCCATGCACCTGCCGTCCGGCTGCTCCTTCCACCCGCGCTGCGACGTCGCCCTGCCCTCCTGCGCGTCGCGGCCGATCGAGCTGTGGCCGGCCGGGGAGGGGCGCCGGGCCGCGTGCGTGCACGTCCTGCCGGACCCGGCGCTGCCGGGGGATCTCCCGGGCCACAAGGACGTCCCGGGCGTCTCCGGGGACCTCCCGGAAGGCGCCGAGGATGATGTTCCGGTCATGCGACCGGCGAAGGAGGTCCGGTGAACGGGCGAAGCGACGGTACGGACGTCGAGGCCCCCCTGCTGGAGGCCCGTGACCTGCGCGTGGAGTTCAGCGCGCGCGGACGGCGCGCCCGCGCGGTGGACGGGGTCAACCTCGCCGTCGGCCGGCGGGAGATCGTCGCCCTGGTCGGCGAGTCCGGCTGCGGCAAGACGACGCTGGCACGCACCCTGCTCGGGCTGGAGCGCCCCACCGCGGGCGAGGTCCGCTACGACGGCGCCCCGCTGAACTACTCCTCGCGTGCGCTGAAGGCCTACCGGCGCGAGGTGCAGCTGGTGCTCCAGGACCCGATGGGGTCGCTCAACCCCCGGCACACCGTCTACGAGGCGGTGGCCGAGGGGCCGCGCATCCACGGCATGGCCGACGAGCACGAACGGGTCGTCTCGGCGCTGTCCCGGGCCGGGCTGCGCCCGCCGGAGCGGTTCCTGCAGTCCTACCCGCACGAGCTGTCCGGCGGCCAGCGGCAGCGCGTCGTCATCGCCGGGGCGCTGGCCCTCGACCCCGGGGTGCTGATCGCCGACGAGCCGGTGGCCTCGCTGGACGCCTCGGTGCGCGGGGAGATCCTCGCCCTGCTGCTGCGGCTGCGCGACGAGCTGGGCCTGTCGGCGCTGGTCGTCACCCACGACCTCGGGCTGGCCTGGAACATCGCCGACCGCGTCGCGGTGATGTATCTCGGCCGGATCGTCGAGTCCGGGCCCGTCGAGCAGATCCTGACCTCGCCGTCGCACCCCTACACCCAGGCGCTGCTGTCGGTGCTGCCGGAGTCGCCCGAGCCTGTGGTGCTGGGCGGCGAGCCGCCGGACCCGACCCGCATCCCCGGCGGCTGCCGCTTCCATCCGCGCTGCCAGGTCCTCGCCTCCGGCGCGGCGGCCGAGGCGGGGGTGGACGGGCGGTGCAGGTCGCAGCTCCTGGACATCCTGCCCGCCGCGCCGTCGTCGGCGGAGACCCATGTGGCCTGCCACTACGCGGAGGCGACCGCCCCGGCCCGCTCCTGACGCCCGGCGCGGACACCGGTGCCGGACCCGGCGGATCCCCACGGCCCCGCCCCGGTCCGCTCCTGACGCCCGCGTCCTTCCGTGCCCCGCCGGGACATACACCGGCTCCCGGCGGGCACGTCCTCCCCGTACGAAGAGGAGGGGAGCACATGTCACAGCCAGAGGAGAACAGGTCGCTCGCCGACCGGCGGGACGATCCCGAGGCATATGCGGAGCCCGACATCGCGGGCGAGTTCACCACGTCGGAGACCGATCCGGCGGGCCAGCCCGAGTCCGACCCCGACGAGCACGTCTACGGGGAGGCCGAGGGCTACGAGAGGCCGACCGAGGCCTGACGTCTCAGCCGGCCGCGGCCCCGGGGCCGCGGCCGGGCAGCGACAGCAGCCGGTCGACCAGGGCGACGGCGTGCCCCACGTCCGCGGGCCCGCCGAAGAAGATCATGTGGAAGTACAGCGGCGCCTGGACGACCTCCATCAGTTCCAGCAGCGCGGGTGGGTCCTCCCCGCGCGCGGCGGCCCGGTCGAGCATCGCCTGGAGTTGCACGGCGCGTTCCAGCAGGTAGGGGTCGGGCTCCCCGGCGTCCTCGGCGCGGTTGCCGAGCATGGCGGCCCGCACGTAGACCGGGCCCAGCGGACCGGCCAGGTCGGCCGCCATCCGGGTGGCGTACGCCTCCAGGTCACCGCGGAGCGTGCCGGTGTCCGGGACGGGGGAGGAGCGGGTGAGCCGCTCGGTCACCGCGTCGTCGATCAGTGAGCCGAGCGTGCCCCAGCGGCGGTAGATCGTGGCCTGGTGGACGCCGGACCGTTCGGCCACCTGGGTTACGGACAGATCATCCCAGTCCTTCTCGAGCAGCAGGTCGAGGACGGCCTCGTGCACTGCCGCGCGGACCTTGGCGCTGCGGCCTCCCGGCCGGTGGGCGGGGCGATGTTCTGGCATGGCCCAATGTTAACGCGAATCCCATTGCGTTAGCAGTCCGCTCCCGCTACCTTAAAGCGAAATAGCTCGCTTTAAGTGAAGGGGATCCGGTGCGTCCACTGGTCTTCGAGAAGGACCCGTCGTTCTGGTACGAGACGCTGCGGGTCCTGGGCCACATCGCCTACGGCGGCGCCGACTTCGGCGAGGTGGCCGTCACCGTGGAACGCGTGGCCGAAGGCGACCGCGACGGCTGGCACGACGCGTGGCGGGCGACGGCCGACCGGGTCGCCGCCGAGGCCCGCCGGAGCCACGCGGCCGGCCACCGGGTCAGCGCCCACGACGCCTTCCTGCGTGCCTCCACCTACCACCGCTCGGCCGGGTTCTTCCTGCACGGCGACACCGCCGGCCCGCACGGAGACTCCGCCGGTCCGCGCGCCGACGCCGCCCACGACGAGGCCGTCGCCTGCTTCCGGGCCGCCGCCGAGCTGTCCGACCTCGACATCCGTCCCGTCGAGATCCCCTACGGGAGCACCACCCTGCCCGGCTACCTCTACCGGGCGGGCGACGGGCCGGGCCCGGTCGTCGTGATGCACAACGGCTTCGACGGAAGCGCCGAGGAGATGCACTTCTTCGCCGCCGAGGCCATGGTCCGGCGCGGCTACCACGTACTGACCTTCGACGGACCCGGCCAGCCGGGGCCGATGCGTCGCGAGGGCCTCGTCTTCCGCCCCGACTGGGAGAACGTCGTCGGACCCGTGCTGGACTTCCTGCTCGACCGGCCCGCGGGGGAGGCGATCGCCGACCCCGGCTGTGTCGCGCTGCTGGGCGCGAGCATGGGGGGCCTGCTGGCGCCCCGCGCGGCCGCCTTCGAACCGAGGATCGCCGCGCTGATCGCGTTCGACGGCGTCTACGACATGGGCTGGAAGGTCACCGCCGTCTTCGACGGCGACCGGGAGGCCGCGCGGGCCGCCCTCGCCCTGCCCGAGGCGGACGACGCCATGGCCGCGCTCATGGCCGCCGACCCGGTCACCCGGTGGGCGGTCGTCCACGGCATGCGGGTCATGGGCGCGTCCACGCCGCGCGGCTACGCCGCCGCCCTGCTCGACTACCACCTGCGCGACGGCGTCGCCGAGCGGATCACCTGCCCCACCCTCGTCTGCTCGGCCGCGGGGGACTTCGCCTTCGCCGGCCAGCCCGAGGCACTGTACGAACACCTGACCTGCGACAAGACCTTCGCCGAGTTCACCGCCGAGGAGGGGGCCGACGCGCACTGCCAGTCAGGGGCGCAGCGGCTCGCCATGGCGCGCATCGGCGACTGGCTGGACACCACCTTCGGGAGCATGAGATGAACCGTTCGATCGTCGGCGTGGTGCTGTGGGACGTCGTCCCCGTGATCGCCGCCTACTACGTCCTCCGCGCCGTGGGCGTCGGCGAGTACGCCGCCATGCTCGCCGCGACCGCGGTCGGGTTCCTCCGCGTCGGCTACGTCGCGATCCGGGAACGCAGGTTCGATGGCTTCGCCGCTTTCGTGACCGTCGTCTTCGGCGTCGGGATCGCCCTGTCCCTCCTCACCGGCGACGAGAGGACGCTGATGGCGACGAAGTCCCTCACGACCTGCGTCGCCGGGCTCATCTTCCTCGGCACCTGCGTCGCCGGCCGTCCGGCAGCCTTCGCCGTGGCCAAGCGCTTCGGCGCCGAGGACGAGGAGACCGCCCGGCGCTGGGACGTCCTCTACGCCGCCGAGCCCTCCTTCCGCCGGGTCTACCTGGTCATGACGCTCGTCTGGGGAGCGGTCCTGCTGGCCGAGTCGGCCGCCCGGATCCCGCTGGTCTACCTGCTGCCCGTCGACGTCATGGCCGGGCTGTCGTCGCTCCTGCTCATCGCCACCATCGCGCTGCTCGGCGTCTGGAGCGCCTGGTACGGCGGACGCGGCGAGCGGCTGGCGACGGCCCTCCGGGAGCGGGACGGGCGCAGGGAGCCCACGGGCGCGTGAGGCGGGCGGCGCGGCGGGTCCGCCGCGCCGCCCTCGACGCGGACCGGCGCCGGTGACGGGCCCGCCCCCCGCCCCCCGGCGGCCGGGCCGCGGCCGGGCCTGCCGCGCCGGCGGCCCCGGATTCCGGGCCGCCGACGGGACCGGCCCGGCGGCTCCCGTCAGAGGCCGGGAAGACGGCCGTTGCGGAAGAGGTCCACGAAGAGCTGGTGGTCGGCCCTGGCCCGCGCGCCGTAGGCGTGCGCGAAGCCGGTGAGCATGGCGGTGAAACCGGCGGCGTCGCCGCCGATGACCTCGACGATCGCGTCCTCGGTGGAGAAGTCGACCAGGTCGTGGCTGGACTCGTCGTCGGCCACCGAGTGCATGCGGGCCACCGCCCGGCCCAGGTCCCCGATCACCGAGGCGAGGTCCTCGGGCTCGTTGACGTCGCCCCAGTCGAGGTCGGCGGAGTAGGGGGACACCTCGGCCACGAGCTGGCCCACGCCGTTCAGCGTGGTGTGGCCGAGCCAGGGGTCGGCGTACGCCTGCAGCGCCCGCTGCGACTCGGCCGTACGGTGGCCCTGGTCCCTGAAGTAGCCGCTCACCCGTTCGTCGGCGATGTACCGGGCGACCGCCGGGACCTGCGCCTGCTTCATGTAGAGGATCACATCGTTCTCCAGGGCCTGGGTGTGGCCCTCCAGCAGCATGTTGTACGACGGCAGCCCCGCCGAGCCGATGCCGACGCCCGTGCGGAGCGCGAAGTCCTTGATCCTGTGCTCCACCGGCGAGACCGAGGGCTGCGAGGGCAACGTGGTGAGGTACTCGCGGAAGGCCGCCTCCACCGCCTGCCGGGTCTCCTCGTCGATGGGACGGCGGCCGTCCATCACGGCGAACCTGCGGTCGAAGTCCTCGACCGTGGTCTCGGCGTCCAGCAGCGCCACCCGCGTGTTCAGCCGGGCGAGCTGCAGCACCCGGTGGAGCACGCCGGTGGTGGTCTCCAGGGTCAGCGAGCCGATCGCGTCGTCCCCGCCCACGGAGACGGCGGTCAGCTCGGCCAGGTAGGCGTGGGCGAAACCGGTCACCAGGCCGGTGATCGCCTCGTCCGACAGGGCCTTGGCGTACCCGATGAGCGCGACGCTGGCCGCGAACCGCTTGAGGTCCCAGACGTAGGGGCCGACGTACGCCTCGTCGAAGTCGTTGACGTTGAAGACCAGGACGCCCGAGGCGTTCATGTAGGTCCCGAAGTTCTCGGCGTGCAGGTCGCCGTGGATCCACACCCGCCTCGTCCGCTCGTCGAGGAACGCGTCGTCGGCGAACGCGCCCGTCATGTCCGCGTAGAACAGGGCCGCGCTGCCGCGGTAGAAGGCGAAGGGGGTGGCGGCCATCTTCCGGAACTTGCGCCGGAAGGCGGCGGGGTCGCGTCCCATGGCGTCACCGAACTCGGTGACCAGCACGTCGAGGATGTGGGCCGAGCGCCCATCGTCGGTCATGACCCGCACGCTAGAGGCAACCGGGAAACCCCGTCGAGGCGGGGTGCCGCGATCCGGCCGGAGACCGGGCGGCGGCGGGGCCGGCCGGATCCGGCGTCCTCGTCCCCTCTCGTTCCCGGCGGGCCTCGTCATGCTCGACGTCACGCTCGATGAGCCCCGCCGGACCGGGTGAGGGCCCGGCGCGCATGCGGCGGGCCCGCGCGGGGAACGACGCCGGAGACGCCGGAGACGGCGTCGGAGTCGTTCCGGTCTCCCCCCGGTGACGAGGGGATGGTGTGACCATGAGGATCGCGGGAGCCCGCGTGCTGATCACCGGCGCGTCGTCCGGCATCGGGGCCGCGACCGCGCGGGCCATGGCGGCGGCCGGGGCCCGCCTGGTACTGACCGGCCGCGACCCCGCCAGGCTGGACGCCGTCGCCGCCGGGACCGGCGGGCGGGCGCTGGCCGGCGACCTCGTGACGGACGCCGCGGACCTGGCCCGGCGCGCCGGCCCGGTGGACGTCCTGGTCGCAAACGCCGGCGCCGGGTGGGCCGGGCCGCTGGAGGCGATGCCGGACGACGCCATCGAGCGCCTGGTGGCGGGCAACCTGACCGCCCCCATCCGGCTGACCCGTCTGCTGCTGCCCGCCATGGTGGAACGCGGGCGGGGACACGTCGTCTTCGTCGCGTCGATCGCCGGGGCGGTCGGCGTGCCGGGGGAGGCGGTGTACGCGGCGACCAAGGCCGGCCTCCTCTGCTTCGCCGAGAGCCTCCGGTACGAGCTGCGCGGGGTGGGCGTGTCGGTCGTGCTGCCCGGCGTGGTGGCCACCCCGTTCTTCGAGCGGCGCGGCGCGCCGTACACCCGCCGGTGGCCGGCGCCGATCCCCGCCGAGCGGGTCGCCAGGGCGATCGTCGCGGCCGTCGAGCGCGGCCGTACCGAGTCGTACGTCCCCGGCTGGCTGCGCTTCCCGGCCCGGCTGCGGGGCGCGGCCCCCGGTCCCTTCCGGGTGCTCGCCGGACTGTCCGCGCAGCGGTGACCGCCGCCGGTGAGGCGGTGCGCGCCACCTCCCGTACGGCGACAAGCCCGCTGACGTCCCGGGGCCGGTTCAGGCCTCGCGCAGCGCGCGCAGCGACTCCCGCAGGGAGGACAGCGTGGCGAAGACGGCCGTCGGCTCGTACCCGCAGTGGGCCATGCAGTTGGCGCACCGGGGGTCGCGGCCCCGGCCGTAGGAGTCCCAGTCGGTCTCCTCCACCAGCTCCCGGTAGGTCGCCGCGTAGCCGTCGGACATCAGGTAGCAGGGCCGCTGCCAGCCGAACACCGAGTAGGACGGGATGGCCCACGCCGTGCACGGGAAGTCGGCCCTGCCCTCCAGGAAGTCCAGGAACAGGGGCGTGTGGTTGAACCTCCACCGCCGCCGGTTCCCGCCGGAGAACGCCTTGCGGAACAGCTCCCGCGTCTCCCGCACGCCGAGGAAGCGGTCCTGGTCGGGCGCCCTCTCGTACGCGTAGCCGGGGGAGATCATCATCTGGTCGACCTGAAGCTCGTCGTTGAGGTAGTCGAGCACCTCGATGACGGTCTGCGGGCTGTCGGTGTTGAAGAAGGTGGTGTTCGTGGTGACCCGGAAGCCGCGCCGCCGGCACTCCCGGACCGCGGCGACGGCCGCGTCGAACACCCCCTCCTTGCACACCGACTCGTCGTGACGTTCGCGCAGGCCGTCCAGGTGGACCGTCCAGGCGAAGTACGGCGAGGGCTCGAACTCGTCGATTTTCCGCGGGATCAGCAGCGCGTTGGTGCACAGGAACACGTACTTCTTCCGGGAGACCAGCTCCCTGACGAGTTCCCCGATGCGGGGGTGCATCAGCGGCTCCCCGCCCGCGATCGACACCATGGGCGCGCCGCACTCCTCGGCGGCCGCCACGGCCCGCGCGACGTCCATGCGCTGCTTCAGCACCCCCGCGGGATGCTGGATCTTCCCGCAGCCCGAGCAGGCCAGGTTGCACGCGAACAGCGGTTCCAGCTCCAGCAGGAGCGGGAACCTCCTCCGCCCGCGAAGCCGCTGACCGAGGATGTAGCCGCCGATTCGCAGGCACTGGCGCACTGGCATCGCCATCCGGATCACCCCTCCCTGGATGTCGGAAACGGATGTTCTCCCCGGGGCGCGGAGTCGTCGTCCGCGCCCGGGTCTGTTCCGCGGCCGGCGTCCATGACGTGGCCGGTGTCCCTCACGTGGCCGGCGCCCTCCGTACGGCGGGCGTCCGCGACGCGGCCGGCGCCCGCCGCGTGGCCGGTGCCGGAAGGGCGGCCGGTGCCGGAGGCGTGCGCCGCCCAGCGGGCCAGGGCCGGGCCGATCCGCCGCAGCGTCCGGTACGCCACGACGCCGTACGCGGGGACCGCCCACGGCGACCGGACCCCGGCGGTGTCGGCGATGACACGCAGCGCCGCGAACGGCAGGCCGTTCGCGGCCTCCGCGAGCGGCCAGGTCTCCATGTCGACGGCCAGCGCCCCCCGCCCGGCGAGCAGCCCCCGTCCGGCGCCCGTCACCACGTGGTCGCAGGTCACCAGCGGGCCGGTCCGCACCGGCAGGCCGTACCGGGACAGTTCGGCGGCGAGGAACGACGCCGAGGGGCAGGGCAGCGCCCGCTCCCCGAAGCGGATCTCACTCGCGACCACCACGTCTCCCGCGCGCAGGTCCTCCGTGAGGGCGCCGCCGAAGCCGGCCACGGCCAGCGCGCCCGCGGACGGGAGCCGCGCCGCCGCCCGCCCGGCCCGCTCCGGCCCCATCCCGGTGCGGAGCACCAGCGCGTCCCCGGCCGGCAGGCCGTGCCGTACGGCACGCGCCTCGATCCCCAGGGCGGTGCAGACCAGCAGGGCGATCATGACCGATCCTCCCCGCCGCCCGCGCGCCGATGCCCGCCCACCCCGTCCGGGGAGGGCCCGCCTCCGGCGCCGGTCCGCCGCTCCCGGCGCGCGCCGTCCGGGGAGGGCCCGGCACCCGCGTCCGCGCGCCGCTCCCGCCGCAGGTAGCGGCCGAGCGCGCTGACCGGGAAGACGAGCCGGTAGAGGTGGTAGTTGATGGAGAAGTCGCCGGGGAAGCCGGTCCCGGTGAAGTACGGCTCGTCCCACGTGCCGTCCGGCCGCTGGTGGTCGGCCAGCCACGTCACGCCCCGGTCCACCGCCGGCGAGCGCTCCCCGGCGGCGAGCAGCGCCAGCAGCGCCCACGCCGTCTGCGAGGGCGTGGACGCGCCGCGCCCGATCCAGGACGGGTCGGTGTAGGAACGGAGGTCCTCGCCCCAGCCGCCGTCGGCGTTCTGGTGGCGCTCCAGCCAGGCGACGGCCCGCCGGATCCAGGGGCCGTCCGGCCGCACCCCGGCCGCGACGAGCGCGGGCACCACCGCGCCGGTGCCGTAGACATGGTTGACACCCCAGCGGCCGAACCACGACCCGTCGGCCTCCTGGGCCCGCAGCAGCCACACCACGGCCCGCCGCAGGGCGAGGGAGCCGGGGGCCTCGTGGGCGAGCGCCTCGGCGACGTGGGCGGTGACGTCGGCGGACGGCGGGTCGATGACCTCGCCGAAGTCGCAGAACGGCAGCTTCGTGCACAGCACGCGGGTGTTGTCGGCGTCGAAGGCGCCGTAGCCGCCGTCGCGGGAGGCCATGCCGGTCATCCAGCGCACCGCCCGGTCGACGGCCGGCCGTGCCCCCGGGTGGCGCACCCGGCGCAGGGCGAGGATCACCTCGGCGGTGTCGTCGATGTCGGGGTAGCCGTCGTTGTCGAACTCGAACGCCCACCCGCCGGGCGGCAGGTCCGGCCGCCGCACCGACCAGTCGCCCGGCCCGCGGATCTCCTCGCCGAGCACCCATCCGGCCGCCCGGAGCAGGGCCGGGTGGTCGCCGGGCAGGCCGGCGTCCAGCAGGCCGTTGACCGCGAGGACGGTGTCCCACACCGGGGACTGGCACGCCTCCAGCCTGCGTGTCCCGGCCTCTCTGATCGTGAAGCGGTCGAGTCCCCGCACGCCCCTGCGCATCACCGGGTGGTCGAGGTGGTAGCCCTGGAGGTGAAGGGCCATCAGCGAGTACACCCACGGCGGCTGGATGCCGCCCCACGACCCGTCGGCCTCCTGCCGCGCGACGATCCACTCGGCGGCGCGGCGCAGCGCGGCCCGCCGCAGGCCCGGGACGGGGTGCCGCTCGTACCGGTGCAGGACCCGGTCGAGCGCGGTGAACGCGGCCTCCCACCCGGGACGGGGCCGCCCGCCGGGGTCGCGGCCGGTGCGCAGCTCGGCCAGGCCGAACGGGAGCGGCCGGACCGGCCGGTGGGCGGCCACGACGGTGAGCGGCACGACCGTCTGCCGGGCCCAGCAGGCCCAGTCGTAGACGTTGAGCGGGAACCACGGCGGCAGGAAGATCATCTCAGGGGGGAGCGCCGGAAGCCGCTCCCACGGCCACCGCCCGAACAGCGCCAGCCAGATCCGGGTGAACACCCGGGCCGCCTCGACGCCTCCCGAGTCCCGGACGAAACCGGCCGCGGCCCGCATGTGGGCGGCGTCGGGCGGGTCACCGGCGAGGCGCAGCGCCGTGTACGCCTCCACCGTGGTGGACAGGTCGCCGGGCCCGCCGTGGAAGGTGGCCCACGTCCCGTCGCCGCGCTGCTCGGAGCGGATCCACCGGGCCGCCGCGGCGGTGTCCTCCTCGGTGCGGATGCCGAGGAACTCCCGCAGCAGCAGGTCCTCGGCGTCCATGGTCACGTTGGTCTGCAGCTCGCCCTTCCACCACCCCTCGGGGGACTGCAGGCCCAGCAGGTGCTCGCACGCCGCGTCCAGGGCGAGCGCGGCGCGCCCGGCCGTCCCGGCCGTCCCGGTCGTCCTGGCGGGTCCGGGTGTCCCGGGCGGTGCGACGGTCACGGCGGACGCGGCGATCACCGGGGCGGCGAGGGGCACGGCGGCTCCGGCGGCCGGGACGGCCGGAACGGTCCCGGTGCTACCGGTGCTACCGGCGCTACCGGCGGTCCCGGTGGCCCTGGCGGGTCCGGCGGTGTCGACGGCTCCGGCGGCTCCTGCGGTCCCGGTGGTTCCGGTGGCCTCGCCGGTGTCCCCGGCGGTCTCGGTGGTCATGTCAGGGTCTCCCGGTGGCAGGATGTCCGGGGAGGCCGGGCCGCCCGCCCGCCGAGGCGGTGTCCGGCCAGGCGGGCCGCGCAGAGCCCGCTGCGCACGGCGGCCTCCATGGTGTCGGGCCAGCCCGTGTCGGTCCACGCGCCGGCGAGGAAGACCCCGGGCCACCGGGTGGCGGCTCCGGGACGCAGCGCGCCGCTGCCGGGACGCTGGCGGAAGGTGGCGCGCCGCTCCCTGGTGACGAAGAAGTCGACGATCTCGGCCCGCCGGGCGGCGGGGAAGATCCGTTCCAGCGCGGGCTCGAACACGGCCCGCAGCAGCGCCGTGGGCGTGTCGATCCAGCGGTCCGCCGCCGACACCGACACGGCGAGATACTGGCCGCGTTCCAGCCCCGCCACCCGCGACCGGTCGAAGACCCACTGCACGGGGGAGCCCACGACCGCCGCGAACGGCGCCTCGGTGACCCGCCGGTCGTAGACGACGTGCACGTTGACGATCGGGCTCGCGTCCAGGCCGCTCCAGCGCCGGGCGCCGGGCACGGCCTCCTCGGGGAGCAGCGCCGCGGCCTGCTCGTGCGGCGTGGCCACGATGACGGCGGACGCCTCGACCCGGCCGCCGTTCACGGTGACCGCCGGACCCGGCCCGACGGCGGTGACCTTCGACGACAGGTGCACCGTGCCGCCGAGCCGCTCGACGGCGGCCCGCGCCGCGGCGCCGTGCAACTCGCCCAGCGGTACGGCGGGCAGCCCGATGTCGGCCGCGTCCGCCCGGCCGAACAGCGCCGTCCTGAAGACCATCGCGGCCGGCCCCAGGGCCACGTCCTCGACGGCGGCGTTCAGCGCCGCCATCGCGAACAGCTCCCACAGCGCCCGCCGCGCGGCGTCGCTCTGCCCGTGGGCGGCCAGCCAGCTCCCGAGGTCGGTCCGGTCCATCGCGGGGTCGGCCGGGTCGAGCCGGCGCAGGGCCAGCGAGGCCCGCATCGCGCGCAGCCGGTCGGCCGGTCCCAGCAACCGGTACCGCGCCAGCGCGGGCAGCAGGTGGAACGGCCCCGGCAGGGCCGCGCGCCGCAGCCGCCCGGACCGCCCCCAGGGGGTGAGCACCGGCACGTCGAACCGGTCCTGCAGGTGCACCAGCCCGGCGCCGCCGAGCCGCTCGAGCAGACCCCGGTAGGCCGTGCAGCAGCGCAGGAACACGTGCTGGCCGTTGTCGACCGTCAGATCGCCGCGGGTGAAGGAGCAGGTCGCGCCGCCCAGCCTCGGCCGGGACTCGAACAGGGTCACGCGGTGGCCGGCCTCCCCGAGCGCGACGGCGGCGGCGATGCCCGCCAGGCCGCCGCCGACGACCACGACGGGGGCGCCGCCGCTCACCGGACCGCTCGCCGCCGGAGGGCCCCACGCCGGGCCGTCCGGGGCGTCTCCTTCGGGACCGCCCGTGCCGTTTCCGGCGGGACCGCCGGGCGCCGTACCGCCGCTCACCGGACCGTCCCCGCGAGCGCGCCCGCCGCGACCATCGCCTTCCGCCAGGGAGGCAGTGACAGCCGCGCGGCCAGCGCCCCGGCGGGGTCCGCCGCGATCCGGCCGAGCAGGCACCGGTAGATGCCGGCCATCGCCGCCGTGCACGCCGCGCTGCGCCCGTCCAGTACGGCCAGCAGGCGCATGCCCTCGGCGAACCAGGAGCGGGCCCGGTCGGCCTCGAAGCGCACCAGCGCGGCGAGCCGGTCCGGCGGGTCGGTGAGTCCGCCGGAGGAGTCGACGTCCAGGGTGCACCCGAACCGGTCGAGGTCCTCGGCGGGAAGATAGATCCGCCCGGCCAGCCGGTCCTCGCGCACGTCCCTGAGGATGTTCGTGATCTGCAGCGCCACCCCCAGCGCGTCGGCCAGCGGCTCGGCCTCACGGAGGTCCCGGCCGTCCTGGACGCCGAAGACGCCGAGCGACAGCCGCCCGATCGACCCGGCGACGCACCGGCAGTACGTCAGCAGTTCCTCGAACCGCGCGTAGCGCGTCCCCCGCACGTCCGCGGCGCACCCGTCGATCAGCTCCCCGAAAGCCCGCAGGGGGATGGGGTGGTGCAGCGAGGCGTGGCGCAGCGCGACCAGGACCGGGTCCTCGGGACCGGGCGGAGGCCAGCCGGACGCGGAGCGCACCGCGTCCAGGGCCGACCGCGCCTCCCGCAGCCGCGCGAGACGACGCCCGGCCGGCTCGTCCCCGTCGGCGATGTCGTCGATCCGGCGGGCGAACGCGTAGACGGCGCTGAGCGCGTGACGCTTGGGCGGCGGCAGCAGCCGCATGCCGTAGAGGAAGTTGCGCGCCTCCCGGCCGACGACCCGCTCGCAGTGCCGGTAGGCGTCAGGGACGTCCACGGCCGTTCCCCCCTCGCATGCCTCGTGCCAGGATGCCCGTCCACGCCGAGAGGATCCGGACGCGGCGCGGGCGCACCGCCCGCCCGACGACGTCGTGACCGGCCCGTCTCAGCGCCGCGACGGTGGCCCTGCCGCCCGCGACGTAGCCCGCCACGGCGACGCGGGCGGCGCCTCCCACCGAGGCGACGAGCGGCTCCCCCTCGTCGAGCAGCCGTTCGGCCCGCGTCGTCTGGAGGGCGACGACGCCGCGCAGCCTCGGCGGGGTGGTCTCCCCGGCGAGGTCGTGCTCGGCGCAGCCGAAGCGGCGCAGGTCCTCCTCCGGGAGGTAGACGCGGCCCCGCGCGTGGTCCTCGCCCACGTCCTGGCAGTGCTCGACGATCTGCAGCGCCGTGCAGACGCGGTCGGACAGGGCCATCCGGCCTGCGGTCGCCAGGCCGAAGACGTGCAGCACGATGTGGCCGACGGGGTTCGCCGACAGTTCGCAGTAGGCCAGCAGGTCCTTGAACGTGCCGTACCGGCCGACGGTCTGGTCGCGCCGGTTGGCCTCGACCAGCCGGTGGAACGGTTCGGCCGGGACGGCGCGGGCCTCGACGAGCGGCGCCAGGGCGCGGACGACCGGCAGGCGGGGGAGCCGTCCGGCGTACAGGAGGCCGAGGTCGGCGTCGACCTCGTCGAGCAGCCGCAGCGGGTCGCGGACGCGGCCCTCGTCACCGGCGTCGTCAACGAACCGCGCGAAGCCGTACACCGAGAGGAGGTGGCGGCGGATATCGCGCGGCAGTACCAGCGCGGCCACCGGGAAATTCTCCCCGTGCGTTTTGGGCGTGATGCCCGCCGCATCGCCCTCCCCCGAATGCATGAACAGAGGATGTCCCCCGTCGTGCAGGGCAAACATGGGCTTTCGGGCCATTGATGTTTACCGGAAATGAGGTGGGAGAGCGTTTGATGTTTTGCCCTTACCTAGTCATTGGAAAGCGCAGGGCTTTTCCTTCGGAGTGATAGTTGGTGGATTGTCATGAAAGTCGTTCCAGGAAGTCCGGGGTGTTTTCCGCGTCCGCGCCGTCCGTGTCGCCGGCGTGAACCGCGTCTCCCGGCACGGTGGTCTCGGAGGCGTCATGGAGGACCGGACGGCGGCGGCCGGCGCCGCCGGAACCGCTGACGCCGTGGTCCCTCAGCGGCCCGACCCGCAGCCCCGCGGAACGGCAGCGTCCCACCAGCTCCGGCAGGGCGCCGAGCCCCGAGTGCCAGGAGCCGGGGGCGGAGGTGCGGTCGGAGTCGTGCAGCAGGAGCGTGGCCCCGCCGCGCAGGCCGGGGGCCAGGGCCGCCAGCACGGAGGACGGCGTCGCCGACCGGGTCCAGTCGCGGCCCCAGGCGGTCCACAGCACGGGGTGCAGGCCCAGCGCCCGCGCGGCGACCAGGGCCTCGGCGCTGAGCACGCCGTAGGGCGGCCGGTACCAGGCGGGGCGGACGCCGGTGACGTCCGCCACCAGCCGGGCCGTCCTGCCGATCCCGGCCGCGGTCCGGCCCGGCGGGGTGACGAGGGCGTTGCCGTGGTGCCAGCCGTGCACCGCGATCTCGTGGCCGTCGGCGGCGACGCGCCGGCCCAGCCCGGGATGGCGTTCGAGCATCTCGCCGAGCACGAAGAAGGTGGCCCGGCAGCCGAGCCGCGCCAGCTCGTCGAGGAAACGCGGGGTGGAGTGCGGGTCGGGCCCGTCGTCGAAGGTCAGGGCGACGTGGCCGGGCGTCCCCACCCCGGCCAGCCCCGGCAGCAGACGCCGTACGGCGGGCAGCCAGGTCGCCGCCGGTCCCACGTGGAGCAGTGCCAGGCCCGCGACCGCCAGCGCGGCCCGGCCCGGCGCTTCGGGCACACGCGAGGCCGGCGTGGCACGGCCCGCCTTACCCAAGCCCGTCATCCCCGAGCCCGCCTTCCCGAGACCCGTCTTCCTGAGGCCCGTCCTCCCCGAGCCCGTCTTCCCGCGACCCGGTTCGCCGGAGCCGGCCGGGAGCGGCGCGGAACGTCTCACCCCTCCGAGTCTGCGCGAGAGGAGGCGCGATGCCAACGCGGCGCACGGTGCTGATCCTCAGCGCCGGCATGGGCGCCGGGCACGACGCGGTCGCCGCCGAGCTGGCCAGGAGGCTGGAAGCCGGGGGCGTCGCCGCCGAGGTGGCCGACGTGCTGGAACTGCTGCCGCTGCGGCTGGGGGAGGGGATGCGCCGCTGGTACGGCTGGATGATGCGCTCGGCCCCCTGGATGTACGCGCTGATCTACCGGGTCTTCTTCGCGCCCGGCCGGAGGCCCGCACGGAACGGGACACCCGTGGCGGGCGGGGTGTCCGTACGGAACGGGACGGTCCCGGTGTCGCCGCTGACGCTCCTGGCCGCGGCCGGGCTGCGCCGGCTGGTACGCCGCAGGCCGCCGTCCGAGGTCGTCTCGACCTTCCACCTGGCCGCGCAGGCGGCCGGTCACCTGCGGAGGCGCGGCCTCCTGCGGGCGCCCAGCACGGTCCTGCTGACCGACTTCGCGGTGCACCGCCTCTGGCTGCATCCGGGCAACGACCGCTACCTGTGCCCGGATCCGGCGACCGCGCGCGCCGTACGGGCCGCGACCGGGCGCCCGGCCGCCTGCCACGCCCCCGTGGTGCGCCCGGAGTTCCACCGCCCCGGCGCCGGCCCGTATTCCGGCTCGGGCCCTGACGCCGGCTCCGCTCCGGACACCGGTTCCGGCCCCGGCCCCGGCCCCGGTCCCGGTACGGTGCGGCTCCCGCCGGGCGTGCCGGCGGGGGAGCGGCTGGTCCTCGTCTCGGCGGGCTCGTGGGGCGTGGGGGAGGTCGAGGAGACGGCCCGCGTCCTGGCGGGTTCGGGACGGTACGTGCCCGTCGTGCTGTGCGGGCGCAACCGGGAGCTGCGCCGCCGCCTGGCGCGCACCGGGATCGCCCTCGGCTGGTGCGACGACATGCCGGGGCTGATGGCCGCCGCCTACGCGCTGGTGGACAACGCGGCGGGCCTGACGTGCCGGGAGGCGATGGCGGCGGGGGTGCCGGTCGTCTCCTGCCGGCCGATCCCCGGCCACGGCAGGGACGGCGTCCTGGCCATGGCGAGGGCCGGGCTGAGCGTGCACGTCCCCGGCCCTGGGGAGCTGCCGGTCGCGCTGGACCGGCTGGCGTCCGACGGGGAACGCGACCGCCGGGTGGTCCGGGCGGCGGCGCTGTTCGCCGCGCCGTCCGCCGAGTCGTTCTTCGGCCTCGCGGACCCCCTCGGCCCGGGACGCTGACCGGCGCGCCGCCCTGGGGAGCGCGCGTCCGGCTCGGTCCCGGAGAACCGGTGTCCGGTGACCGGCCGCGGCCGTCGTTCACCGGCCGTCGTTCACCGATGCCGGAGGGCCGGTCGCCGGCGTACGGCTCAGCCCTGGATGAACCGGGAACGGGCCAGCCGTACGGTGCCGTAGAGGATCAGTCCCAGACCGGCCAGCTCCGCCACGACCCACGGGCCCAGCCGGATCGCCTCGTCGAACAGCGCGACGCCGTACACGATGCTGATCACGGGATCGACGACGCTGAGCGCGGGCTGCACGACCACCAGGGTTCCGCTGCGCAGCGCCTGCTGCAGGAGCACCACGCTGACCAGGCCGGCCCCGGCCATGGCGTACGGCGGCCAGGTGGTCAGCACCCCCGCCCCCTCCCTGGAGAAGACGTGGGTGCTCTCCTTCATCAGCGTGGCGGTGAAGGCGAACCCCAGCGCGGAGGCCGTGCCGAGCAGGGCCGCGCGGAGCCGCCCGCGGGAGACCCTCGCCGCCGCGAGGAGGGCCCCCGTCGTGAGGACCGTCGCCACCACGGTGACCAGCCAGTCGGCCGGGTCGGGATACCTCAGGCCGGGCGACGGGGCCGCGGCCGCCAGCAGGAGGGCGAGCCCCCCGGTCAGGGAGCCGATGGCCAGCCATGTCCCCAGGTCCGGCCTCATGTCGAAGACCTTCGCCGCGAGGGCGATCGTGAAGGGCAGTTCGGTGATGAGGAGGGGCTGCACGAGTGTGAGACCGCCGTTGTCCAGCGCGGAGGCCTGGAAGAGGAAGCCTCCGATGAGCGCGCCGATGCCGCCCAGCCACACCGGGGTCCGCACCAGTCTCCAGGCCAGCGCCAGGCCGGACACCCCGTTCTCCGGGAGGGCGCGCGCCGCCTGCCGCTGCAGCACCGACGCGGCGGCGTTGCACGCGGCGGCGCACAGGGCCAGGACGACCGCGATCACCGGCATCCCGCGCTCCGGCCTCCGGCCGCGCGGCGACCGGGACCACCGGGCTGCGCCGTTCGTTCCATGATGATTTGGTACCCAGGGTGATGCTTGGTCACAGAAAGTAGTTCTTCAGGGTGATCGCCTCGGCCGTCCTGCGGGCGCCCCTGGCGATCATCCCCTTCCACGGCACGTACGGCAGCAGCCGGTAGTTCTGGCTCATGAACCAGGCGACGAAGCGGTTCTCCGGGACCATCGCCTTCGCGGTCCCCTCGGCCCCCTTCTGGCAGCCGTCGGCGTAGCCGCGCATCTCCTCCTCGTAGCGGGCGAACGCCGTACGGTGGTCGCCGCCGGCCGCCGCCAGCTCCCCGGCCAGGACGTACGCCCCGACCATGGCCAGGCCGGTGCCCATGCCCGACAGCGGCGAGGGGCAGGCGGCGGCGTCGCCGAGCAGCACGGCCCGGCCCCGCGACCAGCGGTCCATCCGGACCTGGCTGATGGAGTCGAAGTAGAAGTCGGGCGCGTCCCACATCGCCTCCAGCAGCCGCGGGGTCTCCCAGCCGACCCCGGCGAACGTCTCGGCGAGGATCTTCTTCTGCTGCCCGGTGTCGTGGCGGTCATAGGGCGCTTCCGGCGAGCCGAAGTAGAACATGGCCTTGGCCTCGGTGTTGTTCCGGGCGCTGTAGAGGCCGACGAGCCTGCCGGGGGTGTTGTACATGTGCCCGGTGCGGTCGAGACCGAGGAAGTTCCCGGTGGTGAAGACCGCGCAGTGCAGCCCCAGGTCCTTCACGTACCGCGCCTCCGGGCCGAAGACCAGCGAGCGGACCGTCGAGTGCAGGCCGTCGGCGCCCACGACCAGGTCGAACCTGCGGGGCGCGCCCCGCTCGAAGGTGACCTCGACGCCGTGGTCGTCCTCGGTCATGGAGGCGATGGAGTCGCCGAAGACGTACTCGACGTCGCCGGCGGTGGCCTCGTACAGGATGCGGGCCAGGTCTCCGCGGAGGATCTCGATGTCGCCGCTGAAGAGGTCGGCGGGCATGGAGACCAGCTTCTTCCCGGACTCGTCGACGTGCCACATCGCGCCCATGCCCGTCCGGGCGCGCTGGACGTCGTCCAGGATGCCCATCCGCTCAAGGACGGTCAGGTGGGCCCGGCCGCGGAAGTCGACCGCGTAGCCGCCGTCGCGCGGCGCGGGCGCCCGCTCCACCACGGTGGGGGTGAAGCCGTGGCGGCGCAGCCAGTAGGCGAGCGCGGGGCCGGCGACGCTCGCGCCGGAGATCAGGACGTTCTTGTTCTTGAGCCGCGAAGTGGTGTTCATGACGGCAAGCCTGTCCGGGGGCGCTCACCGCGCCCTCACCTCCGCCTCACCGCCTCCCGCCGCGCCTCACCGGCCGCTCACCGGGGCTCCCGCAGACTCACAGCGCCCGCCGCCGGTCCTCACCCGTCACCCGTCGATGCCCGTCGTCCGCCCGCCGTTCCGGCGCGTCCCGCGCTCCCGGCCCTCAGCCCCGGCCCTCGGTCTCAGTCCCGGCCCTCGGTCTCAGTCCTCGGAAGCGGAGCCGAGGACCGGCGAGGAGCGGATGACGTGCTCGGAGACCCCGGCCAGGCGCAGCGCCTCGTCCGGAGCCAGCCGCAGCCCCTCGCGGTGGGCCGCCTCGTACGCCCGCTCGCCCAGCGCGTCCCGCGCGGCGGCCGCCGTCCCGGCCGCGTCCGGGTCCCCGTCGGCCGTGACGCCGCGCAGCGCGGCGGCCGCGCCGAGCAGCCGGGCCGCCGCGGCGGCGTCACCCTCGGCCAGCGCGGCCCCGGCGAGGCACTCCACCGCCCGCGCGCCGTCGGGAATCGGCCCCGCGCTCACCGCCAGCTCGACGGCCTGCCGGTACCGCGCCCGCGCCTCGGCGATCCGGCCGAGGCCCTCCTCGACCCGGCCGAGCCCGACGAGCGTGCCCACGCGGTTGCTCAGGCTCCTGACCCAGTGCGGGTCGAAGCGCTCCAGCGCCTCCTCGTACAGCCTCCGCGCTCCGGCCGGGTCCCCCTCCAGCCGGGCGATGTCGCCGAGACCGCGCAGCGCGGCGGCCAGGCAGGTGGGGCTGCCCGCGCGGCGGGCCAGTTCGGCGGCCCGCGCGTAGTCGGCGCGCGCGCCGTCGAGTCCGCCGTCCGGCGGGCCCTGGGCCGCCCGCCCCTCCGCGGAGCGGTGACCGCCGGACCCGGGGACGGGGACGGGGACGGACTCGGATCCGGCGGAGCGGGCCAGGCGGACCCGGTGGTCGCCCCGGTTGCACAGGAGGTCCGAGGCGTCCTCGTCCGCTCCCAGCTCCTCGGTGAGGGCCAGCGCCTCGTCGGTCAGCGCGATCGCCCGCACCGGGTCGTCGCACCACCCGGCCAGTCCCGCCAGCGCGTCCAGGGCCAGTGCCCTGCCCCAGCGGTCGCCGAGCGCCCGGAAGGCGTCGGCGGCAGCGGTGAAGTCCCGCTCGGCCTGGGCGAAGTCACCGGTCACCATCTGCGGGTAGCCCCAGACCAGGCGGGAGGCCGCCCGCTCCCAGGGGTCGGGGGCGGTCCGCCCACGGCCGATCACGGTGAGGGCGGCCTCCACGTCCTCGCCGGACCCGCCGCTGTTGAGCATCGGCCACAGGAACGCGACGAGCGGGTTGCGCCGCGGCCGGTCCGGACGCAGGACGATCGCCTCCGCGGCTCTTCGGTGACGCTCCCACGCATCCCTGCCGGCCTCGCCGGCGGCGGCGGTGAGCGCGCACATGACGTAGTCGTCCCCGAACGCCGGGTCGGGGTCGGGTCCGATCGCCTCCAGCAGCGCGACGGCCTGCGCCGTCATCAAGGAACGCATGCCGCGCATCCATAAATATCCGGACATGGCCCCTAGGAGGCCCAGGCCGGTCCCGATCTCCCCGGCCTCGACGGCCCAGCGCAGCGCCGCGTGGAGGTTCTCGTGCTCGGCGATGAGGACCTCCATCCGGCGGAGCTGCCCGGCGCGCAGCAGGCCGGGCGCGGTGTCCCTGACCAGGTCCAGGAAGTGGCCGGCGTGCGCCCGCCGTACGGCCCCGGCCTCCCCGGCCTCCTCCAGCCGCTCGGCGCAGTAGGCGCGGATCGTCTCCAGCATGCGGTAGCGCCCGCCGCCGGACTCCAGAAGGGACTTGTCGGCCAGCGAGTCGAGCACGTCCTCGGCGTCCTCGATCCCGCAGACGCGCCCGGCGGCGCGGGCGGTCGCGCCGCCGGAGAAGACCGTCAGCCGCCTGGCCGCGACCCGCTCCTCCTCGCTCAGAAGGTCCCAGCTCCACTCCACGACCGCGCGCAGCGTCCGGTGCCTGGCGTCGGCCGTGCGGCTGCCGCGTGTCAGCAGGCGGAACCGGTCGTCCAGGCGGACGGCGATCTCCGTCACGTCGTGGGTGCGGGTCCTCGCCGCGGCCAGCTCGATCGCCAGGGGCAGGCCGTCGAGCGCCGCGCAGACGTGCCGCACGGCCTCCGCCTCCGCCCCGGCCCCGATCCCGCTTCCGGTCCCGGTCGCAGTCCCGGCTCCGGCTCCGGCTCCGGTCCCGGCCTCGCTCCCGGTCTCGTTCCGGGCGAAGCCGGGCCGTACGGCCGCGGCCCGGTCGACGAACAGGCGCGCGGCCTCCTCCGGCGCCAGCGGGCGGACCGGCCACAGGTGCTCGCCGGTGATGCCGAGCGGTTCGCGGCTGGTGGCCAGGACGCGCAACCCGGGGCAGGCGGCCAGCAGACGCCCGGCCAGCTCGGCGACGGCCGCGACGACGTGCTCGCAGTTGTCGAGGACCAGCAGCGGCGGCCGATCGGCCAGCGCCGCGGCCAGCCGGGACAGGGGGGTCGCCCCGGCCGGTACGGAGAGCAGCCCGCCCTCGCGCAGTCCGAGCGCGCCGAGCAGAGCCCGCGGCAGCTCCGCGCCTTCACGCAACGGCGCCAGCTCGACGAAGCAGACGCCGGACCGGCCGCTCACCGCCTCGACCGCGAGGCGGGTCTTGCCCGCGCCGCCGGGACCGAGCAGGGTGACCAGACGCGCGGAGTCCAGCAGCCGGGTCACCTCGGCGAGGTCTCCGGCGCGGCCGACGAAGCTCGTCAGCTGCGCGGGCGGCGCGGGCAGGACGGGGCCGGGCGCGGCGGGCGGGCCGGGCACAGGACCGGATGCGGCGGGCGCGGGCGGCCCCGGCACGGCGGGGGCGGACGGCTCCGGTGCGGTGGACGCGGGCGGGCCGGGCGTGGGCGCGGTGGGTGTGGACGGCCCGGGGGCGGCGGGCGTCTCGCCCCGGAGGATGGACCGGTGGATCGCGGACAGCCCGGCGGAGGGGTCGGCGCCGAGTTCGTCGGCCAGCAGCCGCCGGGTCTCCTCGAAGGCCACGAGCGCCTCGGCCTGCCTGCCGTCGGCCGCGAGGGCGCGCATGAGCAGGCCGCGCAGCCGTTCCCGCAGGGGATGCCGGTCCGCCAGCTCCCGCAGCTCCGGTACGGCGGAGTGGTGCCCGCCCAGGCGCAGGTCCGCCTCGATCCGATCCTCCAGCGCGCCCAGCCTGCGCTCCTCCAACCGCGTGACCAGCGCCTGGACGGACCCGGCCGAGGCGGCGTCGGCCAGCGCCGGGCCCCGCCACAGGTCCGTGGCCTCGCGCAGCAGCGCGGCGGCCCGCGCCGGGTCCCCGGTCGCGAGCGCCCGCCGTCCCTCTTCGGCCAGCCGCTCGAAACGGTGCGCGTCCACGTCGCCGGGGCCGGCCGCGAGCCGGTAGCCCGGCGGGGCCGCCTCGATCACCGCGCCGGGACCCAGGACCCCGCGCAGCCGGGAGATCTGCGACTGCAGGGCGTGCCCGGCGCCGTCCGGCGGCCGCTCGCCGTACAGGTCGTCGATGAGGCGGTCGGCCGCCACCGCCTCTCCGGGCCGGGCCAGCAGCAGGGTCAGCAGCGCCCGCCTGGCGGGCCCACCGAGGTTCACCTCGGTCTCGTCGTCCCGCCACGCCCGCGTGGTCCCCAGAATCCCGAATCGCACCCGGCAATTGTCCCCGTCCTCCGCGGATGCCGGGAGCGGTGGCGGACATCGGGGCGCGGAGGCCGGGGTGGAGGGGCGCCGGCGGAGGGCCGTCCGGAGTGGAGGACGTCGGCGGAAGGGCGTCCGGGGTGAGGGTGCCCGGAATGGAGGAGCGCCGGCGGAGAGGTGTCCGGGGTGGGGACGGCGGCGGAAGGGCGTCAGGGGCCGGAGGTGTCCGGGGTGGAGGGGCGTCAGGGGCGGAGCTCGCCGTAGCGGCCCCGGAAGAACACCAGCGGCCCGCCGCTCGCGTGGACGTCCAGGTCGCGCACCCGGCAGACCACGATCATGTGGTCTCCGGCGGGATACTCGACCTCGACCGAGCAGTCGATCCAGGCCAGTGCCCCGTCGAGCACCGGGTTGCCCGCGGGGGAGGGGGTCCAGTCCAGGCCGGCGAACTTGTCCCCGCCGCTGGCCGCCAGGGCGTCGCAGACCGGCCCCTGGTGCTCGGCGAGCACGTTGACCGTCAGGACGTCGGCGGCCCGCAGGTGCGGCCAGCTCGTGCTGGTCCTGCCCACGCAGAAGGCCACCAGCGGGGGTTCGAGGGAGACGGAGGTGAAGGAGCCGACGGCCAGGCCGTGCGGGCGGCCGCCGGGGGCGAGCGCGGTGACGGCGACCACGCCGGTGGCGAAGTGACCCAGCACCGAGCGGAACCGCCGTTCGTCGACGTCCCGCGGACGGCTTCCCGCCCCTCCGGCCGTTCGCGGGCCGCCGTGCGTCTCCGGGCCGCCGGGCGCGCCCCACCGGCCGGGCGTCCCGCCGGGTGCGTCGCGGGACGTGTCCCGGTCGCCTGGCGGGTCCTGGGGAAGGCCGCTGTGCATGCTGACTCCGTCGAGGCCGGCCCCGCGTCCCTCGGGGGCGGCGCGTGGGCGGCGGCCCGGCTCCGGTGCCCGGGTCGCGTAGGAGCCCATGTTCGCATCCGCGGCCCCGGACGCGCGCCGGGCCCCCCGGGCTCGCCTGGTCCTCCGGATCTCCGCCATGGACGGCGGGGCGGACGGCGGCATGACCGGGCCGGGACCGTCCGCGGCGCGGGGACCCGTGCCGCGGACGCCTTCACCGGGTGTGTCCGCGGGGACGCCCGGAGCGGGGGACGCCGACGCCGGGACACCCGTGACCGGGGACACCGGGGTAGGGGGGCGCGGGACGGAAGGAGGCGCGGCGAGGGGTGTGGGATGCGCGTCCTGGCGGGCGTGGGGGACCCGCCAGGACGCGCCCCGTTCCGGCGCGCCGTCCCGAGGACCCCGGCGAGGGTTGGGGTCCTCGGGCCGTTCACTCGCGCACGGAGTAGGCGACGGGAGAGGCGGGGGCGCGAAAGCCCGTCCTCTCCCGGACGGGGGCGGCGGACGCGGGTCTCCGGTAGTGCAGGGAGATGACGCGGGCCGCCCCCGCGGGATCGTCGGCGGGGTGGCAGGTCTCGCGGCCTTCCTCGTCCCAGACGAAGAGCCCGCTTCTGCACCAGACGGTCAGGTCTGCCTGGACCGAAAGGACCGACATCCCGTTCCCGTTGCTCTGGTAGGTGTGGGTGAACCCCTGGCGATGCAGCGCGTAGCGCAGTGAACGCGTTGCCTCGCGGGGTTCGCGCCAGGGCACATATGGCGCGTCCGCGGGGACCGGCAACACCCGGACCTTCACCCCCTCGCCGACCTTTCGATGGATTTGTACCAACGATTGGATGATGCGGGTTGCGGGAGGTTGGGTCAAGGGCCGGTTTCCCGCTAGAACCAGATCGTCTAGTTTGTTGGCACAAAGGGGACTTAATGCCACGGTCAACGCTGTATCAGCAGGTGGCCTCCGAGCTCAGGAGGACCATCTACTCCGGTGCGCTCGGACCGGGGGATCAGCTGCCGACCGAGGCGGAGCTCATGCTGGCCCATCAGGTGAGCCGGAACACCGTGCGGCTCGCCCTGGGCGAGCTGGTCAACGAGGGCCTGGTCACCCGCACCCCGCGCCGGGGGACCGTGGTCAGGGAGCGCCGTCCGCTGCTCATACATCCCCAGCGCGAGCTGCGGCCCCAGCCGGGGGAGACCCGCGAGGCGTTCGCCTGGGCCGTCTCCCAGGAGGGCCGCTCGCCCGGCCAGAACATCGAGGTCGCGATCGTACGGCCGGCCGAGGAGATCGCCAGCAGGCTGGAACTGGCCGACGACGAGCACGCCGTGGTCCGCCGCCGGCTGCGGTTCGTGGACGGCCAGCCGTACAACACCAACGACTCCTACTTCCCGCTGGAGCTGGTCTCCGACTCCGAGATCGCCCGCCCCGGCGACATCACCCGGGGAGGCAACCGGGTGCTGGAGGAGCTCGGCCACCCCCAGGTCCGGGTCGTCGATGACATCTGGGCGCGCATGCCCACCAGCTCGGAGGCGGACCGGCTCCAGCTCCAGCAGGGCACGCCGGTCATCGTCTACGTCCGGGTCGGCTACGACCCCTCCGACACCCCGGTACGGGTCGCGGTGTCCGTGCTCCCCGCCGACAAGCATCTGATCAGGTACGAGCTGGAAAGCCGTTGACGCCTCCGTGACCGCCCTGACGGGGCGGCTCCAGTCCCGCCCGCCCCACGGGCGAGGACCGGGCCGCGCCCGCGGTCCCGGCGTTCCCTCTCCTCTCGCTCCTCTCGCGTACGGCCCCATGGACCACCACCGGCTCCTCTGCCCGGCCCGTCGCCGTCCCGTTCACGCGGACCACCACCGGTTCGCCTTCCCGGACCACCACCGGCTCGGACTCCCCGGCCGCCGCCGCCGTCCCGGTTCCGGGCGCGGCCGGTCCGTCCCCGAGGGCCACCGTCCTCCCGGGCGCCGCAGCCGGCGCGTCTCCGCCGGAGCCCGTTCCCGGCCCCCCTCCGCGTTCCCCTTACGCGTCTTCGACCCCTAGGCGTTCCGCCTGGCCGGACACGGTCGCCGTACGCCATCGGACCGGCACTTTCCGTGTCCACTCATTCACCCATCGCAACGAAGGGATGCACCATGCACTCCGGCACCGCTCGCCCCACCCACCCCACCACCACCACCCGTCTCACCCTGCGCCGGGCGGACGGAAGCGACCTCGCGGGCGTGCTCGCGCTCCTGGCCGAGACCGCCGGCTGGCTCAACCGCCGCGGCGTGCGGCAGTGGCCCGCCGGGGGATTCCCGGCCGAGCGCATCAGCCCGCTGATCGAGGAGGGAACCATGTACGTGCTCGACGGCGAAGGCGCCGAAGGCGGTGAGGAGGGCGAGGCCGGTCCCGCGGCCACCCTCGCCCTGGACGGCCACGCCGACCCCGAGTTCTGGACCGCCGGGGACGTCCCCGAGGCGGCGCTCTACGTCCACAAGCTGTCCGTCTCCCGCGCCTACGCCGGGCTCGGCCTGGGGCAGGCCCTGCTCGACTGGGCGGGCCTGAGGGTGCTGGCGACGGGCCGCAGGTGGCTGCGCCTCGACTGCTCCAAGGACAACCCCGGACTCCAGCGGTACTACCGCGGCCAGCGCTTCACCCACCTGCGCACGGTGGACCTGCCGCACCGCGCCTCCGGGGCGCTGTTCCAGAGGGCGGGCGGCCTGCGCGGCGACGCCCTCGCCGGCGCGCTGCCGTTCGCCGACCTCCGCGGCCCGCTGACCGGCCCGCTGACCGTCCCGGCCGAGCCCGTCGTGGCGGGCGCGGAGGACGGCGGCTCGCCGTCGATCGTCAGGAGCCGTCGATGAGAGATCACGGACCGTCTCCGGAACGGCGTCGCTGAACCAAGGCGATCCCAGGACAAAGTCATCCGATAGCCTCACTCCATGACCGGATCCTTGCTTGAGGTGATCGCCCTCGACGTCCGCGACGCCGTCGCCGCGGAGGAGGGCGGTGCCGACCGCCTGGAGATCGTGGCGGACATGGCCGCCGACGGGCTCACCCCGGCGGCGGAGACGGTCGCCGCGATCTCCAAGGAGTGCGCGCTGCCGCAGATGGTCATGCTGCGCGGTGAGGCGTCGTTCCTGGCCACGCCCGAGTCGCTGGAGGGCCTGCGGCGCGACGCCCGGGCCCTCGCCGACGCGGGCGCGGCCGGGTTCGTGTTCGGTTTCCTCGACGCCGCCGGGGCGGTCGACCTGGCCGCCACCGAGGCGCTCATCCACGCCGTCGCGCCGCTGCCGTGGACCTTCCACCGGGCCGTCGACCACGCGGCCGACGTCAGGGCGGGCTGGCGGGCCGTGCGGCTGCTGCCCAACCTCGCCACCGTGCTCACCTCGGGCGCCCCCGGCGGCGTGGGAGACGGCCTGGAGATCATCCGGGCCCGCTGCTCCGCCGGGGACGGGCCGCTGATCATGGCGGGCGGCGGGCTGCGGCCGTCCCACGTCCCGGCGCTCCTGGAGTACGGCGTGCGGGCCTTCCACGTCGGCAGCGCCGTACGGGCGTCGTGGTCCGACCCGGTGGACCCGGACCGTGTCCGCCGGTGGCGGGCGCTGATCGACTGACGCCCGTCGTACGGCGGGCCGGCCGGTCCGCCGTACGGTCCCCCTCCTACTCCCTCCGGCCCCTCACGGACGGGCGGGGCCGGGCACGGGGTCAGGCGTTCCCGAGGGCCAGGTCGGCGCGGCGCAGGGCGGCGGCCACGGTCCTGATCGTGGCGGGCTCCTCCAGCGTCCCGCCCTCGGCCGCGCGCCGCTCCTCCCAGGCCCGCACCCGCCCGAGGTACTCGTCGTAGCGGGACAGGTGGAAGTGGTAGACCGCGACGTAGCGGCTGACCAGGTGCGCCGGGTGCATGTCCCAGCCCTGGTAGAAGCCGTCCGCCAGGGAGTGCCGGATCAGGCTCACGTGCCGCCACCACAGGTTGCGCACGGCGTACCGGTCGTCGGAGGCGGGCGCGGCGGCCAGCGAGCCGTCCGACAGCTCCACCCCGGTCCCGGCGAACGCCGCCCGCATGACCTGGCGGGCGTGGTCGCACGCGGGGTGGTCCAGCCGCTGCTCGTGCGGGGGCAGCGAGCAGCTCGCCGTGTAGTCGAAGACGCCGAAGTGCGCGGCGGCCAGCCTGCCGCCGAGCGCGGCGACGAGCCCGGCGTCGAGGAACCGCAGCGTCTGGACGGCCTCGACCTGCATCTCGAACCGCAGCTCGCCCTCACCCAGCCCCAGCCCCTTCTCCAGGGCGGCGAGGCAGGCGGTGAACTGCTCCAGGTAGTCCCGCATCAGCACCTTGGGGAAGGTCACCACGAACCCCGGGGGCAGCAGGCCCGCCCGCTCGACCACCCCGGTGAGGAAGGCGTCCAGCGTCCGGACGCTCCTGACCGGGTCGCCGTCGGCGAACGACTTCACCCGCAGCCCCCACCGGCGGGGGAGCGTTCCACCGGCGTGCATGACGGCGACCGCCTCGGCGGCCCGGACGGCGTGGCCGTCCTCCTCGGCGGGGCTCCCGCCGTAGCCGTCCTCGAAGTCGATCCGCAGGTCCTCGACCGGTTCGGCGGCGAGCTTCGCCGTCACCCTCTCGTGCACGGCCCTGGCCGTCTGCTCGTGCATCTCGAAGAAACGGGCCGTGTCCTTCCTGGACAGGTGCCGGCGCATCAGGTCCAGCGCGGCCTCGCCCCAGGCCGCGACCGTGCCCGCGTCGAAGCGGTCGGCGGGCACGTAGACGGTGTGCACCGGCTGCCACTCCACCTCCGAAGGGGGGTAGGTCGCCGTCTGCTCGCGGTGGGCCCGCTCGAAGCCGGGTATCAGGGCCAGCGGGTCGCCGAGCGTGACGCGCATGGGGGTCGCTCCTCGTGGTGCTTGACGGGCGTTCGGGGGGTCGTTCGGACGTGCTCAGAGAAGTGCTCAGAAACGTGCTCGAAAGTGGACGCGCCGGACGCCCTCCGGGTGGACACGCCCGCCGTACGGTTCGGCGGCCCGAGGCGGCTCCGGGTGGACACGCCCGCCGTACGGCTCAGCGGCCCGACGCGGTGAGCATGGCGGCCAGGCCCAGGAGCTTGACGCGCTCGCCGCGTCCCAGGCTCCGTGCCAGCTCCGCCTCGGCCGCCTCGATGGCCAGCCACTCCCGGTAGGTGATCGGGGAGACGCCCCGGGAGGCCAGCAGGGCGTCGACGTCGCCGCGCCGTACCGGGTCGCGGGCGAGGCCGGCGAGGTCGGCGAGGAGGGTGCGGACCGTCTCGGCGGCGTCGGACTTGTTGGTGCCGATCACCCCGGTGGGCCCGCGCTTGAGCCACCCCGCGACGTACTCGCGGTCGCGGACCCGCCCGGCCTCGTTCGGCACGGTCATGGTCTCCTCGGAGAACGGCACGCCCGGCAGCGGGACGCTGCGGTAGCCGACCGAGCGCAGCACCATGCCCACCGGGAGGGTCTCGAACTCGCCGGTGCCCACGACCCGGCCCCCTTCCAGGCGGGTGCGCTCCAGCCGCAGGCCCGTCACCCGGTCCTCCCCGACGATCTCCACCGGGCGCATCCAGAACCGCACCTCCAGCCGCCGGGGACGGCCCGCCGGCCCGCGGGCGGCCCAGTCCCGCAGCACCTCGACGTTGCCCCGAACCTGCCGCGGCAGGCCCGTGACGTCGGCCACCGCCTCCTCCGGCCGCACGCACACGTCGGCGTTGGCCAGCCCGCCCAGCTCCCGCAGCTCCTTGAGGGTGAACTTGGCGTGCTCGGGGCCGCGGCGGCCGATCATGTGGACGGTCCTGACCCGGCTGCCCGCCAGGCGGGACAGCACCTCCTCCGGCACGTCCGTGGCACGCAGCTCCTCGGCGGTCTTGGCCAGGATCCGCACCACGTCCACCGCCACGTTGCCCACGCCGACCACCGCGACCTCGGGACAGTCGAGGACGAACCGGTCGGCCGGCATGTCGGGGTGGCCGCAGTACCAGTTCACGAAGTCGGTGGCCGCCACGCTGCCCGGAAGGTCCTCGCCGGGGATCCCCATCCGGCGGTCCACCATCGCGCCGGTGCAGTAGACCACGGCGTCGTAGCAGCCGAGCAGGTCGGCGGCGCCCACGTCCCGGCCGAACTCGACGCCGCCCAGGAACCGGACGTTGGGCAGCTCCAGCACCCGGCGCAGGTACCCGGCGATCGACTTGATGGAGGTGTGGTCGGGGGCCACGCCGTACCGGACCAGGCCGTACGGCGTGGGCAGCCGTTCCAGGACGTCCACCTCGACCCCGGCTCCGGCCTGTTTCGTCAGCGCCTCGGCGGTGTAGATCCCGGCGGGGCCCGACCCGACAATCGCCACTCGCAGTGACACGCGGCCTCCTCGGCGTCGGACGTCGCGGGCGCGGGGCCCGCCCCCGGCGGACCGGGAGGCCCGGGGCGGCCCGGGGCGGCGGCCCCTCGTCGGCGACGACCGTATCGACGGCTCTCACCCCCGACTCTGTACCACCGGAGCCGTCGCCGCCAGAGCGGCCCGCCGGGGAGGCGGAAGGCGTTCCGGCGGAGCCGGCGGGGAGCGGCGCCGCAGGGAGCTTTCCCGGTTTAACGGCGCTTGGTGGAATTTTGTGCATTCTTGCAGGTCACATATGCTTTCCAAGGCCACGAGCGCGTGATGATCGGGGGATCTGTGGCACGTCTTGAACCGACCTTCGAGTACGACTGCGCGGAGGTGGACTGCGCGGAGATCGACCGCCGGCAGCGCGGCATCGTGCTGCACATGGTGCTGTCGCTCCTCGTGGGGATGCTGCTCGGCACCCTGGGCGCGGTGTTGTCGTACGCGCACAGCCCGCTGGACGCGTTCTACGAGCCCTACGCCTACGTGCTGCTCGTCGTCGTGGCGGGGTACACCGCAGCCGGTCTCGGCTGGGCGGTGCTGAGCTGCGCGCTGGCCACCTTCGGCCCGCTGCTGTCGTTGCTGGCCGCCACGGTCTTCGACCCCGGCGCCATGTTCCTGGGCGCGGGCGGCGCGGAGGGCCTGAACATCACGGTGGCCGTCCTGGTCGTGATGGGAGTCCTGGCCCACCTCGCCCGGCGCGGAACCCGGTGGGGCGACCTGGCGGGCGGCGTGCTGGCCGGGCTCGTCGCGCTCGACGGCCTGGACAAGGCGCTGCCCGGCGGGCCGGAGTACATCGCGGGTTTCTGGCCGTGGAAGGCGGCGGTCGTCGGGGTGCTGGCGCTGGGCCTGCTCGTCACGACCCGTCGCGGGTGGGGCCGCGCCCGCTCGGCCGCGGTGGCGGTCGCCATGGTGGCCGTCTGCGCCGCGTTCCTCTGAGCCGCGCTGTGCGACTCGGGCCTGAGCCCGCGCCGCGTTCCTCCGCGTCACGTGCCTCCGGGCCGCGGCCCCGCCCGCGGCCCCAGAGAGGCGCCGGAGAACGCCGGATGACCGGCAACCCGGTTGCGCGACTCGATAGCCTGTAGCCATTCGATCCCCGCTAGGTAGGAGTAGCCGTGCTGCTGCGCATGTCGTCGCTGTTTCTTCGAACTCTGAGGGACGACCCGGCAGACGCGGAGGTCCCGAGCCACAAGCTGCTCGTCCGCGCCGGATACGTCCGCCGCGTCGCGCCCGGCATCTACTCCTGGCTGCCGCTCGGCAAGATGGTCCTGGAGAACGTCGCGCGCGTCGTGCGCGAGGAGATGGACCGCATGGGCGGCCAGGAGGTCCTCTTCCCCGCGCTGCTGCCGCGCGAGTACTACGAGAACACCGGCCGCTGGACCGAGTACGGCGACCTGCTCTTCCGCCTCAAGGACCGCAAGGGCGCCGACTACCTCCTCGGGCCCACCCACGAGGAGATGTTCACCGACATGGTCAAGGGGGAGTACTCCTCCTACAAGGACTATCCGGTGACGCTGTACCAGATCCAGACGAAGTACCGCGACGAGGCCCGCCCCCGGGCCGGGATCCTGCGCGGCCGCGAGTTCGTCATGAAGGACTCCTACTCCTTCGACCTCGACGACGACGGTCTCAAGCGCTCCTACGAGCGGCACCGCGAGACCTACATCCGCATCTTCGACCGGCTCGGCATCGACTACCGCATCTGCTTCGCCACCTCCGGCGCGATGGGCGGCTCGGCCTCCGAGGAGTTCCTCGCCCCCGCCGTGACCGGCGAGGACACCTTCGTGTCCTGCCACAGCTGCGGCTACGCCGCCAACGCCGAGGCGGTCACCACCCCGGCCCCGGCCGCGGTCACCGGTGAGCGGCCCGCCATGGAGGTCCTCGACACTCCTGACACCCCGACCATCGAGACGCTGGTCGCGCATCTCAACACCCACCACGGCCTGGACGTCACCGCGGACCGGACGCTCAAGAACGTCGTGGTCAAGGTCACGACGCCCGGCTCCGACAAGACCGAGACCCTGGTGATCGGGGTGCCCGGCGACCGCGAGGTCGACTTCAAGCGCCTGGAGGCGGCGCTCGCCCCCGGCGAGCCCGCCATCTTCGAGGCCGAGGACTTCGCGAAGCACCCCGGCCTGGTCCGCGGCTACATCGGCCCCCAGGTGCTCAAGGACCTCGGCATCCGCTACCTCGTCGACCCCCGCGTGGTCGACGGCAGCGCGTGGGTGACCGGTGCCAACGAGCCGGGGCGGCACGCCGTGAACGTCGTCGCCGGGCGCGACTTCGTCGCCGACGGCACGATCGAGGCCGCCGAGGTCCGGGCGGGCGACGTCTGCCCGGTCTGCGGCTCCGGCCTGTCCATCGACCGCGGCATCGAGATCGGCCACATCTTCCAGCTCGGCCGCAAGTACGCCGACGCCGCCAAGCTCGACGCCCTCGGCCCCGACGGCAAGCCGATCCGCATCACCATGGGCTCCTACGGCATCGGCGTCTCCCGCGCACTGGCCGTGCTGACCGAGCAGCGCCACGACGAGCTGGGGCTGCGCTGGACCCGCGAGATCGCTCCGGCCGACGTCCACGTCGTCGGCACCGGCAAGGACGACCAGATCGAGGTCGCCGGCCGGATCGCCGCCGAGCTGGAGGCGCGCGGCCTGCGGGTCCTGCTGGACGACCGCGCGGGGGTCTCCCCGGGCGTGAAGTTCAAGGACGCCGAGCTGCTCGGCATGCCGACGATCCTGATCGTCGGCCGCGGCCTGGCCCAGGGCGTCGTCGAGCTGCGCGACCGCGCCACCGGCGCGAAGGAGGAGATCCCCCTCGCCGAGGCCGCCGACCGCGTCGAGGCCGCCTGCCGCGCCTGAGTCCCCGCGCCTGAGTCCCCGCGCGTAGGTCCAGGGGGCCGGGTTCCGGATGTGGAGCCTCCGCATCCGGAACGTCAGGCGTCTCCGCATCTGGTTCCCCGCGCGTTCCGAGTCTCCGCGTCCGGGTCCCCGTACATCCGGAAGCCCCCGCGCCCGGTCCGTCATCCGGACCGGCCGCAGGGGTTTTTGTGGGCTTATGGGGGGAAAGCCCTTTTTGTCATTCAGGGGGGTGGGGGACGCATGGTGCAGGAGTTCGACCCTTCCGCCTACGGCCGCGCCGCCGCCGACGTCTACGACGAGGTCGCGACGCACCTGCCCACCGAGCCGGCGGTGGACCGGCTGCAGGAACTGGCGGAGGGCCGGGCCGTCCTGGAGTTCGGTGTCGGCACCGGCCGGCTGGCCCTGCCGCTGGCCGCCCGGGGGCTCACCGTCGCGGGGATCGACGGCTCGGCCGAGATGACGGCGGTACTGCGGGCCAAGCCCGGCGGCGACCGCGTCCCGGTGACGCTGGGCGACTTCTCCACCACCCGGGTCGACGGCGAGTTCGGCCTCGTCGTCCTCGCCTACAACACGATCTACGCGCTGCCCTCGCAGGACGCCCAGGTCGACTGCTTCCGCAACGCCGCCGCCCACCTCGTGCCCGGCGGCCGGTTCGTGGTCGAGGCGTGGGTGCCCGACGTGGGGGCGTTCCACCACGGCACGGCGCTGCGGCTGGTGTCGCTGCGTGAGGACGGGGTGGTGGCCGAGGCGGCCCGGCTGTCGCCCGCCGACCAGATGATGCACACCACCAAGATCGTCCTGACCTCCGGCGGGATCCGGCTGCTGCCCGCCAACCACCGCTACGCCTGGCCCGCCGAACTCGACCTCATGGCACGCCTGGCGGGCATGCGGCTCGAACACCGCTGGTCCGACTGGCGGGCCACTCCGTTCACCGGCGACAGCCGGGGGCACGTGTCGGTCTACCGGCGCTGAGCCGGACCCGCCGCGTCCCCGAGCCCCGTCACCGCCGTACCCGCACCGCCCTGGAGTTCCGAGAAATGCAGCTACCCGCCCCTCGGGGGCCCCTCACCGGCTTCCTCTTCGACCGGCTGGCCCGGCCGCCGCACGACCTCGGCCCGGCGCCGGAGCCCGCGGGAGGACCGCCCCTCGGGGACGAGGACCTCCAGCTCGCCCTCTTCGCCTGCTACGAGCTGCACTACCAGGGATTCGACGAGGTGGCCGAGGACTGGGAGTGGGAGCCGTCGCTGCTGGCGGTCCGGCGGACGCTGGAACGGCGGTTCGAGGCGGGCCTCGCGGAGGCCGTGCCGCGGCCGCCCGCCGTACCGGCGGGGACGCCCGCGCGCATGCGCCGGGCGCTGGCCGGGCTGGTGGCCGCCGCCGACGGCGGCCCGTCACTGGCGGCGTTCCTGGAACGGCGGGCCGACCTGGAGCGGTTCCGCGAGTTCGTCGTCCACCGCTCCGTCTACCACCTCAAGGAGGCCGACCCGCATACCTGGGCGATCCCGCGGCTGCGCGGTGCGGCCAAGGCCGCCCTCGTGGAGATCCAGGCCGACGAGTACGGCGCGGGCCGCCCCGGGCGCATGCACTCGGAGCTGTTCGGGGCCACGATGCGCGGGCTCGGCCTGGACGACTCCTACGGCGCCCACCTCGACCGGGTGCCGGCGGTCACGCTGGCGACCGGCAACGTCATCTCGCTGTTCGGGCTGCACCGGCGGCACCGGGGCGCGCTGCTGGGCCACCTCGCCGCCTTCGAGATGACCTCCTCGGTCCCCAACCGCAGGTACGCCCGGGGACTCCGCCGCCTCGGGGGCGACGACGCGGCCTGCCGTTTCTACGACGAGCACGTGCAGGCCGACGCGGTCCACGAGCAGATCGCCGCGCACGACATGTGCGGCGCGTTCGCCGCAGAACATCCCGGCCTGGCCGCCGACGTCCTGTACGGCGCGGCGTGCGCCCTCGCCCTGGACCGGCTCTTCGCCGAGCACCTCCTGGGAAGCTGGGAGCGCGGGGTCACCTCACTGCGCGAGGCCGGACCGCGCAGAACCGCGCGTGACGGGACCGCGCGTGACGGGACCGCGTGTGACGGGACCGGGCTGGCGGTGAGCGGCCGATGACGGACGCGGGCCCGGCGAAGGCCCCCGGCCTCGACTACGTCCTGCCGCTGCGCTGGGACGACGGTGACGAGGCGGGCCTGGCGGAGCTGACGGACTACCTACGCCTGCTCGCCCGCCACGCGCGGGTCATCGTCGTCGACGGCTCCCCGTCTCCGGTCTTCGAGCGGCACGCCGCCGTCTGGGCCGGGATCGCCGAGCACCTCCGGCCCGACGACGACCTCGCCTTCGTCAACGGCAAGGTCAACGGGGTGATCACCGGGATGCGCCGGGCCCGTGCCGAGCGCGTGGTCATCGCCGACGACGACGTGCGCTACGGCGAGGCCGAGCTGGCCGCGATCGGCGTCCTGCTCGGGCGGGCCGATCTGGTCAGGCCGCAGAACCACTTCGACCCGCTGCCCTGGCACGCCCGCTGGGACACCGCCCGGACCCTCCTCAACCGTGCCTTCGGCGCCGACTACCCCGGCACCTTCGGCGTGCGCCGGTCGGTCTTCCACGAGATGGGCGGCTACGACGGGGACGTGCTGTTCGAGAACCTCGAACTCATCCGCACGGTCCGCGTCCACGGCGGGCGGGAGTGCAGTCCGCGGGGTCTGTACGTCCGCCGGCTGCCGCCCGACCCGGCGCGGTTCTGGTCCCAGCGCGTCCGGCAGGCCTACGACGACCTCGCGCAGCCCGTCCGGCTGGCGGCGTTCCTGTCCGTGCTGCCCGCGCTGGCCGCCGCGCTGTCGCGCCGCCGGTACGGGACGGTCCTCATCTGCGCCGGGCTGGCGGTGGGGGTCGCCGAGACCGGCCGCCGCCGGGCCGGAGGGCGGCGGATCTTCCCCTTCTCCGCGGCGCTGTTCGCGCCGGTGTGGCTGCTGGAGCGGGCGGTCTGCGCCTGGCTGGCGCTCGCGGCGCGGCTGTTCTTCGGCGGCGTGCCGTACGCGGGCCGCCGGATGCGGACGGCGGCGCACTCGGTCCGGCGGATCAGGGCCGCCGGGCCGGCCGGGGCGCCGTCAGGCGGGCGGGTCGGGCTCGCTCGGGGCGCGGAAGCGGGCGGGCCGGTGTGAGCCGTCGCAGAAGGGCTTGGCCGCCGAGCGCCCGCAGCGGCACAGCGCCACCGTGGACCGGCCGGGGTCGATGACGGCTCCGTCCTGGGTGGTGATGACGAACGGGCCCCGCAGCAGCAGCGGCCCGTCCTCGCACGGGGTCACCGTGACACGGTCATCCCCTATGTCCGTTTTATCCATCACGTGGCGACTGTGCCCCCGGAAAGAGGGGGGAAACGCCGCGACCCGTCCGGCGGCGGGAGGTTCCGCGTGGCCGTCCGGGCGACGCGCGGGACGTCGTGCCCGTCCGGGCGTGGCGGAGGACGCCGTGTGCCCGTCCGGGCGACATGTGAGACGTCTCGTGCGTCCGGGCGGTGCGCGGGACGTCGCGCACCGCCCGGACGGGCACGGTTCAGCGGGAGCCGCTGAGGGTCTTGCGCCAGTGGAACCCGCCGGGGAGGTGCACGGTCACAGTCTTCCTGCCGTCGGCGGTCTTCGTGACGCGGAAGGCCCGGTTGCCCCAGCTGTGCCCGACGCCGCCGCGCGACAGGTTGAGATGGAACGGACCGAACTTCAGTGACTTCCGGTATTGCCAGCCCATTGCTTCCTCCTTGACCGTCTGCTCCTTTCAGCTACCCGTCTGGAGAACGGCAAACGGATCTCTCGATCCCGGACCGCGCCGGACGTCCGCGCCGGACGGGTCTCGCGGTCCCGGGCCGCGCCGGACGTCCATGCCGAGCCGCCCGGAGGCCCCGGGCCACGTGCACGGGGGCACGAATTCAGGACGGCGGGGGCGGCGTCGGGGTGGCGGCGGGGGAGGAGGGCGCGGGGGCGGGCATGCCGGGGAACGTCTCGATCTCCGGGCGCAGGCCGTACGCCCGCACCACGCACTCCTGCACGGCCAGGGCGGCCATCCGCCGGACGGCCGGGTCACCGGACGCGACGGTCTCGATGTAGGCGGCGGTCACCCCCCGCTCCACCGACACGGCCAGGTCCGTCAACTGGGCGGAGGTGGAGGGGACGGCGGGCAACCGGTAGCTCGCGTCGGGCTCGGCCGGGGTGCCGCCGCGCTCGATGATCATGGCGCGGAGCCGGTCCCGGCGGGCGCGGTGGGCGTTGAAGGCGGCGGTCATGACGGAGCGCAGCGAGCCCTCGGCCCGCGCGGCGAGGACCCCGTAGGCGTAGACGGCGGCGTGCTCGGCCGCCAGCGCCGTGCCGAGCCCCCCGCCGGCTCCGGGGGCCGGGGTGGCCGGCGCGACCGCGCCCGCGGCTCCCGTGAACCCCGCGGCCCCCGTGAGTCCCGTGAGCGCCGGGGCCCCGGCCGGTCCCGCGTTCCGCGCGGTGTCCCGGGCCCTCACAGCGGCCTCCCCAGGGCCACGGCGTGGGCGGCCTCGCAGGCGCCGATGGAGGCGACCAGCTGGGCCAGCGCGGGTGAGGCGCCCTCGGCCTGCCGGGGGCGCGAGCCGGCGGCCTTCCGCTCGGCGGTCCGCAGGCTCCGCAGGGAGGCGCGGGGCTCCGGCGCGGGCGTCCCGGAAGCGGAGGGCTCAGACGGCCCAGGCGGCGCGGCGGCGTCTCCGGAGGGCGCCGGGGTCGCGGAGGCCCCGGCGCCGCGGGCGGCGGGGGGAAGCCTCCGGCGCAGCTCGGCGAGGTGGGCCTCGTGCCGCCGCCTGAAGGGCAGGAGCTTGGCGGAGGAGGCCGAGGCGTACAGCCCGATGATCCGCTCCTTGTCGGCGATCAGCTGCCTGAGCAGCACGGTCTCCGGGTCGGGAGGCTCGGCGCGCTGGTGCTCGGGCTCCTCGGCGCATCCGGCGGCCGTCACGGCGACCGCCGCGGCGGCGGCCCCGGCGGCGGTGTCCCGCAGCAGGTCACGCCGGGACAGGGAACGCACGGACGACCTCCGGGTACGGATGAGCTGCTGACGCATCTAGCATCGTAAGGGCTGGGAAACCATTCACCGCGCCTCTCGGGCTGGCTCGCCGCGCCGAGTGGCGCTTCTTCCGCGCCCTGATGTGGATAGGCTTGTGAACCGCAAGGGCGAGGTCCGCCCGGCTGTAGATCGTGAAAATGGGAGGTCGGCATGGGCAGCGCCACATCCCGCGACCGCCTGATGAAGCTTCTGGAACCCGTCGCCCTCGCCTCCGGGCTCGACCTGGAGGACGTCACGGTCACTCCGGCGGGCAAGCGGCGCCTGCTGCGTGTCGTCGTCGATCGCGACGGCGGCGTCAGCCTGGACGACGTCGCCGAGGTCAGCCAGGCCGTCTCCGAGGCCCTGGACGCCGGGGACGTGATGGGAAGCACCCCTTACGTGCTGGAGGTCTCCTCTCCCGGGGTCGACCGCCCGCTCACCGAGCCGCGCCACTGGCGCCGGGCGGTGCGCCGGCTGGTCAAGGCCGACCTGCGGGACGGCACGAGCATGGAGGGCCGGATCGTCGCCACCGACGAGACCGGCGTGGAGCTCGACGTGGCGGGGACACCGCGCCGCGTCGGGTACGAGGACCTGGCCCGAGGACGGGTGCAGGTGGAGTTCCGCCGGTTCGACGACGCCGAAGACGACGGCGAAGACGGCGACGAGGGCTAAGGGGGAGCCTCGTGGACATCGACATGAGCGTCCTGCGCAGCCTGGAGCGGGAGAAGGACATCTCCTTCGACCTGGTCGTCAAGGCCATCGAGGACGCGCTGCTGATCGCCTACTTCCGGAGCGAGGGGGCGGCGGCCAAGGCCCGCGCCGAGCTCGACCGCAAGACCGGGCACGTGACCATCTACGCCGCCGAGCTGGACGACGGCGGCCAGGTGGTCCGGGAGTACGACGACACCCCGGGCAACTTCAGCCGCATCGCCGCGACCACCGCCAAGCAGGTCATCCTGCAGCAGCTCCGGGACGCCGAGGACGAGATCAACTTCGGCGAGTTCGCCAGCCGCGAGGGCGAGCTGGTGGCCGGGGTGATCCAGCAGGGCAAGGACCCGCGGGTCGTCCTGGTCGACCTCGGCAAGATCGAGGCCGTCCTGCCGCACAACGAGCAGGTGCCCGGCGAGGAGTACGTCCACGGCGAGCGCCTCCGCTGCTACGTCGTGCAGGTCAAGAAGGGCCCCAAGGGCCCCTCGGTGACCCTGTCGCGCACCCACCCGGGTCTGGTGAAGAAGCTGTTCGCCCTGGAGGTGCCGGAGATCGCCGACGGCACCGTCGAGATCGCGGCCATCGCCCGCGAGGCGGGCCACCGTACGAAGATCGCGGTCCGCTCCCGGCGGCCCGGGATCAACGCCAAGGGCGCCTGCATCGGCCCGATGGGCTCGCGGGTGCGCAACGTGATGGCCGAGCTCCACGGCGAGAAGATCGACATCATCGACTGGTCGGAGGATCCGGCCGAGTTCGTCGGGAATGCCCTGTCGCCCTCGCGTGTTTCGCATGTCGAGGTGATCGACAGCGAGGGGCGTGCCGCTCGCGTGACCGTGCCGGACTACCAGCTCTCCCTGGCGATCGGCAAGGAAGGGCAGAACGCCCGGTTGGCCAATCGCCTCACCGGGTGGCGCATCGACATCCGGCCCGATACCCAGACGGGGGAGGCGGCCGGTTCCGCAGATGCGCCCACGCGGTAAGCTGGAATATGGTGACCAGGCCACCCCACTGCGAACGTGTGTGGGGTGCCGGGTTCGCACGGTTTCCTCCGAGCTGCTCCGCCTGGTGGCGGTCGAGGGCGTCATCGTCCCCGACCTGCGAAGACGGCTGCACGGGCGTGGTGCTTCACTGCACCCCTCCCTGAGCTGCCTGGAGCTCGCCGAGCGGCGGCGGGCGTTTCCGCGGGCGTTTCGCGCCGCGGGACCGCTCGACCCGTCGCCGGTACGGGCTCACCTGGAAGGGCTCCACTCCGAAAGGAACGGGTGAAATGGTTGCCAACTGTCATGTAGGACGCCGAGTTGATGGGCTGGTCAGATAGCTATGAGCGCCTGATGAGCATGCGGCGATGAGTACGTCTACGTAACGACGGTCCGGCGGCTGTGCCTCCCGGGCCGAGTAAGGGAGTGCAGTGGCGAAGGTCCGGGTATACGAGCTCGCCAAGGAGTTCGGCGTTGAGAGCAAGGTCGTCATGGCCAAGCTCCAGGAGATGGGCGAGTTCGTGCGTTCGGCGTCCTCGACCATCGAGGCGCCGGTGGTCCGTCGGCTCACCGAAGCTTTGGGCGGTCCCGTCAAGGGGTCGTCCGACAGGGGCGGCAACAGGCCGTCCAGGCCGCCGCAGGCGGCACCCCGGCCGGCCGATGGCCAGGCCGGAACCGGCGCCCCCGCGGCGCCGCGATCCTCGGGTCCCAGGCCGGGACCCGTTCCCAAGCCGGGTCCGCGGCCCGGCCCCGTGGCCCGTCCCGCGGCCCCCGCGGCTGAGGCGCCGCAGGCTCCGGAGGCCCCGCAGGTCTCCCAGCCTCAGCAGCAGCAGCCTCCGCCCTCGGCGGTCCAGCCGCCGCGGTTCGAGGCGCCCCGGCCCGAGGCCACGCGTCCGGCGTCCGGCCCCCGGCCGGGTCCGCGTCCGGGTCCGCGTCCCAGCCAGGGCCCGCGTCCCGAGGCCGCGCGTCCGGAGGGCCGCCCCACCGGCGGTCCCGGCGGCGCACCCTCGGCTCCGCGTTCCGGCGCCGGCGCCGGCGCCGGCGGTCCCAAGCCCGGCCCGCGTCCGGGCCCGCGTGGCCCGCGTCCCGGCAACAACCCGTTCTCCTCGAACGCCAGCGGCATGGGCCAGGCCCGTCCGCCGCGTCCCGGTGGCCGTGACGGCGGTCCGGGCGACCGCGGCCCGCGTCCGGGCCCGCGTGACGGCGGTCCCCGCGAGCAGGGGCAGCGTGACGGCGCCGGACCGCGTCCGGGGCCCCGCCCCGGCCCGGCCGGCGCCGCCGGTCCCCGTCCGGGCCCCGGCGCGGGTGGTCCGCGCCCGGGTGGCGGCGGCGGTGTCGCCGGCCCGCGTCCCGGCGGTCCGCGTCCCAGCCCGATGATGATGCCCCAGGGCCGGCCCGCCGGTCCCGGCGGCGGCGGTGCCGGTCGTCCCGGTGGCGGCGGTGGCCGTCCCGGTGGCGGTGCGGGCCGTCCCGGTGGCGGCGGTGGCCGTCCGGGCGGCGGCGGTTTCGCCGGTCGTCCCGGTGGCGGCGGTGGCCGTCCCGGCGTCGGCACCGGCGGTCCCGGTGGCGGTGGCGGCGGTTTCGCCGGCCGTCCCGGTGGCGGCGGTGGCCGTGGCCGCGGTGGCGGCACGGCGGGCGCCTTCGGCCGTCCGGGCGGACGCCCGACCCGCGGTCGCAAGTCCAAGCGCCAGAGGCGCCAGGAGTTCGACAACATGCAGGCCCCGGCGATCGGCGGCGTGCAGGTCCAGCGCGGCAACGGCCAGACGATCCGGCTGTCGCGCGGCGCCTCCCTGGCGGACTTCGCCGACAAGATCGGCGCGAACCCGGCGTCCCTGGTGCAGATCATGCTGCACCTGGGCGAGATGGTGACCGCCACGCAGTCGGTCAACGAGGAGACGCTGCAGCTCCTGGCCGCCGAGCTGGACTACAACCTGCTCGTGGTCAGCCCGGAGGAGGAGGACCGCGAGCTCCTCGAGTCCTTCGACATCGAGTTCGGCGAGGACGAGGGCGACGAGGGCGACCTGGTCGCGCGTCCGCCGGTGGTGACCGTCATGGGTCACGTCGACCACGGTAAGACCAAGCTGCTCGACGCGATCCGGCACACCAACGAGGTGGCGCGGGAGGCCGGTGGCATCACCCAGCACATCGGCGCCTACCAGATCTCCGCCGAGCACGAGGGCGAAGACCGGAGGATCACCTTCATCGACACCCCGGGTCACGAGGCGTTCACCGCCATGCGTGCCCGCGGTGCCAAGGTCACCGACATCGCCGTCCTGGTGGTCGCGGCCGACGACGGTGTGAAGCCGCAGACCATCGAGGCGCTGAACCACGCCCAGGCGGCCGAGGTTCCGGTCGTGGTCGCGGTCAACAAGGTCGACAAGGAGGGCGCCGACCCCAACAAGGTCCGTGCCCAGCTCACCGAGTACGGCCTGGTGGCCGAGGAGTACGGCGGCAGCACGCTGTTCGTCGACATCTCCGCCAAGAACGGGACCGGCATCGACAACCTGCTCGAGGCCATCCTGCTCACCGCGGACGCCGAGCTCGACCTGCGGGCCAACGACGCGATGGACGCCCAGGGCGTCGCCATCGAGGCGCACCTCGACAGGGGCCGCGGCCCGGTCGCGACCGTGCTGGTCCAGCGCGGCACGCTCCACGTCGGCGACTCGATCGTCTGTGGCGAGGCCTTCGGCCGCGTCCGGGCGATGCTCGACGACAACGGCATGTCGATCGACGAGGCCGGTCCGTCGCGTCCGGTCCAGGTCCTCGGCCTGACCGCGGTGCCGGGCGCCGGTGACAACTTCATCGTCGTCACCGACGACCGCATGGCGCGTCAGATCGCCCAGCAGCGGGCGGCGCGCAAGCGCACCGCGGACATGGCCAGGTCCGGCCGTCGCCGCACCCTCGAAGAGCTCTTCAGCGAGATGGAGAAGGGCCAGGTCGACGAGCTCAAGCTCATCATCAAGGGTGACGTCTCCGGTTCGGTCGAGGCTCTCGAGGACGCCCTGCTCAAGATCGACGTCGGTGACGAGGTGCGCCTGCGGGTGCTCCACCGCGCCGTCGGCGCCATCACGGAGTACGACGTCAACCTGGCCGTCGCCGACGACAACGCCGTCATCATCGGCTTCAACGTGCGTCCGGAGGTCCGGGCGCGCGACCTGGCCGAGCGCGAGGGCGTCGACATCCGCTACTACTCGGTCATCTACCAGGCGATCGAGGAGATCGAGGCGGCCCTCAAGGGCATGCTCAAGCCCGAGTTCGAAGAGGTCCAGATGGGCACCGCCGAAGTCCGCGAGGTCTTCAAGGTGCCGAAGATCGGCAACATCGCCGGTACGCTGGTCCGCTCGGGCACGATCGTCCGGAACAGCAAGGCGAGGCTCATCCGCAACGGGGTCGTCATCTCCGACAACCTCACGGTCTCCTCGCTGCGCCGGTTCAAGGACGACGCGACCGAGGTCCGCGAGGGCTTCGAGTGCGGTATCGGAGTCGGCTACAACGACATCAAGATCGACGACGTCATCGAGACGTTCGAGATGCGGGAGAAGCCGCGCGTCTGATGTCCCGGTCCGGTGACGGGCCGCCCGTCGGCCGGAAGGCCCCGCCCCTCGTGGGCGAGGGCCACCGGCCGGCGGGCGGTCCCGCTCCCGCCGGCGGCACGACGACGTTCGTGGCGTGATCCGACATGTATGTAGGTGCCCTCACACTGGACATCCTGCTCGGCGACGTCCGCTCGCTGAAGCAGAAGCGCTCCGTGGTGCGACCCATCATCGCCGAGGTGCAGCGACGGTTCCCGGGTGTGGCCGTCGCCGAGACCGGCCATCTGGACCTGCACCGCCGTACGGAGATCGGGATCGCGGTCGTCTCGGCGACCGCCGCGAACTGCGGCGCGGTCATGGACGACTGCGAGCGCCTGGTCGCGTTCCATCCGGAGATCGAGTTGCTGTCGGCCAGGCAGCGGCTCTACAACGACAACGAGGACTAGCCGCAGACGGCCGGCCGCCCCCCGCTTGCGCCCGGCCGTACTGTGAGAAGGGGGGAGAGCGAACATGGACGCAGGGCGCGCACGTAAGATCGCCGACCGGATCCAGCAGATCGTCGCCGAGATGCTGGAGCGCCGGATCAAGGACCCTCGGCTGGGTTTCGTGACGGTGACCGACACGCGGGTCACCAACGACCTGAGTGAGGCGACGGTGTTCTACACCGTGTTCGGCTCCGAGGCCGAGCGGGCCGACTCGGCGGCGGCTCTGGAGAGCGCCAAGGGGCTCATCCGCTCGGAGGTGGGCCGCCAGACCGGGCTGCGGCACACGCCGACGCTGCTGTTCACCCACGACCCCCTCCCCGACAACGCCCGGCACCTCGACGGCCTGTTCGCCGAGGCGAAGGCCAGGGACGCCGAGATCGCCAGGCGGGCGGAGAGCGCGAGGCACGCCGGTGAGGCCGACCCCTACCGCAAGCCCGAGGACAGGGACGGCGTGGACGAGGCCGGCGAGGCCGAGGACGAGCCGTCCGAGCGCGCGGGACGCTCGGCGACGTGACGCCGCAGCCGCGTGACGAGGGCCCGGTTCCCGGTCGTGACTGGGACCGGGCCGTCGAGCTGATCTCCTCCGCGGAGGAGGTCGCGCTGGCCTGCCACATCTCCCCGGACGGCGACGCGCTCGGCTCGACCCTGGCGGTCGGGCTGGCGCTGCGGGCGGTGGGCAAGCGGGTCGTGGCCTCCTTCGGGGAGCGCGGCTTCACGGTGCCCCGGCTGCTGCGTTTCCTGCCGGGCCAGGATCTCCTCGTCGACCCCGACGACTACCCCGCCGCCCCCGAGCTGATGATCTCCTTCGACGCGCCCATCCCCGACCGGCTGGGTGAGCTGGCCCGCGTCGCGGGCAAGGCGCGCGAACTGGTGGTGGTCGACCACCACCCGTCCAACACCGACTTCGGCACGCTCAACCTGGTCGACCCCGGCGCGGCGGCCACCGCTGTGCTCGCCGAGGAGCTGATCCGGCGGCTCGGCCTGCCGGTCGACCGGGACATCGCGACCTGCCTCTACGCCGGGCTGGTCACCGACACCGGGTCGTTCCGGCACTCCTCGACCACCTCCGAGGTGCACGCCATGGCCGGGCGGCTCATCGCCACCGGCCTGAACCCCGAGGAGATCGCCCGGGAGCTGTGGGACCGCTCCCCGTTCGGCTACCTCCGGGTGCTCGGCCTCGCCCTGGAGCGGGTGGTCCTGGAACCGGAGGCGGGCGACGGCCTGGGTCTGGTCTGGACGTACGTCACCCACGACGACCGGGAGGCATACGGCCTGCCGTACCACGAGGTGGAGGGCATCATCGACGTGGTCCGCCGCACCGACGACGCGGACGTGGCGGTGATCCTCAAGGAGGACGACGAGGGAGCCTGGCAGGTCTCCACCCGCTCCAAGGGCGGGATCGACCTCTCCCGCGTCTGCGCCACTCTGGGCGGCGGAGGGCACGCCAAGGCGGCGGGCTTCACCTCCCACCAGCCCGTCGAGCAGACGATGGCCGCCTTCCGCGCGCTGCTGCGCCGCGCCGCCTGAGGAACCCCGCACCGCCTGAGGAACCCGTGCCCGGAGGGACCGCATCGGAACCCGCACCGAGAACTCGCACCGGAACCCGTACCCGGAGAGACCGGACCCGGAGGAATCCCCGCCGGTAAGAATCCCGGCCCGGAGGAACCCGCGCCCGGAAGGACCCCGCCGAAGCTCCCGCAGAGGCTCTCGCAGAAGGACGACCCCGACATGAGTACGGCTCGCGCCAAGCGCACCCCGCCGCCGAGCGGGCTGATCGTGGTGGACAAGCCTGCCGGATGGACCTCCCACGACGTCGTCGGCAAGCTCCGCGGCATCGCCGGCACCCGCCGGGTGGGACACGCCGGCACGCTGGACCCGATGGCCACCGGGGTGCTGGTGGTCGGCGTGGAGAAGGCCACCCGGCTGCTGGGGCACCTCGCGCTCACCGAGAAGGGCTACGACGCCACGATCAGGCTCGGGGCGTCCACCAACACCGACGACGCGGAGGGCGAGGTCACCGCCACGGCGTCCGCCGCGCACATCTCCGACGAGGAGATCGCCAAGGGCGTCGCCGCGCTGACCGGCCGGATCACGCAGGTCCCGCCGCAGGTCAGCGCCATCAAGGTGAACGGCGAGCGGGCCTACAAGCGGGCCCGGGCGGGGGAGGAGGTGGAACTGAGCGGACGGCCGGTCACCGTTTCGGCCTTCGAGGTCACCGCCGTCCGCCGCGAGGGCGACGTCGTCGACGTCGACGCCTCGGTGACCTGCTCCAGCGGCACCTACATCCGGGCCCTGGCCCGCGACCTGGGCGCCGCGCTGGGCACCGGGGGACACCTGACGTTCCTGCGCCGCACCCGGGTCGGCCCCTACGGCCTGGCGACGGCCCGGACCATCGAGCAGCTCGCCGCGGACTGCGTGATCACCCCGATGGCCGAGGCGGTGGCGGCGGCCTTCCCGAGGCGGGACGTGACCGCCGAGGAGGCGGCCGTCGTCGGGCACGGCGGGCGGCTTCCCGCCCTGGGGGCCGGCGAGGGGCCGATCGGGGTGTTCGGCCCGGACGGCACGCTCCTGGCGCTGGTCGAGGAGCGCGGCGGGTTCACCAGGTCGCTGGCGGTCTTCGTGCCCTGAGGGCGGCGCGTCCCGGTTCCGGGGGCGGTGCCCGGAAGGGCGGCTCCCGCGTCCGGGGTAAGGTGACCTGTCATCTCCGTCGGCCTCCCCGATTGCGGGAAAGCCCCCGGGACGTGGCAGGCTTTAGGAAGTCGATCCGGTACGAGGGAAGAGGCTGCGGTGCGAGGCTGGCACGGATTGGAAGACGTGCCCGGGGACTGGGGCAGGTCCGTCATCACGATCGGCGTCTTCGACGGGGTTCACCGCGGTCACCAGAAGATGGTGGCCCGCGCCGTGGAGATGGCCCACGAGCTCGGCATGTCCTCGGTCGTGGTCACCTTCGACCCCCACCCGGAGGAGGTGGTGCGGCCGGGCACGCACCCGTTGAGGCTGACGACGCCCCGGCACCGCACCGAGCTGCTGGCCGCGCTCGGCGTGGACGCGGTCTGCGTGCTGCCGTTCACCCTGGAGTTCTCCCGGATGAGCCCGGACGAGTTCGTGCAGACCATCCTGGTCGACCGGCTGCACGCCGGCGGCGTCGTGGTCGGGGAGAACTTCCGGTTCGGCCACAAGGCCGCCGGTGACATCGAGACGCTGCAGACGCTCGGCGAGAAGTACGACTTCGTGGCCGAGGCCGTCCCGCTGGTGAGCGACGGGGAGATCATCTCCTCCACCCTCATCCGGGACGGGCTGGCCGCCGGCGACACCGAGGCCGTCGCGGTGGCGCTCGGCCGCCCGCACCGGGTCGAGGGCGTGGTGGTCCGCGGTTACCAGCGGGGCCGGCAGCTCGGCTTCCCCACGGCCAACGTCGAGTCGCCCGCCTTCACCGCGATCCCCGCGGACGGCGTCTACGCCGGCTGGCTGCAGTGCGTCCCCAACGGCAACCTCCCCGTCGCCTACGACGGCGAGCGCTGGCCCGCCGCGATCTCCGTGGGCACCAACCCGACCTTCGAGGGCGTGCCCCGCACCGTCGAGGCGTACGCGCTCGACCGCGACGACCTGGAGCTGTACGGCGCCCACGTGGCCGTCGACTTCGGGCCGCGGCTCCGCGACAACCTCAGGTTCGACTCGGTCGAGGCGCTCATCGGGCAGATGCGCGCCGACGTCGACCGGGCGCGTCTCCTCACCGGCACCTGGACCCCTCCCGGCTCCTTCTGAGCCGTCTCCCGGGCTCCCGCCCGCGTGAAAGCGGTCCGCGGGAGTACGGCGGACGCGCGGGGTACGCGGCACCGGATGTGCGAGACCTTGGAGCCGGGTGGTAATCTGGCATGTCAGTTCTGTAATTGGCGAGGTCGGCGACGCCGCCACGCCGGTGCTGACGCCGCCACGGCGACTGTAGGCACGCACGGTCGCTCGGGCATCTGAGATCCCGCGTGCCCGTAGAGGTTCAAGGAGACACGTGTCGCTCGACACCGCAGCAAAGAAGCAGATCATCGGTGAGTACGCCAAGGGCGAGACCGACACAGGTTCCCCCGAGGTGCAGATCGCGCTGCTCAGCAAGCGCATCAGCGAGCTCACCGAGCACCTGAAGGTGCACAAGCACGACCACCACAGCCGCCGCGGCCTGCTGCTGCTCGTCGGTCGTCGTCGCCGTCTGCTCAAGTACCTCGCCAGCAAGGACATCGAGCGTTACCGTTCGCTCATCGAGCGGCTCGGCCTGCGGCGATAGAATGATCGGGGAGCGGCGCGACGCGCCGCTCCCCGGCCACATCGGAAGGTGCCCGGCGCGTCGCGCCACAGGAGCACCGGTCCGATGCGCAAAACTGAACAGCCGAGACAACTGCCCCGCGTCCGCCAGCAAGCGCGCCCCACGGCGTGGGAGGGCCGGTCCTCGGTAGTGGCCCCCGGTCATCACGGCGAGAGCCGTACGGAACCGGGCGCTTCGATCGAAGACCGGCGCTGCACCACGGGGAGGCCGGCAAAAGGAGGTCAGGCGCGACACGCGTGCCTGACCGGGCGCGGGCGACCGATCCCACAAGGAGGTCCCCCGTGGAGGGTGTCCACAACAGCGAAGCCGTCATCGACAACGGCTCATTCGGCACGCGTACCGTCCGGTTCGAGACCGGGCGCCTGGCGCGCCAGGCGGCGGGTTCCGCCGTCGTCTATCTCGACGACGAGACGATGGTCCTTTCGGCCACCACCGCCTCGAAGCATCCCAAGGAGAACCTCGACTTCTTCCCGCTGACGGTCGACGTCGAGGAGCGGATGTACGCCGCGGGCCGCATCCCCGGCTCCTTCTTCCGCCGTGAGGGCCGTCCCTCCGAGGACGCCATCCTCACCTGCCGCCTGATCGACCGGCCGCTGCGCCCGTCGTTCGTCAAGGGCCTGCGCAACGAGATCCAGGTCGTGGCGACCATCCTGGCGCTGCACCCCGACCACCTGTACGACGTGGTCGCGATCAACGCCGCGTCCCTGTCCACCCAGCTCGCCGGGCTGCCCTTCTCCGGCCCGATCGGCGGCGTCCGCGTCGCGCTGATCGACGGCCAGTGGGTCGGGTTCCCGACCCACCCGGAGCTGGAGCGCGCCACCTTCGACATGGTGGTCGCCGGCCGCGTCCTGGACGACGGCGACGTCGCGATCATGATGGTCGAGGCCGAGTCCACCCGTGACACGCTCAAGCTCGTCGCCGACGGCGCCGTCGCGCCGACCGAGGAGACCGTGGCGCAGGGCCTCGAGGCGGCCAAGCCGTTCATCAAGGTGCTGTGCGACGCGCAGGCCAGGATCGCCAAGGTCGCCGCGAAGGAGACCGCCGAGTACCCGCTGTTCCTCGACTACCAGGACGACGTCCTGGAGGCGGTGACCACCGCGATCCGCAGCGAGCTCGCCGCGGCGCTGACCATCGCCGGCAAGCAGGAGCGCGAGGCCGAGCTCGACCGCGTCAAGGCCCTGGCGCTGGAGAAGCTGGGCGCCGACTTCGAGGGTCGCGAGAAGGAGATCTCCGCGGCCTTCCGCACGGTGACCAAGAAGCTCATGCGCGAGCGGGTCATCAACGAGGGCGTCCGCATCGACGGCCGTGGGGTCAAGGACATCCGCCAGCTCAACGCCGAGGTCCACGTCGTGCCCCGGGTGCACGGCTCGGCCCTGTTCGAGCGCGGCGAGACCCAGATCATGGGCATCACGACGCTGAACATGCTCCGCATGGAGCAGATGATCGACACGCTCAACCCCGAGCGCACCAAGCGCTACATGCACAACTACAACTTCCCGCCCTACTCCACCGGCGAGACCGGCCGGGTGGGCTCGCCCAAGCGCCGCGAGATCGGCCACGGCGCGCTCGCCGAGCGGGCGCTCATCCCGGTCCTGCCGGCCCGCGAGGAGTTCCCCTACGCGATCCGCCAGGTCTCCGAGGCGCTCGGCTCCAACGGCTCGACCTCCATGGGCTCGGTCTGCGCCTCGACGATGGCGCTGCTCGACGCGGGCGTCCCGCTCAAGGGCATCGTCGCCGGCATCGCGATGGGCCTGATCAACGAGGGCGACCAGTACGTCACGCTGACCGACATCCTCGGGGCCGAGGACGCCATGGGCGACATGGACTTCAAGGTCGCCGGCACCAAGGACGTCATCACCGCGCTGCAGCTCGACACCAAGCTCGACGGCATCCCCGCCTCGATCCTGGGCGCCGCGCTGAAGCAGGCCAAGGGTGCGCGTCTGGCCATCATCGACGTGATGCAGGAGGCGATCGACTCCCCGGCGGAGATGAACGCCACCGCGCCGCGCATCATCACGATCAAGGTCCCGGTCGACAAGATCGGCGAGGTCATCGGCCCGAAGGGCAAGATGATCAACCAGATCCAGGACGACACCGGCGCCGAGATCACGATCGAGGACGACGGAACGATCTACATCGGCGCCACCGACGGCCCGTCCGCCGAGGCGGCCCGGTCGGCGATCAACGCCATCGCCAACCCGCACATGCCGGAGGTCGGGGAGCGCTACCTGGGCACGGTCGTCAAGATCGCCGCCTTCGGCGCCTTCATCTCCCTCATGCCGGGCAAGGACGGTCTGCTGCACGTCTCCCAGATCCGCAAGCTGCACGGCGGCAAGCGCATCGAGAACGTCGAGGACGTCATGAACGTCGGCGAGAAGGTCCAGGTGGAGATCGCCGAGATCGACTCGCGCGGCAAGCTGTCCCTGGTCCCGGTCGAGGTCGTGGAGCGGGAGGCGGAGGCCAGGGGCGAGGCCGGCACGCCGGAGTCGGGTGACGCCGCTCCCGTCGCGTCCGCCGCCCCGGCCGAGTCCGGTGAGGAGCGGCCGCGCCGCACCCGTACCCGTACCCGCAGCGGCAACGGCGGCGGCGGCCGCGGGGGGGAAGACCGCAACTCGTGATCACGACCACTCTGCACCCCGGCAAGGACGGCGCCGGGGTGGTGCGGCGCACCGTCCTCCCCGGTGGGCTCCGGGTGGTGACCGAGTCCATGCCGACCGTGCGTTCCGTCGCGGTCGGCATGTGGGTCGGCATCGGATCGAGGGACGAGACCCCCGAGCACATGGGGGCCTCCCACTTCCTTGAGCACCTGCTGTTCAAGGGCACCCCCACGCGGGACGCGCTGGAGATCTCCGCGGCGATCGAGGGCATCGGCGGTGAGATCAACGCCTTCACCTCCAAGGAGTACACCTGCTACTACGCGCGGGTCCTCGACGAGGACCTGCGGGTGGCGATCGACGTCCTCTCCGACGTGGTCACCTCCTCGGTCATCACCCCCGAGGACGTCGAGGCCGAGCGTGGCGTGATCCTCGAGGAGATCGCCATGCACGACGACGACCCGTCGGACGTGGTGCACGAGCAGTTCTCCGCGGAGCTGTACGGTGACACGCCCGTCGGGCGGCCGATCCTCGGCACGGTCGAGTCGATCAACGCCATCGACCGCGACCGGATCGCCGAGTACTACCGACGGCACTACCTGCCCACGCACACCGTCGTGGCGGTGGCGGGCAACGTCACCCACGAGCGGGTCGTCGAACTGGTCGCCGCCGCCTACGAGCGGGCCGGAGCCCTCGGCGGCGACGCCGCGCCGGTCCCCCCGCGCGTCTCGGGCCCCGGCGTCGAGTCGCACTCCGGCGTCCGGGTGCTGCACCGGCCGACCGAGCAGGCCAACCTGGTCCTCGGCACGACCGGCCTGGTCCGCACCGACGACCGCCGCTTCGCGCTCGGCGTGCTGAACGCGGCGCTCGGCGGCGGCATGTCGTCGCGGCTGTTCCAGGAGATCCGGGAGAAGCGGGGGCTCGCCTACTCGGCGTACTCCTACACCTCCTCCTACGCCGACACCGGCCAGTTCGGCGTCTACGTCGGCTGCCTGCCGTCGAAGATCGACGAGGTGCTGAAGATCTGCCGCGAGGAGCTCCTGCGGGTCACCGCCGAGGGCATCTCCTCAGAGGAGATCGGCCGGGGCAAGGGGCAGATGCGCGGCGGCCTGGTGCTGGGCCTGGAGGACACCGGCTCCCGGATGTCCAGGATCGGCAAGGGCGAGCTGGTCTTCGACGAGCACCTGTCGGTGGACGAGATCCTCGCCCGGATCGACGCGGTCACCCCCGAGGAGATCACCGCCGTCGCCCGTGACGTCCTCAGCCGCCCGATGACCCTCGCGGTGATCGGGCCCTACGAGGGCAAGGACTTCAGCGCGGCTCTGACCGGCTGACCGGCTTCGAGGTCACGGTCTCACGGCATCACGGACGGCCCCGGCGCTCCCGAGCGCCGGGGCCGTCCCGTGTCCTGGCCGTCCCGTGTCCTGGCCGTCCGGCGCCCGAGCCGCTCCTCCGCCGCGCCGGGCGGTGCTCGCGAGGGGGCGGGACGGCCGACGGTATAGCCTGTGGCCGTGATCAGGGTTGGAGTTCTGGGCGCGCGCGGACGCGTCGGCAGGGAAGTGTGCAAGGCCGTCGAGGCCGCCGGTGACCTGGAGCTGGTCGCCCCCCTCGACAAGGGCGACCCGATCGAGGGGCTCACCGGCTGCGACGTGGTGGTGGACTTCACCCACCCCGACGTCGTCATGGGCAACCTCGAATGGTGCATCGCCCACGGCGTCCACCCGGTGGTCGGCACCACCGGCTTCGACGCCGGGCGGCTGTCCACCGTGCGCGGCTGGCTCGATGCCAGCCCCGGCGTCAACGCGCTGATCGCCCCCAACTTCGGCATCGCGGCCGTGCTGATGATGCACTTCGCCCAGCAGGCCGCCCGCTACTTCGACTCCGTCGAGATCGTCGAGCTGCATCACCCGAACAAGGCCGACGCGCCCTCCGGCACCGCCCGCCGTACGGCGGAGCTGGTCGCCGAGGCGCGGCGCAAGGCCGGGGCCGGGCCGATGCCCGACGCCACCAGCGCCGAGCTGGAGGGCGCGCGCGGCGCCGAGGTGGACGGGGTCCGCGTCCACGCCGTACGGCTGGCCGGGCTGATCGCCCACCAGGAGGTGCTGCTGGGCGGGGACGGCGAGACCCTCACCATCCGCCACGACACCATGAACCGCTCGTCGTTCACCCCCGGCGTCCTGCTGGGCGTGCGCCGGGTGGGGGAGACGCCGGGGCTCACCGTGGGCCTGGAGCACCTGCTCGACCTCTGAGAGACCGTCCTGGGCCCGTCCGGCGGTATCCGGCGGGCCCTGAGGAGGTTCGTCCGGCGGAGCCCACCGGACGGGGGCTCCGGACACCGCGCCGCGGACCTCCACCGGTCCTCCCGTCCCGGCTGTCCGGCGGGCCTTCCATGCTCCGGGTCATCGGCCTCCGGCGGCTTTCCCGGCATGCCGGTCACCTGGGGAGGAAGCGCATGCTCCGGTATCCTCCGATCCCGTGACAGGAGATCGACGCCCGGATCCGGGCGGGGTGCGCTGGGCCGAGGCGGGGGAGCTGCCCGGGCTGGCCGCGGTGGAGACCGCCGCCGACGGGATGTTCGCCGCGGTGGGCATCATCTTCCCGCCCGACCCCACGACGATCGCGGAGACCGGCGACCCGTCGCGGGTCCTGGTGGCCGGCACACCGCCGGTCGGCTTCGCCATGATCGGCTGGGTGGACGGCGGCGTCCACCTCGACCAGCTCGCCGTCCACCCGGATCACGGGCGGCGCGGCATCGGGGGGCGGCTGCTGGAGGCGGTCTGCGACCACGCGGCCTCGGTCGGCGCGTCGGCGGTGACGCTGACGACGTTCCGGGACGTGCCGTGGAACGCGCCCTGGTACGCCCGGCGCGGCTTCGCCGTACTGGATCCCGCGGAGTGGGGGCCGGAGATGGCCGCGCTGGTGGCGCATGAGCGCGAGCTGGGCATCGAGCTCGCGCCCCGCGTGGTGATGCGCCGCCCGCTGGCCGCCTGAACCCCGGCGCACCGGCCGGACCGTGAGGATCACCGGTGGCCGCCGGGGCCGCCGGGCCGGGCCCGTACGGAGGGCCGGACCGGCTCGGCGGCCCTTGTCAGAGGGCGAGGCCGACGGTGAACAGCAGGCCGAAGGCGAGCTGGAAACGGCCCGTCTGCTGGAGTGTGGCGATCAGGGCCGGGCCGGTTGCGCCGCGCCCGACGAACAGCACCGGGGCGATCGCCAGCGGCGCGGACAGGATGGCCAGCGCCGTGAACGGCCGCCACACCGCCATGACGAGCGCGACGGCCAGCGGCAGGACGAGGCAGAGGGTGTAGAGGACGCGGGTACGGTGGTCGCCCAGCAGCACGGCCATGGTGCGCTTGCCCGCCGGACCGTCGGTGGTGATGTCACGCAGGTTGTTGACCACCAGCATCGCGCAGGCCAGCAGGCCGACCGGCACGGAGGCCGCCAGGGCGGTCCAGGAGAGCCGTTCGAGCTGGACGAACGTCGTGCCCGCCGTCGCCACCAGGCCGAAGAACACGAACACCGACAGCTCGCCGAGCGCGCGGTAGCCGTAGGGCCGCGAGCCGCCGGTGTAGAACCAGGCCGCAGCGATCGCCAGCGCGCCCACCGCCAGCAGCCACCACGCCCGGGTGACCACGACCAGCGCCAGGCCCGCCACCGCGGCGGCGGCGAAGCAGCCCAGGGCCGCGGCGAGGACCTGGCGGGGCGCCGCCGCCCCCGAGCCGACCAGGCGCATCGGCCCGACCCGCTGGTCGTCGGTGCCGCGCACGCCGTCGCTGTAGTCGTTGGAGTAGTTCACCCCGATCTGCAGGGCGAGCGCCACGAACAGGGCGAGCAGGGCGCGCCACCACACCGCCCCGCCGTCCCCGATCGCGACGCCGGTGCCGACGGCGACGGGGACGACGGCGGCGGGAAGGGTGCGCGGACGTGCTCCGGCGATCCACTGGCTCGGGGTGGCCATGGGCTGCGGGGTTCCTCTCGAGCGTTGTCACCGGCCCGCGGCCGGTCCCGGGCGCATCGCGGCCCCGGGCCGGCGCGCGCCGGCGTTCAGCTGATGTCGGTGGCCAGGCGGACCATCCGCACCGGCCGCCCCATGTTAAGGACCCGCTCGGCCCCGTCCTCACCCCACCCCGCCGATTCCAGGAACCCGAGGACCCGGTGGTTGTCGGCGAAGACCCACGTCACGATGGTGTGGTAGCCGTCGTCGCGGAGGTAGTCGACCGTCGCGTTGAGCAGGCGGCTGCCGTGCCCGCGCCGGACGTAGTCGGGGTCCACCAGGAAGCTGAGCATCTCCGCCGTGGTGTCCGGGTTCAGGTCGGGGTCCTCGGCGGGGGCGTGGGAGGCCAGGCCCACCACACGCTCGGCGCCCCGCATCGCCGCGGCGGCCTCGATCCCGCCGGGGCCGAGCGCGGGGAACGCGTCGGTGTCGAGGACGACCTGCTCGACCGCCACCAGGACCCGGTGGCGGGAGGACGGCGGGCTGACGATCGCCTCGTCCCACTGGCGCCGCCACATCGCCTCGGCCGCCGCGTTGGTCATCTGCTCGAGCGGCCCCTCGGGAAGGAAGTCCCGGTAGCCGTATTTCCAGGCGCGAATCTGGGTGCTCGTCACCGCGGCGACATCATCGTGCCGAGCCACCCGCACGCCTACGTCTGCCATCTCGGCCCGCTCCTTTGCTGCCGTGCCGTCGCCTCAGGACGCGCTGCCTCGCGGTTCTCCGGCCGCGCGAGCGGGCATCAGGCGCGGTGATCCGTGAGACAGGCACCTACACCGTATCGGGGAATCCGGCTCGTAGATGACGCGATCCGGTCTCCGCCTGACGTCGTGCCCGATATGCCCGAGTCTTTGTACGGTTGCCGCACACCCTCATGGAGCACCAGGACCGCGAGCGGTTCTTCGAGGAGTCGACGAACGCCCACTGGCAGGTGCTCTCGGTGCACACCTTCAGTCTGGACCACATCCCGGCCGCGTGCGCGGCCATCACCGCCGCCGCGATCCGCGCCAGCCCTGCGGGCGTCCCCTCCGCGACCGGCTCCAGGGCCGGTTCGCCGGCCGTCAGGACCACCCGCAGCGGGAGCCCGGCGAGCACCCGCGACGGAGGGCCGGACCATCCGTCGCCGGGCACGTCATCGTCCGCCGGCCCGCCGGGGCCGCCGGGGCCGCCGGGGGCATCGGCGTCGCGGACGCCGTGGAGGTCATCGCGGTCGCGGGCGTCGCCGCGGCCGTGGGCGTCGTCACGGTCTCCGGCGTCATGGCCGTGGGCGTCGCGGTTGCGGGGGGCGTGGTTACGGCGGAGCGCCTCGCGCAGGGTCTCCCGCAGGGCGACGGCCAGCGCGAGGTCGTCGGCGGTGGCCGTGTCGGACGGCGCGGCCAGCCCGCGCCCGGCGAGCCAGGCCGCCAGCGCCGCGGGGGACGGGATCGTGTCGGCGCCGCTCTCGACGTCGTAGGTGTTCACGAAGTCGCAGACCAGGGCGGCAGGATCGTTCATCGGGGCGATCACCTCTTCGCAACCACTGTATGGCATTAGAGGGTTGTATTCCGTGCGACTCCACCATGGACGGTTCGGCGGTGTTCAGGGGTGCGGGCTTCCCCGCGGCGGTCTCGCGACCGGGTCCGCGGTCGGCCTCGCGGCCGGGCCCGGATCCGCCCGGGGCGGTCCTACGGCGACCCGGGCCGGGCCCGGAGGCGGTCCCGCCGCCATCCGGGGCCCGGGACGGTCCGCGGTCCGGTCCGCCGTAGACACCCGCACGGCCTTTGGCCGCGTCATCTTCGATGCCTGCCGGGTGGTCTGTGAAGGGGCGACGCCCGGGCTCTGGCGGCTTCACCCGCTCTCGGCGCCGGCGGCGGGCCGATCACCCGGCGATGCGTGCCACCGGCTGCCTGAGAAGGGTCCTGGGTTCGGGATCGGTGAAGTCGGTCAGGTAGATCTCGTGGTGCAGGCCGTTGCGTACCAGGCCGTGCTCGGCCATGAACGCCTCCATCACGTCGAGTGACGCTTTCTCTTCGCTGTAGGGCCCCTCGTGGAGCAGTTCCACGCATTCGCCCTCGGTGAAGATGACCAGTTGGACGCGGTCGGCGGCGGCGCCGGACGTGCGGGCCTGCTCACATGCCGTCTCGACCGTCCCGGGTTCGGGTGTGTCGGGCAGCGGCAGCAGCAGGTGCCAGCGCCATCGGTCGCGCGGCACCTCCAGTGGCGGCAGGGTGGTGTCCTCCACCCACCAGCGGCCTTCCAGGGGGCCGGCCGGACCGCCCATGGCGGAGGCCACAGCGTACAGGGCGCCGATGGCCGAGACGTGCTCGGCGCCGCCGGGCTCGCCCAGGCCGGTGACGTTGAGGCAGGCGACGGGGCCGCAGTGGACCAATCGCGGTGTCATGGCTCCTCCAAAGGAATCATCAGGTGGGTGATCAGCCGATCGGGTGGGGTGGTTGCCGGGTCCGGCACGTACGCCTCGCGGATCGGACCGCGGACGGGACAGCGCCGCTCGGCGCACCGGGACAACAGCGCATGCGCGGTCGGCCCGATCTGGCCGTACGGGCCGACGTGAGTGGCGCCGGCGAACCGGCCGATCGGCAACGGCTCCTCGTCCATGCCCCCAGCGTGGGGTCTCCCCATATGGGAGAGTCCAGCCGTGCGTCCCCGATCAGAAGGAATGGGGACACACGGCTGGACTCTGACCGGCTACGGGGCCGGGGTGCGATGGCCGCGGAAAGCCGCCTCCAGGGCGAGATGCCAGTGGTGGTCGGCCTGGGGGCGAGGGCCGAGCGAGCCGAGGAGTTCAAGACTGGCCAGGCCGTGGACCAAGGCGTTGAGGTGAACGGCGATATCGCGGGGGTCGGCGGGGGCGAACCGGCCCGCGTCGACGCATCTCGTGACGGCCCGTACCAGCGTGTCGAACGTGCCTTGGATCTGGTCCAGGGTCGCTTGGTCCGGCTGGAAGTCGGCGATGGGGCGGCCGAACATCAGCTGGTACAGATGCGGGTTGTCCAGGGCTGAGGCCCGGTAGGCGAGTCCGAGCGCCATCAGGCCGGCCTCCGGGTCGCCGTCGGCGGGCACCCGGGTGAACTCGTCGGCGAGCCGCTCGAATCCTTCCAGGAACATCGCGCGCAGCAGGCCGGCCTTGTCGCCGAAGAGGTTATAGACGGCTTTGGTGGAGGTGCCGACCTCCTGGGCCAGGCGTCGGGTGCTGAGCATCTGTGGGCCCTCCTGGGCGAGCAACCGTCCGGCGGCGTCCAGGAGGTCTCGGCGCAACTCGTCGTAGTCGCGGGTACGTGGGCGTGCCATTTGACAAGTATATAGCAACGATGTTTCATAACAGCGTTTCCAAATTGTCGACAGGGAGGTCACCGTGCCCGCTCTATCCGATCTGCATGTCGTCCTCGGCGCCGGAGGGGCCGTTGGCGCTTCCGTGGTCCGTGAGCTCGCCTCCCAGGGATGCCGCGTCCGCGCCGTCAACCGCAGCGGACGGGTGCCGGCGCTGCCCGGGGTGGAGGCCCACCGCGCCGACATCACGACCGTGGAGGGGGCCGAGGCGGCTTGCGCCGGAGCCGAGGTCGTCTACCACTGCGCCGCGCCCGCCTATGACCGATGGGTGGAGGAGTTCCCCCGTATGACCGACGCGGTGCGCCAGGGCGCCGCCGCCTCCGGTGCCAAGCTCGTGCTCGCCGACAACCTGTACATGTACGGACCCGTCGGCGCCCCCATGACCGAGACGCTGCCCTGCGCCGCCCGCAATCCCAAGGGCCGGGTTCGCGCGCAGATGGCCGAGTCCCTGCTTGCCGCCCACCGATCCGGCGAGCTGCGTGTCGCGCTGGGCAGGGCTTCCGACTACTACGGTCCCGGCGGCGTCAACACCGTCGCCGGTGCGACGGTGTTCGCGGCGGCGCTGGCCGGCAAGCCCATCCGTTGGGTCGGGGCGCTCGACCAGCCCCATACGCTCGGCTACTTGCCCGACATCGCCAGAGGTCTGGTGAGGCTCGGCCGCGACACGCGCGCCGACGGCCAGGTCTGGCACCTGCCGGCGGCACCGGCCGTGACGGGCCGGGAGTTCCTCGATCTGGTGATCGCCGCGCTGGGGAAGCCCTGCAGGACGGCGGCGCTCGGCCGTCCGGCGCAACGTCTGATCGGCCTGTTCAACCCGACCGTGCGTGCCCTCGGCGAGACGTGGTATCAGCGCGACCGGCCGTTCGTGAGCGACACTTCGAAGTTCACCGCCACGTTCGGGCCGTTCACCGCGACTCCGCACGCCACCGCCGTCACCGCCACCCTTGACTGGTACCGCGCCTACTCGGCCCGCCGGTAGGAGTGGAACGGCGAACCGGGTTCGGTGGGTCAGGGGCCACCCCGAGAACCTCGACCTCGGTACCCGGGAAGGCCGGTTCACGTTCACCGCCCTGGCCGCCACGGCCGAGTCCGGGCTCCGCGCCGAACGCCGGGCCGAGGGCATCGAAGCGGTCAAACGCCGCGAAGCCGACGGCGACACGCTGCCCGGCAAGAAGATCGGGCCGCTCCACCGTCATCGGGACCGCCGAACTCGCCGCCCCGCGCGGGCTGGTCGACGACGGCGTCTCCGTCGCCGAAGCCGCCCGCACCCTCAAGGTCGGCCGTTCCACCACCTACGGGGCGCTCACCGGCGGTTGACCAGCAGCTATCTCACCCCGCGGCCCGTTCCTGCCGTATTCCGGTGGCACTCCCAGGGCGGCCGCCAGCCGCCGCACCCCCTCCGACAGCTCCGCCACGTGGGCGGCGGCCGAGTGGGTCACCCGGATGCGGGGCCCGGGAGGCTCGGCCGGGTGATAGACCTGGCCGGGACTGACCGTGACGCCCGCCCGCCGGGCCGCCTCCACCACCGCGTCCTCGCCGGTGCCGGGCGGCAGCCGTAACCACAGGTGGAGGCCGCCCCGGGGCACGAGGTGGACGTCGACGGCCGGCAGGTGGACGGTGAGCTCCGTGACCAGCGCGGTCCTGCGGGCCGCCAGCTCGGCGCCCAGCGCCGCCAGGTGGCGGGGCCAGGCGGGGGAGCCGACGAGCTCCAGCGCCGTCTCCTGGAGCAGCCTGGGCACGAAGAACGACTCCACGACCTGGCTCGCACGCAGCCGCAGGGCGGCCGGTCCGCGGGCGACGACCCCCGCGACCCGCATGCCCGCCGACAGCGGCTTGGTCAGCGAGTTGACGTGCACGACGGTGCCGTGGGGGTCCAGCGCGACCAGCGGGGGCGGGGCCGGGGAGGTCGTCAGATATCTGGCGTAGTCGTCCTCGACGACGAACGCCCCGGCGGCCCGGGCGATCGCGAGCACCTGGTGCCGCCGGTCCGGGGGCAGCGTCGCGCCGGTGGGGTTGTGCAGGGTGGGCTGACAGTAGAAGATCCGCGCGCCCGTCACCGCGAACGCCTCCGCCAGCAGCTCCGGCCGCACCCCGTCGCGGTCCACCGGCACGGCCGTGGCCCGCAGCCCGGCCGCCCGCGCGGCGGCGAGCGCGCCGGGGTAGGTGGGCGTCTCGACGAGTACGGCCGTGCCCGGCGCGGCCAGCGCGCGGAAGGCGTGGGTCAGGGCGGCCTGGCCCCCGGCGGCCACCAGGACGTCGGCCGCGGTGACGCCGCCGCCGGCCTCCCGGGCGAACCATCCGCGCAGCTCGGCCAGGCCGTTCAGTGGCGGCGTCTCCCAGACGCCGGGACGGCGCGCCGCGCGGGAGGCCGCCGCAGACAGGGCCCGCTCCGGCAGCAGCGCCGCCGGGAGATAGCCGCCGGTGAGGGGGACGACGCCCTCCGGCGGCGGGGTGAGCAGGCCGCTCACCGCGGCGTCGTCCACCACGCGGTCGCCGAGGGCCACCGTCTGCCAGGACAGGTCCGCCGCGTCGTCCGGGCGGGGAACGGCGGGGGCGACGTAGGTGCCGCTGCCGGGCCTGATGATCACCCTGCCCTCCGCGGCGAGCCGCCCCAGGGCCCGCGACACGGTCACCGGGCTCACACCGTGGGTCCGCACCAGCTCGCGGCTCGACGGCAGCCGGTCGCCGGGGCGCATCCGGGCGGCGGTCTCCCTGATGCTGGCTGCCAGCCGGACGATACTGCTATCGTCATTCATGATGGATAAGAGTAGCGCTATTGTCCGGAATCGAGTAGCGGTGCCCCACCGTGAGGGCCCGTCGGACACGGCGTGGCGCGGCACCGTCCTCGCCGGACTCGGCGTCCTGACGTTCTCCATGTCGTTCCCGGCCACGGCGTTCGCGATGAGGGGCTTCGACCCCTACCTCGTGGCCGCCGGCCGGGCCGCCCTCGCCGCCGCCGCGGCGCTGGTCTTCCTCCTCGCCACCCGGGCGCCCCTGCTGCCGCCCCGACGCCTGCTCGGCCCCTACCTGCTCATCGCGGCCGGCGTCGTGGTCGGCTTCCCCCTCTTCAGCGGGCTGGCGCTCGCCGCCGGGGCGAGCACCTCCCACGCCGCGGTGGTCATCGGGCTGCTCCCCGCGGCCACCGCCGCCTGCGCCGCCGTACGCGGCGGGGAGCGGCCCCGGCCGCTCTTCTGGGCGACGTGCGCCCTGGGCGCCGCGGCGATCACCGCCTTCACCCTCAGCCGGGGCGGCGGCCACGTCACCGGAGCCGACCTGCTGCTCGTCGGCGCGCTCGTGTCGGCCGCCGTCGGCTACACCGAGGGCGGCCGGCTCGCCCGGGAGATCCCCGGTTCGCACGTCATCTCCCATGCCCTCGTCGTCGCCGTGCCCCTCACCGTCCCGGTGACCGTCGCACTGGCACTGACGACGGAATCGCGGCCGGACGCGGTGTCGCTCGCGGGGTTCGCCTACGTCGGACTGTTCTCCATGTTCCTCGGCTTCATCCCCTGGTACGCCGGCCTGGCCGCGGGCGGGATCGCCCGCGCCGGCCAGACCCAGCTCGCCCAGCCGCTGCTGACGCTGGTGTGGGCCTGGCTCCTGATGGGCGAGCGGTTCGGGCCGGTCACGGTCGTGGCCGCCGTCGCGGTGCTCGCGTGTGTCGCCGCCTCCCAACGGGCACGCTCTTGAAAGATTGTGACATCCGGGCGCAGGATGTGAGCTGTGCCTGTCACAACCGGGCGGCCGAAGGGGTGGCATCATGGCGGACCTGACGGTTCCCGAGGGTGGGTTCTGGCCCGCCCCCGCGGTTCCCCAACCGAACATCTACCCGATGGAATGGCGGGTGGAGACCGAAAAGCTGGCGGCCATCTACGAGAAGTCCAAGCGCATGGTCTGGAACCCCGCCGACCTGCCCTGGGACGACCTCGACCCGGCCGCCTTCACGACCGAGCAGCGTCTCGGGATCATGTACTGGTTCTCCGTGCTGGCCAACTTCGACGCCTCCGGCCCGGCGGTCTTCGCCCGCGCCACCATCCAGGCGTTCGAGAAGCACGAGGAGGACCCGGTCCGCAAGTGCTTCTTCTCGATCACCCGTGACGAGATGAACCACGAGGAGTGCTGCCAGCGCACCATCGCCAGGCTCTGGCCGGGCGGCCCGCTCGACTGGACCCCCGTCACCGACCTGGAGAAGGCCGCCCACAACAACATCGGCTGGCTCTACCACAACGGCGGCCGCTACTGGACCGGCTACAACAGCGCCGTCGGCAAGTACACCCTGCCGGTGCTGTTCACCAGCTTCATGATGGGGGAGATGGCGGCCTCCACCCTCTTCCGCGGCATGGCGAGCGGCACCCGCCACCCGGTCTTCAGCGAGATGTTCCACCGCATCGGCCGGGACGAGTCCCGCCACCTGCAGATCTGCATGACCATCCTCGACAACGAGTGGCCCGGGCTCACCGACGACACCCGCACGCTGATCACCCGGCAGCTCCGGGCGGGGTTCGTGTTCCTGTCCATGATCCTGTGGGAGCCGCCGGACGGCTTCTGGGAGCTGCCGCCGTACTTCCTGGCCAACCACCGCGTCCTGATGGACCACGCGCGCGAGGCGGGCCTGGGCGTGCTCTCCTACGAGGAGCAGGCCGACAACTGGCGGGTGGCGATGGCCAAGATCCGGGCCATCGTGCAGCGCTGGGGCATCGAGTTCCCCGCGATCCCCGAGCTCGACATCGACGGCGTCGAGGTCGGCTTCCTCGACCCGGACGACATCATCCCGGTGTTCTGACCGGACATCCGCCATCGGGCGCCCGGCGCGTTACGGTCCCCTCCGTCGGGATTTGCGGTTATGCCGGTATCGAGGGTGATACATGCTCTCCGCGGAAGAGCGGGGCCGTGCTCCCCGCCGGAGGGTGGCGGGCGAGCGGGACCGGGGGACGTCAGCCGCTGACGCCTTCGAGCCTGCCGACGACGCGGGCGAGGAGATCGCGGATCTCGACCTGCCCGGCCTTCAGCTCGGCGATGTCACCGACCGCGCGGTTGAGCTTCAGCTCCATGGCGGTCTGGCCCTTCTTGATGGACGTGATGTCGCTCCGCATCTCCTTCTGCTCGTCCTTGATGGAGACGATGTCGCTTCGCATCTTCTTCTGCTCGTCCTTGATGGACGTGATGTCGCTTCGCATCTTCTTCTGCTCGTCCTTGATGGAGACGATGTCGGATCTGATCGCTGTGATGTCACCCCTGATCTCGGTGATGTCGGATCTGATCTCTTTGATGTCGGTCTCCACCGCGGAGACGCGTTCCTCGACGTACGGCATGCGGTCAGGATAGAGCGGACAGGTCCGTCCACGTGCGGAAACGGCACGAAGTCGCGGGCGGGTCCGCAGGGCGTCCGCGGCCATCGGAAGTCCTCAGGCGACGGCATAGCCGGGGACGGACGGCCAGCGCACGGTCAGCACCACCGACTCCTCCTCTGCGTACCAGGAGTGGTCCACGCCATGCCCCCACACCACGTAGTCACCCCGCTCGGACAGCACCACGCTGCGTCCCGGCAGCTCCACCCGGAACCGCCCGCTGATCAGCACCAGCAGCGCGGTGCGCTTCTCGCCCCGCACCCACTCCGCCCGCTCGTCGCCGCGCGGGTGCACGCCCCACTTGATCTCCACGTCCTCGCTGTGCCGTACGTCGCCGACCGGCTTGAAGTGCCCGAGCAGCCAGCCGCGGTCACCGGGGGCGTCCACGCCGGCATTGCCCACGTACACGTTCTCCGTCATGGGCGGCGACGCTAGCACGCCGCCCCGCCGGGGCGGCCGCGGCCGCCGTACGGTGGGGAGATCCGTACGGCCGGCCGCGGGGGCCCTGTCCCACGAGCCGTCGCCCCCTCCACAATGGGGGCCGGAGCACCGGCCGCCGCCCCACCCGGGACGGGACGGGATGCCGGCGCGAGGGAAGGACATGGCATGAGCGGTGGGCCCGCGGTCGGAGACGTGGTCGAGGACTTCGAACTCCCCGACGAGACCGGTACGGCGCGGCGGCTCAGCGACCTGCTGGAGAAGGGGCCGGTGGTGCTGTTCTTCTACCCGGCGGCCATGACCTCCGGCTGCACGGCCGAGAGCTGCCACTTCCGCGACCTGGCCGGTGACTTCGCCGCGCTGGGGGCCCATCCGGTCGGGATCAGCCGCGACGGCGTTGCCCGGCAGAAGAGGTTCACCGACACCTACGAGCTGGGCTTCCCCCTACTGTCCGATCCTGACGGCGTCGTCGCCCGCGCGCTGGGCGCCCGCCGCGCCTTCGCGGCCGGGCCGTTCCTGACCCGCCGGATGACCTTCGTCATCGACACGGACCGCCGCGTGCTGGAGGTCGTGCACAGCGAGACGAACATGCGCGCCCACGCCGACCGCGCCCTGGCGGCCCTGAGGTCACGCGCTGGCGCGTGACCGCCGTCGGCTTGACCTTGTCGTAAGGTCAGCGGCTTCACTGGCGGTCATGATGATGCAGATAAGCGAACTCGCCCGGCTCGCCGACGTCACGACGCGGACCATCCGCCACTACCACCGGATCGGCCTGCTGCCCGAGCCCTCGCGCACCCCCGGCGGCTACCGCGAGTACGGCCTCGGCGCGTTGAGCCGCCTGCTGCAGATCCGCAGGCTCACCTCCCTGGGCCTGAGCCTGAGCGAGGTCGCCGACGCGCTGGACGACGCCGGGGCGGCGGACATGCGCGAGGTGCTGACCGAGCTGGACGCCGAGCTGGCCGCCCGCGAGACGGTGATCAAGGACCGCCGCGCCGTGATCGCGCGTCTCCTCGAACACGGGCACGACCCGACCCTGCCCGCCGAGCTCGCCGCGGCCGTCCAGACGCTCGACCTGGCGCGCCCGGACATCGACGCCCTCAGGGCGGCGGCCGCCGCGCTGCCCGAGTTCGACGCCGAGTCCTACCTCGCGGGCATGCGCGATGACTCGCCGCAGCGCGCCTGGGGGGAGAGACTGGGCGCCCTCGCCGGCGTCGGCGCCGACGACCCGCGCGTGGAGGAGATCGCCCGCGAGCTGTACGCGATGCTGCCCGGCCTGCTGCCCGCGGACGCCCCCGCCGAGCCGACCGCCGCGATGGCGGCCAACGCGCGGTTCGGTCAGCTCATGCTGGCCGACCTGGGTGCCGGTCAGCGACGCGCCCTGGAACTGCTGGTCGAGTACGGCAGGGCGGAACCCGGGAAGTGGGAGCGGTGAGAGCGGCGTCGTTCCGCGAGTTTTATGACTGCGGGCACGGCCATGACCCGGCGGAGACGGTCGCGGGTTTATGTGTGACGGTCCCGGAAGGTCGGGCGGTGTAGCCGTGGCCCCATCTCGGAGAAGCTCAGAGGCGAAGGACCTTCGCCGGAACGAGCGGGAGGCGAGATGGTCACCCTGGGATTGCTCACCCTGCTGGAAGTCAAGCCGGGCAAGGAGGAGGCGGCGGAGAGCTTCCTGACCGAGGCACTCCAGCTCGTCGAGAAGGAGCCGGGGACCACGGACTGGTTCGCCATGCGCCTGGGCTCCACCCTGTACGCGATCTTCGGCGCGTTCCCCGACGAGGAGGCCCGCACCGCCCACATGTCGGGCGAGCTGATCCGGGCACTGTCGGAGCAGGCCCCGGACCTCTTCGAGAAGGCCCCGGCGATCAACCCGTTCGACGTCGTCGCCGCCAAGTCGCCGGGATAGCTCGGAGAGCGCGGCGCTCGGGGGCCCGGAGGCTCCGGGGCTCAGCGCCCGGCCGCCGCGCCGGGCCACTTCTCCTCGGGGAGACATAGCTTCCGCGCTGCGGCACGGTGTAGATCCATCCCTGTTCGCGGAGGAGGGCGACGGCCCGGCGGGCAGTTTCCCGAGCCACGTCGTACTCCTGGGTCAGGGTCATCTCACTGGGGATGGGGCGACGTGGCCGGATGGCTCCGCTGCGGATGCGTTCGATCACGTCTTCCGCGATCTGCCGGTACATCGGCGTCTTACTTGGTTGCCTGACTCCAATGCCGGGCGGCCCCACGAATGTGCCTTCCCCCTGGAGGGCGTAGACCAGCCCTTCCTCGCGCAGCAGTCGTAATGCTCGCCTGGCGGTCGTCCTGGCGACGCCGAACTCCCTCTTGATGTCGGCCTCGCTGGCGACATGCTCTCCGGGAGACAACCTTTCGGCGGAGATCCGCTTCCGGATGATTTCGGCGATCTGGAGGTAGAGGTGGGTGTCCCCGTCATGGTCGAGCACATCCGGAAGATATATGGCGGCGCGCTGTCCGGCTGGTCATGTGGTGAAAACGCTTGGTTCCGGCCCACCCATGCGGCCCGAAGATGATCGCCAGGCCGCGAAACGTTCCCGCGGGTCTCATCGCGCGGACGTCGACCCGATCACGACCCGGGAGGTCGTCCCGGTGTCTGTCCTGGCGGGCACTGGAGAGGGCATGCGCCGGTTACGGCGGGTCGCCCCTCGTAACCCGGTATGTCTCACGGGTTTCGCGTCGTGTCGGGCCACTTCTCCTTGGAGGAGACGTACGTTCCTCGATGTGACACGGTGAAGACCCATCCCTGCTCGCGGAGGTAGGCCACGGCGTTCCGAACGGTGGCCTTGGCGACGTCGTACTGGGCCATGAGCGTCTTCTCGCTGGGGATGGCGCGGTTCGGTGGGAAGTCACCCCGCCGGATGCGTTCGGCGACTTCTTCGGCTATTCGCTGGTAACGGGGCGTCTTGCGGGGCGCACGCGGTACGTCGGGCTCGCCGACGAAGGTGCCCTCGCCCTGGACCGTGTAGACGAGTCCCTGCTCACGCAGTTCCCGGGCGACTCGGCGCGCGGTCGTGCGGGCGATGCCGTACTCGCTTTCCAGCTCCGCCTCGCTGGGCATGGCCTCGCCGGGGGTGATGTCCCCGATGGTGATCCGATCGCGGATCGCCTCGGCGATCTGCTTGTAGATCGGTATGGGGCCGTCTCGATCAAGCACGATCAAATGCTAGACCAACAAGCACGTATACCCACAAATCAGACGTCTATTCGCCGTGGAAGATACGTGCAAGTAGACCTGGATGGACGAGAGGACCTATAGTCACAGGGTGGCCGGACGGAAGCTTTGGGTGATGGCGAGTCAGGAGCGGCACCACAGCGTTCACATGGGCCCTCTCTGGCCTGAGCACGGGCTGGTCGGCTGGCGGCCGGAGCGGCCGAGGACCTCGCGGGTGCGGGTGAAGGAGCACACCTGCGACTGCCAGGCCACGTTCTACGAGCTGTGTCAGGCGGGAGGGCTGATGTTCGTACGGCGGACGGAGCGGCGGAACGGCGTGACGATCGTCCACGAGTCACCGTGGGAGATCGCGAGCCGGACGCAGGAGCTCTGGCGCCGCCTGCTGACCGGCGCCGCGCGGTGACGGCGGAAAGTCGCGCGGTGACGGCAGAAAAGCGTGCCCGGCGGCGGGATGTGCAGGGGTGCCCCGCCGCCGGGCATACCGACCACCCGTCTCTTGGGGGGCCATGGCGCCTGAGACGGGAGGCGGTCCCGCATCGGTGGAGGGCCGATGCGGGACCACAAGGATCCCCGGCGGGCGACCCCATGCCGCCCGCCGGGCCCCGGTCGTCCGGCGAGCCGCTTCCCACGTTCCATCGGCTCGCCGGGGCCGGTCCTGTTCCGCGGGTTCCCGCCGTGGTGAGGATCGGTCGGGCGTCTCCTCACAACGGTGTGAGGAGACGCCTGGCCGGCCACGGCGGGGGAGGGGTCCGCGGACGGGGCCGGGGCGGGGCGCCGTGCCGTCCGGGTGGCACGGCGCCCTCACCCCGAACCGCATCGGAGAGACCGTCAGAACGCGCCGTCGAGGCCGACACGGCGCCAGGCGGCGTCGGTGACGATCACGTGGTCCAGGAAGCGGAGGCCGACGGTCTCGGCCGCCTCGTGCAGGCGCGCGGTGAGCTCCAGGTCGTCGGGGCTGGCGTCGAGGGAGCCGCCGGGGTGGTTGTGGGCGAGGCCGAAGGAGACGCCGCCGGAGGTCAGGACCGTGCTGACGATCTCGCGGACGGACACCGGGACGTGGTCTCCACCGCCCTCGCTGACGACCGCCCGGCGGGTCACCGCGCCCCCGGCGTCACAGACCACGACGACCACGCGCTCACGGCCGAGGCCGCGCAGCAGCGGGGCGGCGACCGAGGCGAGGTCTCCCGAGCAGGTGATCCGCCGCCGTTCCGGCTCCGACTGCGCCTGGCGCACCAGGTGGAAGGCGGCGATCACCCGGGCGGCCTTGGCGGGGCCGATGCCGGGGACGGACATCAGGCGGTGGGCGTCGGAGCGGGCCAGACCGCGCAGGTCGCCGCAGTGCGCGATCAGATGGGAGGCGAGCTCCACCGCGTTGGTGCCCCGGCTCCCCGAGCCGATCAGCAGCGCGAGAAGCTCCCGGTCGGCCAGCGCGGTCGCGCCGTTCGACAGGAGCCGCTCGCGGGGCTGGTCGCTGGGGGGCATGTCCTTGACGCGCACGCGAGGCACCTCCGGCTCGGGAAACCAGGTCGGTTGTACCAGGGGCCGCCGACATTCCGGCGCGGTCGCGGTGAGGATCACGGAAGCCGCGGGATCCCGCGGCCCCACCGCGTCGGGAGCCCGGTTTCGGCGTACGGGATCACGCGACGGCCCGTACGCCCGTACGGCCCGCGGAGCGAACCTAGGACTGGACCGGGTGGGTGTAGATCAGGCGGAAGCGGTCGCCCGGGATGACGATGTCGCTGGTCTCGACCGGGCGGTCGCCGGCCCAGTGGGTGCGCTCCACGTGCAGGACGTGGACGCCCGCGGGCAGGGCGAGCGTGTCGCTCTCGGCGGGCTGGGGAACGCGCGTGCGGACCTGCTCCACTATCTCGGTGACCTTGATGCCGAGGGCGGCGAGGCGGGCGGCCGGTCCGCGGTGATGCTCGTCGGGACCGGGCCCGAAGCCGGGACCGAGGCCGGGAACGGGACCGGAGCCGGGACCGGAGCCGGGACCGGAGCCGAGGCCGGGACCCGGAACGGGTTCGCCGAGCCCGGCGGGCTCGTAGGAGGTGGAGAGCTGGATCGGCCTGCCGTCGCCGCGGAAGACGTAGTGGGTGCGGGTCACCGGGGCGTAGCCGCCCAGGCGCAGCCGCTGGGCGATGTCGGGGGTGGCCGTGGCCGGCTCGGACCGGCGGTCGCAGGTGACGCGCACGTCGTCGGGGCCGGCGTCGGCGGCGAAGGGGACGTGATGGTCGTGGAGGCGCCAGCGGTGCAGGGGCAGCAGTACCGGCTGTGCCCGCACGTAGTGGCCGGAGCCGACGCGGCCGACGATCAGGCCCTCGGCTGCGAGCACGCGCAGCGCGTGCCGGGCGGCGGTCTCGCCCACGCCGTACTTGCGGGTGAGCTGGGCGCGGGAGGGGACGGGCGCGCCGGGGAGCAGGGAGCCGTCGACGATCTGACGGCGGATGTCGGCGACGACGCGCAGGTAGACAGGATCGGAGGTTGCCACGATGTCCATCCCAGGGGTCGGCGGGCGTCGCCTCATCCTGTCGCATCCGCGACGACACGGAGGGTGATCGCCGCTGTTTGGAGCCCCAACTTTGCCCACGCCGAAAGCGCCAGAAAATATCTCAGAGACCGTGTAACGCCCGGGTAAGCGGCCCCGATTCAACGGAAGAGACCGTCGATGTGTGTACCCCCGAGCACATATCGGCGGTCTCTCGCTTGCCCGGTGAGCATCGGCGCCCGGTCGTCGGCCCCGTATGGCATTTTTTGCTTGTTTTTGGCAGCAAGAGTTGAGAAACCGGGTGGGTATGGCCTCTCCTGACCGCCGCCCCGGAGAGGCGTCGAGTAGTGTGGGGTGTGCCCCGGGAGCCGAGGGGGAAGACGGCCCGGGAACGGGAACGGCCCGCTCCGGCGGTCGCCGCGCCCGTGCCCGTCGCCTGCGGCGGGGCGCCGTGGGCAGATCCGTCCTCACCGGCCCGTCCTCGCGAGTAGCGCGGACGGGGTGGCGGGGTCAACCGTTTTGAGGGAGTCCGGGTACCGTTCGGTCTATGACAGCGCCGACGACAACCTCCGACGCGCCCTTCGGGCGCATGCTGACCGCGATGGTCACGCCGTTCGCCGAGGACGGCTCGGTCGACTACGAAGGGGTCCGGCGCCTGGCCGCCTATCTGGTGGACGAGCAGCGCAACGACGGTCTCGTCGTGAGCGGCACCACGGGTGAGTCGCCCACGACCTCCGACGAGGAGAAGGAGCGTCTCCTGCGCGCCGTCGTCGAGACGGTCGGCGACCGCGCCGTGGTCGTCGCCGGAGCGGGCAGCAACGACACCCGTCACAGCGTCGAGCTGGCCAGGGCCGCCGAGCGGGCGGGGGCGCACGGCCTGCTGGTGGTCACCCCGTACTACAGCAAGCCGCCGCAGGAGGGGCTCTACCGCCACTTCACCGCCGTCGCCGACGCCACCGGCCTGCCGGTCATGCTGTACGACATCCCGGGACGCGCCGGCGTGCCGATCGCGACCGAGACCCTCCTGCGGCTGGCCGCCCACGAGCGGATCGTCGCGGTCAAGGACGCCAAGGCCGACCTGTTCGCCGCCTCGCAGGTGATGGCCGGGACGGACCTGGTGTTCTACTCGGGTGACGACGCGCTCAACCTGCCGTGGCTGTCGGTCGGCGCCGCGGGCTGCGTCAGCGTGGTGGGGCACGTGGTGGGCGCGGACATCGCCGCCATGATGGAGCGGTACCGCGCGGGCGACGTCTCGGGCGCGCTCGCCGTACACCGCAGGCTGCTCCCGGTCGTCTCCGGGATCATGACGCAGGCCGGTGGGGCGATCATGGCGAAGGCGGCGCTGGCCCTGCTGGGCCGCCCGGCCGGAGCCGTGCGGCCGCCTCTGGCGGAGGCCACGGAGCCGCAGCTCGCGCGGCTGCGAGAAGACTTGATCGCGGGCGGCGTGAAGCTGCCCGACGGGATCGCATGAGAAGGAAACGTGGCGGCCGCAGGTGGCCGCAGTGGGGAGGAATGGAAGTTTGAGCCTCAGAGAACGCAGAGCACACAGGGAACGCGAGGAGCGCCGGGAGCACGGCGCCCGGTCGAGGTCCGCGGCGCGCGGGGAAGGGGTGACCGGATGAGCCATCCGCACCCGGATCTCGGGACACCGCCGCCGCTCGCCGAGGGCGGGCTGCGCATCGTCGCGCTGGGCGGCCTCGGGGAGATCGGCCGCAACATGGCGGTCTTCGAGTACGACGGGCGCCTGCTGATCGTCGACTGCGGGGTGCTGTTCCCCGAGCCCGAGCAGCCCGGCATCGACCTGATCCTTCCCGACTTCGAGTACATCCGTGACCGGATGGGCGACGTCGAGGCGCTGGTGCTGACCCACGGTCACGAGGACCACATCGGCGCGGTGCCGTACCTGCTGCGCGAGCGGCGTGACATCCCGATCGTGGGGTCGAGGCTGACGCTGGCACTGGTGGAGGCCAAGCTCACCGAGCACCGCATCCAGCCGTCCAAGGTCGAGGTCGTCGAGGGCGAGCGGCACCGGTTCGGGCCGTTCGAGACCGAGTTCTTCGCGGTCAACCACTCGATCCCGGACGCGCTCGCCGTCGCGATCAGGACGCCGGCCGGACTGGTGCTGCACACCGGTGACTTCCGGATGGACCAGCTGCCGATGGACGGCCGCCTGACCGACCTGGGAGGTTTCGCCAGGCTCGGGGCCGAGGGCGTGGACCTGCTGATGTCCGACTCGACCAACGCCGAGGTGCCGGGGTTCGTCACCAGTGAGCGGGAGATCGCGCCGGTCATCGACGAGGTGATCCGCACCGCGCAGAAGCGGGTGATCGTGGCGAGCTTCGCCTCCCACGTGCACCGGGTCCAGCAGGTGATGGACGCTGCGGCCAACCACGGCCGCAAGGTCGCGCTGGTCGGCCGCTCGATGATCCGCAACATGGGCATCGCCCGGGACCTGGGCTATCTGAAGGTGCCGCCGGAGCTGATCATCGACTCCAGGGACGTCGAGGCCCTCCCGCCGGAGGACCTGGTGCTGATCTGCACCGGCTCCCAGGGTGAGCCGATGGCCGCGCTGTCGCGCATGGCCAACCGCGACCACCCGATCCGGATCGCCGAGGGCGACACCGTGCTGATGGCGTCCTCGCTGGTGCCGGGCAACGAGACCGCCGTCAACAAGGTGATCAACGGCCTGACCCGGTGGGGCGCCCGCGTGGTGCACAAGGGCAACGCGAAGGTGCACGTCTCCGGGCACGCCGCCGCCGGTGAGCTGCTGTACCTGCTCAACGTGACCCGGCCGTCCAACTTCATGCCGGTGCACGGCGAGTGGCGGCACATGCGGGCGCACGCCGAGCTGGCCGCGCTGACCGGGGTGCCGCGCGACCACATCGTGATCGCCGAGGACGGCGTCGTGGTGGACCTCGTCGACGGCCGCGCCCGGCTCGCCGGTGCGGTCTCCGCCGGGTACGTCTACGTGGACGGCACTTCCGTGGGCGACGTCACCGACTTCGCGCTGAAGGACCGGCGGATCCTGGGTGAGGAGGGCTTCGTCTCCATCGTCATCGTCGTCGACTCCGCCACCGGCAAGCTGGCCGGCGGCCCGGAGATCCACGCCCGGGGATCCGGCATCGACCCGGACGCGTTCGACGAGATCCTGCCCCAGATCGAGCGGGCGCTGGAGAGCAACGCGGCCGACGGGGTGGCCGACGCCCAGCAGATCCGCCGGGTGGTCCGCAGGACCGTCGGCCGGTGGGTGAGCGACACCTACCGCCGCCGCCCGATGATCGTCCCCGTGATCATCGAGGTCTGACGGGCCCGTTCCCGCGTTCCGGAGGGGTTCTCGCCGTACGGCGGGAACCCCTTTCCGCCGGATCGTGAGGCTGTGAGGGCACGCGGTACGAGGGCATGCCGCCGAAGGGGCTACGGGGCCACGGTGTCCTGGACGCCGGTCCGGGTGGCGAGCCGCTCGCGCAGCCGGGTCAGGCGGGCGATCTCCTCGTCGAGCGCCGCGAGCCGGCGCCCGACGACCCCCCTGCCCTCGGCGCACCCGGGGGCGTCGTACGGCGGGTCGTCGCCCTCCAGGAGGTGGAGGCGATCGGCTCGGCTCCGCACGTCCTCGACGGTCAGCCCGAGGGACAGCAGCTCGCGGACGATCCGTATCCGGGCCACCTCGCGGGGGCCGTACTCCCGCTGCCCGGACGCCGTGCGCGGCGGCGGGGGCAGCAGCCCCCGCTGCTCGTAGAAGCGCAGCGCGCGCGGGGTGGTCCCCGCCGCGGCCGCCGCGTCGCCGATCCTCATCAGCCCTCCGGCACCCGGGTCCTCGTGTTCCGCGGCCCCGACCGGCGGAGCCTAGAGCTCCACGATAACGGTGCCGAGGTGGCGGCCGTGGAACACATCGTGCAGCGCCCGCGGGGCGTTCTCGATGCCGCGGACCCGCACGTGCGGGAAGGTGAGATCGCCGGAGCGCAGCCAGCCGCCGAAGCGCTCGTTCCATCGTGAGAGTTCATCGGGGCCGTCCGCGCCGCCGAAGCCGCGGATCGTGACCTGCCTGAGGATGAGCCGGTAGGAGTCCAGCCCGACCGGCGCCTCGGTGCCGGAACCGTGCGGCGACAGCTGGCCGGACAGCGCTCCGACCAGGACGAACCGCGCCCCGGGCCGGGCCGCCGCCACCGCGGCCCGCAGCTGCTCGCCGCCGACGTTGTCCAGCAGCACGTCGACGCCGTCGGGCGCGACCCGCGCGAGCTGCTCGCCGATCGGGCCCGCGCCGCGGACCACGGCCGCGTCGTAACCGAGCTCGGAGACCAGCCGCCCGGCCTTCTCCGGTGAACCGGTGCTGCCGATCACCCGGCCAGCGCCGAGCAGCCGGGCGATCTGCCCGGCCATCGAGCCGACCGCCCCGCCGCCGCCCGAGACGAAGACCGTGTCGCCGGGCCGGATCTCGGCGTCCCTGGTCAGCGCGGTGTAGGCCAGCCGGCCATGCGCCAGGTGGGCGGCCGGATCGGGCAGGGAACCGTCCAGCGGGGTGCAGTCTGTGACGTCCACGGCCGCGTACTCGCGCCACCCGAGCCAGTGCGAGACCAGGTCGCCGGGGCGCAGCCCGCTGCCCCCGGGGGCCGAGACGACCTCGCCGACGGCCGCCCCGAACAGGGTGTCGCCGGGGCGCAGCGGCGGGAACGGCGCACCGTCCACGCCCCCGCCGATGAGGGTGCGCAGCGCGGCGAACACGTGGAAGAAGCGGTTCCTGACCAGGACCTGGCCGTCCCCGGGTGTCGGCAGCGGGGTCTCGGCGATCTCGAAGTGCTCCGGTCCCGGCAGGCCGTCGGGCAGGGTGGTCAGCCGGACTTCGCGGGAGACGCGCGGCGGAGTGGGCATGCGATGTTCCTCTGTGGAGTGGGGGAATGCGGGAGGCCGGGGGGTGTGCGGCGTCGCGACGTTAACCCCTGACCCGCGCGTCAGGGGCAAGCCCGCCAGGGGCTGCGCCGTACGCTCGACATGTTCTATGTAACAGGCTTTAATTCCATGTAATAGAACAAATCTGATCAACAGAGAACATGGAGGGTCGATGGAGGTACGGCACGCCACGGCGCCCGACCAGATCCCCGGCGCGACCACCGAATGGCTGCGCCGCCGCTTCCTGGCCGAGCAGCTCTTCGTGCCCGGAGAGGTCCGCCTGGTCCACTCGCACCACGACCGCATCGTCGTCGGCGGCGCGCTGCCCGGTGACGGGCCGCTGGAGCTGCCCTGCCCCGACGGGCTGCGGGCCGGATACTTCCTGGAGCGCCGTGAACTGGGCGTGGTCAACGTGGGCGAGGCGGGCACGGTGACGGTGGACGGCACGCCGTACGGGCTGGCCGCGAAGGAGTGCCTGTACGCCGGGATGGGGACGCGGGAGGTGACGTTCGAGGGAGGTCCGTTCTATCTCGTCTCCACCCCCGCGCACGCCTCCCTCCCCACGGCGAAGGCCACCCTGGAGGACGCCGAGCCCGTACGGCTGGGCGCTCCCGAGGGTTCCAACGAGCGCACGATCTACAAGTACGTCCACGCCAAGGGCATCCGGAGCTGCCAGCTCGTGCTCGGCGTGACCGTGCTCGCGCCCGGCAGCATGTGGAACACCATGCCCTGCCACACCCATGAGCGCAGGACCGAGGTCTACCTCTACTTCGACCTGCCCGCCGACCAGCGGGTGATCCACCTGATGGGACGCCCCGACGAGACCCGCAGCCTCGTGGTCGCCGACCGCCAGGCGGTGATCTCGCCGCCCTGGTCGGTGCACTGCGGATTCGGCACGCACAGCTACTCCTTCGTCTGGGCGATGGGCGGGGAGAACCAGGCGTACGACGACGTGGAGCAGGTCGCGATCGGCGAGATGCGCTGATGTTCTCGCTGGAGGGCAGGACCGCGCTCGTCACCGGCGCCCGGACCGGGATCGGCCGGGCGGTCGCGGTGGGCCTGGCCGCCGCCGGCGCCGACCTGGTGCTGCACGGGCGCGACGACGACCTGGACGAGGTCGAGGCCGAGGTCCGCGAAACCGGTCGCCGGGCGACGCGCTGGATCCTCGACCTGTCCGACCCCGGGCGGATCCCGGCGGCGGCCGAACGTCTCGGTCCGGTCGACGTGCTGGTCAACAACGCCGGGATCATCCGCCGGGCTCCGGCGGACCGGCACTCCTACGCCGACTTCCGTGACGTGCTCGACGTCAACCTCGACGCGGTCTTCCTGCTCAGCCGGGCGGTCGGCGCGGGGATGCTGGCCCGGCGCTCGGGGAAGATCATCATGATCGCCTCGATGCTGTCGTTCCAGGGCGGCGTCAACGTCCCCGGCTACACGGCGTCCAAGCACGCCGTCGCCGGGCTGACCCGGGCGCTGGCCTGCGAGTGGGCCGCCTCCGGCGTGCAGGTCAACGCGATCGCCCCCGGCTACATCGCGACGGAGAACACCCGGCGGCTGCGCGAGGACCCGGTGCGGGAGGCCGAGATCGCCGGGCGCATCCCGGCGGGCCGCTGGGGTACGCCGGAGGATCTCGTGGGCGCCGCGGTCTTCCTCGCCTCCTCCGCGTCCGACTACGTCAACGGCCATCTGCTGGCGGTGGACGGGGGCTGGTTGGCACGCTGACCAGTAGGCTCGCAGCGTGGTCAGGGAAGGCAGTTCTATTGACAAGGCGCTGGCGGTGCTGGAGGCGATCGCCGAGCACCACCGCGTGACCGACATCGCCGCGGTGACGGGTGTGTCGAAGTCGACGGTCCACCGGATCCTCCAGTCGCTCGTCGAATGGGGCTTCGCGCGGTCCGACGGTTCCGGGGGCTACGAGCCGGGCCCCCGGATCCTCACCCTGGCCGGCCGGGTCATGAACCGCTTCGACCCGGCCCGCCAGGCGTCCGGGGCGCTGCGGGCGCTGCACGAGCGCACCGGCTACACCACGCACTTCGCCGTCCGCAACGGGGACGAGGCGGTCTACGTCGACAAGCTGGAGGGCCGCCGGCCGTACCAGATGCCCTCGCGGATCGGCATGAGCCTGTTCCTGCACTGCACCGCCATCGGCAAGGCCGTCCTGGCGCAGCTCCCCGAGGAGGAGGTCCGGGAGATCTGCGCCCGCGCGGGGCTGCCGGGGCGGACGCCCCGCACCCTGGTGACCGCGGACGACCTGCTGGCCCACCTCGCGGTGGTTCGCGCCCGCGGGTACGCCCTGGACGACGAGGAGAACCTCCCCGGCGTGCTGTGCGTCGGCGCCCCGGTCTTCGACCACACGGGCCGGGTGCTCGGCGGCATCTCCATCTCCGCCCTCGCGATGGACCTCGGCCGCGAGGAGGTCGAGCGGCTCGCCCCCGAGGTGATGAGCGCCGCCCGGGAGGTCTCGCAGGCGCTCGGCGCCCCCGACCCTCTCCGGGCCGGCTGACCGCTTCCCCGCTTCCTGCTCCGCGCGGCCGGACCCCGTCCCGGCGGGTGCGTCTCACCGGTCTCCGTCCCGCCGGTACGGCGGTGCGGTGTGCTCCCACGACTCCATCTTGTTTCATGTAGCGGGATATGTTCTCATGTAACGAAATAACTGTGGAGTGGAGGTTCAGCATGCCGAACATCACCGTCGAACTGCTCTCCGGCCGTACCCTCGACCAGCGCAGGGAATTCGTCAGTGCGGTGACCCGGTCCGCCGTGGACATCCTCAAGGTCCGCCCGGAGGCGGTGCGCATCGTCTTCACGGAGATCGAGAAGTCCGACGTCGCCAACGGCGGTGTCCTGGAGTCCGACAGGTAGGCACGGACGGGGGCCCGCCGCCGCCCGGACGCGCCGGACGGCGGCGGGCCCCTCCCTTCCGCGTGGCGGCCCGTCCGGCCTCCGGCGCCGGACCGGTCCGGCCGGTTCCCGGGGCGGGGGAGGGCCCCTCCCGGGTCGCGGTCAGACGCCCGCGGCGGCCGTCCGCTCCGGTTCGGTGTCGTCGCCCAGGGAGTCGACCAGGGCGTCGCGGTCGGCCCGGTTCTCCGGCTTCAGCAGTCCGACCGCCACGTAGAGGACCAGCGAGGTGACCAGCGGCACCCCGACCACCATCGCGGTGTCCTTGGACTCGACCACCCACTTGACGTACGCCCAGACGCCCAGGCCCGCCGCCCAGGAGACGATCGCCGCGGTGGGGCCGCTCCGCCTGAACCAGGGGAGCATGCCCAGCATCAGCGGGATGGAGATCGGCCCCATCGTGGCCGCGACCAGGTCCACGACGATCTTCAGCACCACGCCCTCGCCCTGGGTCGCGATCGCGATCGTCATGCTGATCAGCACGAAGGTGAACGTGGTCACCCGGGCGAAGGTCAGCTCGGCCCGCGCCGACAGGTCGCGCACCCTGCGGACGATCGCCGGGGCGATGTCCCTGGTGATCACGGAGGAGATCACGTTGGCGTCGGAGGCGACCATGGCCATGGTGTGGGAGAAGAAGCCGGCGAGCACCAGGCCGATCACGCCCTGCGGCAGCAGGGTCTGGGCCAGCCGTACGTAGGCCTCCTCGGGGTTGGCCAGGCCCGGCACGATGAGGGGCGCCGCGAACATCGGGACGAACAGCACCAGCGGCCAGACGAGCCACAGCGCGCTGGACAGCAGCGCCGACCGCCTGGCCGCCGAGCCCGAGGGCGAGGCCATGTAGCGCTGGGCCAGGTTCCACATGCCGCCGTTGTACTCGAAGGTCTTGATGAACAGCAGGGCGAGGAAGAACGTCGTGGTGTACGGCCCGGCGAACGGGTCGCCGTGTCCCGGGGGCAGTTTGTCCCACATCGTCCACAGGGTCGACACGCCGTCCAGGTGGCTCATGATCGCGACGAACATGGCGACACCCGCGAAGCCCTGGATGACGAACTGCCCGAAGTCGGTCAGCACGTCGGCCCACAGGCCGCCGGCGGTGATGTAGACGAGGGTGACGACGCCGGTGATCGTGATGCCCCAGAAGATCGGCATCCCGGTGAAGCCCCGGAGCAGGATGGCGATCGCCACCCACTTGGCCGCGATGTCGACGACCTTCAGCAGCGCGCCGCTGTAGGCGAGGACCTGCTGGGTGGGCAGGTCGTAACGACGGGCGAGGTACTCCAGCGGCGAGACGACGCCGTGTCTGGAGCGCAGCCGGTTCCATCTGGCCGCCCACAGGAACGCGCCGATGCCGACGCCGATGCCGATCGTCAGCGCCCACCAGACGTACATGGCCAGGCCGTAGGCGTAGGCCACCGCGGCGAACGCCACGAACATGACCGCGCTGTAGCCCGACATGTGGTGGGAGATGCCGGACAGCCACCAGGGGATCCGGCCTCCGGCGGTGAAGAAGTCGATCACGTTTCTGATCCGGCTCCTCGACCACACGCCGATGCCCACCATGACCAGGAAGTACGCGCCCAGAACGGACCAGTCGAGTGCGGACATGAAGTCTCCTCCCAACGCCTCGTTGGTGAGGATGTTCTGCTACATGAAACATCATGTCAATACATAGGACGGAATGCGCTTTCCTTTGGTCCCAAAGATCGGCCGGTTCCGACTGTTCCATTTCACGGGAAGTCGTCCTATCTTGTGAAACTACCTTCAGCCCACCTGACAGGCTCGCGAGAGCCAGGCTCACAAGGGAGACGATCGTGTCGACGAAAAGCAGGCTGCGGGCCTGCGTCACGGCGGGTGCCGCGGCGCTGCTCGCGGCCGGCGCGGTGGTGGGGTTGCAACTCCCCGCCTCCGCCGCGCCGGCCTCCGGGTCCTACACGCTGGTGAACTCCGCAAGCGGCCTCTGCCTCGACGTGACGGGCGCCTCGACGTCCGACGGCGCGGCGCTGACCCAGTCCTCGTGCAACGGGGCCGCCAGTCAGACCTGGCAGCTCTCCTCCGCCTCCGGCGGCCAGAAGCTGGTCGCCTCGCACAGCGGCAGGTGCGCCGGCATCCAGGACGCCAGCACCTCGGCGGGCAAACTCGTTCTTCAGCAGGGATGCTCGGGAAGCGCTTTCCAAAGCTGGGACCTGACCGCCGGCGGCTCGAACTACCGGGTCGTCAACATCGGCAGCGCCAAGTGCCTCAACGCCGAGGGGAGCACGGTCAAGCAGAACTCCTGCGACTCGGCGGCGAGCAAGCAGTGGACCCTCAAGGCCGCCGGCTCCGGCCCCGGCCCCACCCCCACGGCGACCCCCACCACCGGCCCGACGACCCCGCCGCCGTCCGGCTCCTGGCCGTCGCCGAACGGCCAGCAGGCCGTCGGCTCCACCATCAACGTCAGCGGTTCGATGGACGGCGGCATGAAGCGCTACTACGGCACCGGCGCCCTCGGCACCGACGGGCAGAGTGAGAGCCAGGACCCGATCTTCAAGCTGGCCGACGGCGCCACCCTGCAGAACGTGATCCTCGGCGCGCCCGCGGCCGACGGCATCCACTGCACGGGCACCTGCACGCTCAGGAACGTCTGGTGGGAGGACGTCGGCGAGGACGCCGCCACCTTCAAGGGCACCTCCGCCTCCCAGACGATGACCATCGACGGCGGCGGCGCCAGGTCCGCCACCGACAAGGTCTTCCAGCACAACGGCCCCGGCACGATGTACATCAAGAACTTCCGGGTGTAGAACTTCTGCCGGGGTTATTCTTTCCCGCAGGAGGCAAAGAGTGTCTGATGAGCTGGTGCCCGTAGTCGCCTACGCTCGTGCGAGCCTTGACCTGGCGAAGGACGCGCACACCGTCAAGGAACAACACCGGATGAACCAGCAAACCGCCGCTCGGCATGGGTGGCGGATCGTGCATTCTTACACGGACAACGATCGCTCGGCGGTCAAAGAGGGAGTAGTCCGCGAGGATTTCGAGGCGATGCTCAAGGCTCTTCGGGCGGGCTCGCTGCCGGACGGAACCGCTGTGATGGGCGTCGTGGTGACGGCGGATGACCGCCTTGCCCGGAAGACGAGCGACTACGAACGTTTCATCGACGCTTTCACCTCCGTCCCCAACCGGGTGTTCGCCGACCTTCGCGCCACCAAACACCTGTACAGCGAAGAAGCCGAGTCGATGGGCCTCCTGGGCGCGTTGCTGTCGCGAGCGGAAGCGAAGAAGATCCGTAGACGGGCAATCGACAAGCATCGGGGCATCGCGGAGACAGGAAAGATCGCACTCACCTACCAGGCGTTCGGCTGGAACAAAGACAGGAAGACGCTCAACCCTGTCACGTCTGAGGCCGTCCGTAAGGCTGTAGAACAGGTCATCGCAGGCCGTTCTCTGAACTCCATCGTCCTGGAATGGCAGGATCGGGGTTTCTTGACGACGCGCGGGAATAAGTGGTCAACGGCTGCCCTTAAGCAACTGCTTCTTAATCCTCGTATATGTGGATGGCGCATGTTGCATGGTGAGCTTGTCGCGGACGCCAAGGGTGACCCTGTGGTGGGGGAGTGGGAAGCAATCGTGACCCCTGAGCAGTGGTGGGCCGTCCGCGCCATTTTCGAGCAGCGTCGGGGCAAGCGGGTGAACAGGAACGGGATAGTAGGTGATCTGCCCGATGACTACCGGGAACATCGTTACCTTCTGACCGGTATTCTGCGCTGTGGTAAGTCTCTGGCGGACGGTGCCATGTGCATGGCGAAACTCCGCGTAGGCGTGCGTAAGAAGCTCGGGGATTATGCCTACTCATGTCCGGCCAGAAGCGAGGGAGGGTGCGGCGGCCTCGCTCGAAAGGGTGACGTGGTGGACATGTACGTTTCGGAAGCGGTTATCTCCAAGCTCGAAGAAGGATCGCTGAAAGCCCCGAAAGCGAAGGCGTGGGAAAAGGAAGAGGAGCTTAAAGAGTTCCAGGAGCAAAAGATTGCACTTCGTCAGGCGTTTGCGGCGCGCGATATCAAGCCCGGTGACTTCTTCGCAGAGATGAAGCGTGTGGACGCGGACATAGATCGGCTCGTCAAGGAACGCCAGTTGCACGCGGCGGCCGTAGAGCGTTCTCAGGCGGACGTGACGGACATCAGGCGACGGTGGTACTCCGAGACTGACCGGGACCGCTTGGACATCTCGCAGAAGCGTGCATATATCCGGCGGGTACTGCACGCAGTCGTCGTTCTTCCATCCGGAAGGACGGGGCGTGCGCCGTTCGATCCGGACCTGCTCAATCTCGTCTGGCGCGAGGACGTTTGAGGCACCCTGCGGGCCGGTGGGAGCTGGTGCCCTTACCTTGAGGTGACGGCTCCCTTTCTTTCACCTGTGTGCAGCCGTATGCGGTCGGACGCCATTGAACGCCAGCGAACGTCACCGGACGCCAGCGGACGTCCATGAACAGGCGGCGGCCAGGAACTTTCAGCTCGCTTCATTCGTTGTGTCGGTGGTAGAACGGATGATGTCCCGGCCACCGAACATGACGGCAGAAGAACAGCGGGAACTCGCCCTCATAAAGGCGCAAAACAAAAAACAAACAACGCGACGCATTCCAGTCTTGGGCGGCAAAAAAATGACCTCCGGACGGCTTCCGGCTAATAAACTCTCTCCGCCCGCATTCTAAGCTCTCGTCGCAAATACACTCCAAAACATCTCTCGCTGAAAGCGCCATCGCCCTTCAGGCTTCCTCTTGGCCTGCCGGGCGGCGGTGCTTTGTCATCTCCCGGTCATGGTGGCGGCCTTCGTGCGAGGAAGGGAGTCACGCTGCGCCCACCGACAGCGCATGCCCAGGAGTGGGGTAAGCGCCAAGCCGCCCAAGCGCCCAAGTGGTCAGACGAGACATGGAGAGAGATCGCCGTACTGCTCGGCGTGGAGGCAGATACCTCCCGCGGGAGATCCGGCGTAGACGACAGCGGGACGGAAGCGGCATGACCGAGTTTCCGTCCCTGCCCCCTGACATGGTCGCGGCTGCTCACCGCGCGGCCATGCCCGACTTCGCCCGCTGGCAACAGATGGTGCGCGCCACGGGCGGATGCGCTCAGCCGATCCGGTTGCAAGGCCGCCGGATCACCTTCGACTCATCTCTAGAGGTCCTCGACGTCTACCGGACCGCTGACGAGCCGACCGGGTACCTGCTCACCGCGTGCGGCAACCGCCGTGCCTCCCGGTGCCCGGCCTGCTCGGAGGTCTACCGAGACGACACCTACCATCTGATCCTGTCCGGCCTGCGGGGCGGTAAGGGCGTGCCTGATGAGGTGAGCACACGTCCGCGTGTGTTCGCCACCTTCACCGCCCCTTCGTTCGGGGCGGTGCACGCTCACCGCCGCAACGGCGACAAGACCTTGCCCTGTCGTCCTCGGCGTGGCCGTCCCGAATGCCCGCACGGCAATCCCGAAGGGTGCGGCAGACGACACGAGTCCGATGATCCACAGGTGGGTCAACCGCTGTGCGTGGACTGTTACGACTATCCCGGCGCGGTGCTGTGGAACGCTCACGCGGGTGAGCTGTGGCGGCGCTTGAGTCAGGCTCTCCCGGCGGTGCTGGCTCGCCTGCGGGGCATCTCGCGCGCCGAACTACGGCGGCGGGTACGGGTGTCGTTCGCCAAGGTCGCCGAGTACCAGGCGCGCGGCCTGGTCCACTTCCACGCGGTGATCCGGCTGGATGGTCCGGACGGGCCGGATACTCCTCCGCCGGACTGGGCCACCGTGACACTCCTTGATGAAGCCATCCGGCAAGCGGCGCACGACGTCGCCGTTGCGGTGCCGTCCCTCGACGGCGGGACTCCCGTGGTGCTCGGCTGGGGGACGCAAGTAGATGTACGGCCGGTGTACGTCTCGGCGGACGTGGGGGTCAGTGATCAGCGGGTGGCGTCCTACGTGGCCAAGTACGCCACCAAGGGGGCGGAGTCGGCTGGAACGGTAGACCGTCCGATCCGCAACGAACGGGATGTGTGGCGGCTGGATGTCACCGAGCACGCCCGGCAGATGATCTGTACCTGTTTCGCGCTGGCCGATCTGCCCCAATGCCAAGAGCTTCGCCTCCGGCAGTGGGCTCACATGCTCGGTTATCGGGGCCACTTCTCGACCAAGAGCCGTCGCTACTCGACCACGCTCGGCACGCTGCGGCAGGCTCGGGCCGACCATCAAGCGCGGGAGTCCCGGCGACGGAGGGGCCTGCCCGATCCCGGCGAGAAACAGACGGTCACGGTCGGGGAGTGGCGCTACGCCGGAAGCGGCTACAGACACGGGGAACACCTATGGGCCGAACTCGCCCGGCAACGCATCGCCACCGCTCGCCGGATCGCCCGTGAACGCGAGCCGGAGAGCCCTACTGAGGACCGATGAGTTCTCGATACGCCTCGCGTAGCTCTACGGCCTCGGGCACACGGTGAGCTTCGACGGCGCTGATCACCTCTCGTGCCCTCCAATAGTTGGATGGCACGAGAGAGCCGCTCGTCATGGCGGCGAGAGTGACCTGTCCGGCTTCGTCGGGCTTATCGGCTGCGATGAGGGCCAGCGCCAGATCCAGACGCGCGGATACCGCCCGTCGCGGGCGGGGCGGCCCACCGGCGACCGTCTCCAGGTGTCCGAGCACCTGCCGGGCGTATGACTCGGCGGCCGGGTCTCCGAGCCATGACAGGGTGGTCGCGACGTAGGCGTCCCGCTTGGTGGGGTCGTAGCGGTAGTGGTGCTCGGGGCTGTCGGGCATCGGCAGGGGGGAGACGAGCCGGTCGACTCGGGCAAGCGCGTCCCTCGTCTCCGGTCCGGCGCCCAGACGCGCCCATACCCGGCCCTCCTGCGCGGTCGCCTGGATGTAGGCGGAGCTTCCGCGCGGTGCGACGGTCTGCGCACCCTGGGACAGCGTCAAAGCACGGCGGTAGTCGCCGGTGGTGACCGCTCGCCATGCCTCCGTCTCCAGGCACCACGCTGCGATCTCGGGGTGCTCGGCGTGTTTCGCCATCTGGGAGGCCGTCTGAAGCCACGTCGTGGCGGTCCTGAACTGGCGAAGGTCGATGTGGCAGGTGGCGGCGAGCAATGACAGCCAGCCGCCGACCGTGAGCAGGCGGCGATGCTCGTTGATCGTCTTCTTCGCGTCGAAAAGGTGTGAGACGTAGGCCAGGTGCTCGCGTACCCGGTTCAGCAGTTCGGCCGGTGGCGTCCCCGGATAGGCCGTCGCGAGATCGTCGACGGCTGATTCCATCCGGTCGAGCGTCTCGCCTCCTACGTCGCTGGCGGCGACGCGGCGGGCCAGCTCCAGGGCTTCGATCTCGTCCCCACCGAGGTAGGTACTGCCGGAAGGCGCGCTGTCGGGGTCGTCGCCGAACAGTTCGGACTCGTCCATGCCGAACACCCGGCAGTAGAGCACCCGGTAGGGGTCCTTGGGCTGATGCCTGCCCGCTTCCCAGTCCTTGATCATGCGGATCACAGATTCACGCTCGGGGAACCGGGCTCGGGTACGGCCGTCAGCGGCGTCGGCGAGTCGCTTCGCCATCTCTCGCTGCGTCCACAGCTTGTCCCGTCGCTCGGCGCGTAACCGTATGGCCCAGGCTGGAACGTCGTCCATCGCATGTACCTCGGGGGACTCGGAGGGTCCGACTGTCTCCCCCAGTCTCCCCTACTCACACTGCCTGTGGGAGGGGACTCGGGGATGTCATGGGAGGACCGCACAAAGCGGGACCCGCAGGCGCGGACACGCCGTACGGGTCCCTTGACCGCACGCTGGAGGTGCGATCCGTGGATCACTCTAAAGCCATGTCGCCGGGTGGGGCGACACCGGCTGACCAGGCGCAACCGGCCCCCCTTCGCAAGGCGGCGGGGCGGTGAGCCGGGAAGCCGTCTATGAGGCGTTCGAAGCGATGCTCAAGCGCTGGAACGGGCTGCGCTTCCTCGATCATCGGGACTTCTACGGGGTGCCGCAGTCGGCGGCGGACGCGCGTCACTGGGTGCGGAAATTGCTGAGCGCACACGTCACGGCCTCGGCGGAGGTTCTGGAGACGGTGGAGCTGCTGGTGAGCGAGGTCGTCACGAACGCGATTCTTCACAGCGACTCGGGTCACCCTGACGGGATCATCACGGTCGGCGTCGGTCTGGGAGACGGCCTGGTCCATGTCGAGGTGATCGACAAGGGCTCACCCGTCAACGTCCCCGCGATGCGTCCCGCCGACAGTGACAGCCTCGGCGGGCGGGGGCTGGCGTGGGTGGACTTCCTGTCCAGTGCATGGGGCACCGACTACGACCCGGAGATAGGCCGCGCGGTCTGGGTGCAGCTCACCTACCGCTGATCTCCCTTGAAGCCGGTGCGGCGGTGCGGCCTTCCCCCGTAGTCCGTGCCGCCGCACCTGACCCGCGATGACCGTGACCACCTTGGACCCGTGTCATTCGATGGCAACCCGACCCGGAGCGCAGTGCCGCCAGGCGCGAGCACCGGAAGCGGGGCGGCAGCCCTGTCTTGTCCATAGATTCGGTGTGGCTGATGAACGCACAGAGCGGAGACGGCCGGCGCAATGCCGAAGGCACCCCGGAGGGGCCGCGTAGCGGTTGGGCCGGCGGTCGCAGCGGCGGCAGCGCGCACCAGCGGCGGCGGGTGCGGTTCGGTACGGCGGGCGCTCGGTGCGGCGGGCGGCGGGGTCTGCCCGCCCCCGCCGGGCGGGCGCGGGCCGGGACCGGCCCCCAGGCCGCATGCCCGGTCCCGATGTCCGCGCGGCGGGGGCGGGCACGCCCCGCCGTGCGGCGGCGCGAAGCGCTGCCGCCTTGATCGTGTAATGAAACTCCTCGCCGATCGGTAGCTGTCGCCGCTCTTGATCATGGCTGGCGAGCCTGGCAGGTAGAAGGGTTTCGGCATTCGCACAGGTCAGACCGTCATCGCTCGTTGCTCTCCTAAGTGCTTCGACGTGAGACGCATCTGGAGAAGAGTTGCCTCAACCAAAGTTCTTGGTCGAGAACTTCGGCAAGCTCTACCGCTCCTGCGGCAACTGCTCCAAGCAGTACCAGCGCAACGTGGTCATCTCCAACGTGGTGGCGACGACCCCGGGCAAGGTGATCGCCGGCATCAACACCAACTACGGCGACACCGCCCGGTTCTCCTCGATCCGCATCGTCAACGACTCCAGCCGCAAGGTCGTGATCTGCGACAAGTACAAGGGCGTGACCAGCGGTGAGCCGAGCCACATCGGCAGCGGCGCCGACGGGGTGAACTGCCTCTACTCCTCCTCCGACATCTCCTACTCCTGATCCCCTCCGGCGCCGGGCGGACGGTGACGCCACCGTCCGCCCGGCGCCCGCCGCTCTCTCCGGCCTCTCAGCTCTCTCCCGCCTCGCCGGCTTCTTCGGACCTCCCCGGCGCGCCGCCGAGCGATCCGCGTCCCGGCTCGTTAGCCTCGCTACCATGGCCACCCGTACGTCCCGACCTTCAGGCAAGCCCCCGGCCAAGGGGGGACCCGGCCGGGCGAGGTCCGCTCCCTCCCGTACGGCCCCCGCCAGGCGGGCGGCCGCCGCCCGGGCGAAGCCCGCCGCCCGAAGGCCCGCGCCCCTGCAGCCCGACCCGATCAGCTGGGTCTTCATCATGTTCGGCAAGCTGCTCATGGGCATCTGGATGGTGCTCGCCGGGGCCGTCGGCAGCACCGCGCGGGCCATGGGCCAGAACGCCCGCGAACTCGACCCCGTCCACCGCCGCGACGGGCTCGGGCTGGCCGTCTTCTCCGGGGCGATCGTGCTGGCGGCGCTGATCTGGCGGGACACCACCGGCACGTTCTCCGAGATCGTCAACGGCTTCATGCGCGGGGCGTTCGGCTCGCTCGCCTGGCTGGCGCCGATCCTGGTGGCGCTGCTGGCCTGGCGGCTGCTGCGGCACCCGGACGAGAACGCCGACACCGGCCGGATGGGCATCGGCTGGTCCGCCCTCGTGGCCGGATTGCTCGGCATCGTGCACGTGGCGCACGGCACGCCGTACCCGTCGGGGGGCGGCGCCGACGGCATGGACAAGGTCGCCGCCGCGGGCGGCATGATCGGGTTCATCGTCTCCGCGCCTCCGGCGAGCATCCTGCCCGCCTTCATCACCGTCCCCCTGCTGCTGATCCTGGCGGGCTTCGGCGTCCTGGTGATCACCGCCACCCCGGTGCACCGGGTCCCGGAACGGCTGGCTGAGATCCGGCACATGCTCTTCAACCGGGACCTCCCGGCCCGGACCCGCGAGCCGCGCAGGCGCACGACGTCCAAGAAGCCCCGCGGCGGCCGTGGGAACGGGGAGGAGGAGGGCCCGGAGGGGCCCGAGGGCGTCCGGCCGTACGACACGCCGCTGCTCACCGAGGCGGGCGAGCGGGCCGCCGAGCACTCACCGGAGATCGTGCCGGGGCTGGTGGACGAGCCGCCCGTGCCCAGCCCCGAGCCTCCGGCGCCGCCCGAGCCGCCCGCGCCGACCCCGGCGCCGCGCAAGGTCGAGCAGCTCCTGCTCTCCTCGCAGTCGGGCCCCTACGCCCTGCCCGACAGCCAGCTCCTGCGCCCGGGCAGCGCGCCCAAGCCGCAGACCAAGGCCAACACCGTCGTGGTGAACGCGCTGACCAGCGTCCTGGAGCAGTTCGCCATCGACGCCCAGGTGATCGGGTTCACCCGCGGGCCGACGGTGACGCGCTACGAGATCGAGCTGGGCCCGGCGGTCAAGGTCGAGAAGGTCACCGCGCTCACCAAGAACATCGCCTACGCGGTCAAGTCGGCCGACGTCCGCATCCTGAGCCCCATTCCCGGCAAGTCGGCGATCGGGGTGGAGATCCCCAACACCGACAAGGACCTCGTGTCGCTGGGCGACATCCTGCGCTCCCAGGTCGCCCAGGCCGACCAGCACCCCATGATCGTCGGCCTGGGCAAGGACGTGGAGGGCCGCACGATCGTGGCCAACCTCGCCAAGATGCCGCACCTGCTCATCGCGGGCGCCACCGGCGCCGGGAAGTCGGTCTGCGTCAACGGCCTCATCTCCTCGGTCCTGATGCGCGCCACCCCCGACGAGGTGCGGATGGTCCTGGTCGACCCCAAGCGGGTCGAGCTGAGCGTCTACGAGGGCATCCCGCACCTCATCACGCCGATCATCACCAACCCCAAGAAGGCCGCCGAGGCCCTGGAGTGGGTGGTGGGGGAGATGGACCGCCGCTACGACGACCTGGCCGCCAGCGGCTTCCGGCACGTCGACGACTTCAACAAGGCGGTGCGCGCGGGCAAGCTCGTGCCGCCGCCCGGCAGCGAGCGGGTCTACCAGCCCTACCCGTACCTGCTGGTGATCGTGGACGAGCTCGCCGACCTGATGATGGTCGCCCCGCGCGACGTCGAGGACTCCATCGTCCGCATCACCCAGCTCGCCCGCGCCGCGGGCATCCACCTGGTGATCGCCACCCAGCGGCCGTCGGTGGACGTCGTCACCGGCCTGATCAAGGCGAACGTGCCGTCCCGGCTGGCGTTCGCCACCTCCAGCCTCGCCGACAGCCGGGTCATCCTCGACCAGCCCGGCGCGGAGAAGCTGGTCGGCCAGGGCGACGCGCTGTTCCTGCCGATGGGCGCGAGCAAGCCCATGCGACTGCAGAACGCCTTCGTCTCCGAGAAGGAGATCGTCGAGATAGTCGCGCACTGCAAGGCCCAGATGCAGGCCGAGTACCGCGAGGACGTCACCGCCGCCGCCACCGCCAAGAAGGAGATCGACGAGGACATCGGCGACGACCTCGAACTGATGATCCAGGCGGCCGAGCTGATCGTCACCACCCAGTTCGGCTCCACCTCCATGCTCCAGCGCAAGCTGCGGGTGGGCTTCGCCAAGGCGGGCCGGCTGATGGACCTGCTGGAGAGCCGCAACGTCGTCGGGCCGAGCGAGGGGTCGAAGGCGAGGGAGGTGCTGGTCAAACCCGACGACCTGCCGGGTCTCCTGGCCGATCTGAGAGGGTGACGACCGCGCCTCGCCGCCGCCGTCGCCGTACGGCGCGCCGTCTCTCCCGGCCGACTTGAGAGGGTGATGACCCCCCCGGCGTACCCAGTCCCCCTGATTACTGATTGAATGGGACTCACTACGCAACGTCATGGGCTGGGGGGGCGTGCGGCATGAGCATTGGCGGCAGTCTGGCAGAGGCGCGCCGGACGACGGGCATGACCGTCGGGCAGCTGAGCGCGCGCACACGCGTGCGCGAGGCGCTGATCCACGCGATGGAACGCGACGACTTCTCGCACTGCGGGGGCGACTTCTACGCGCGGGGTCACATACGCAACATCTCCAAGGTCCTCGGGCTGGACCCCGAGGCCATGGTGCACGAGTACGACGAGCTGCACGGGGGCGTCCCGCTGCCGGTGCGGGCGGCCAGCGTCTTCCAGGCCGACAAGCCGATCAACATCCGGGAGCGGCGCTCGCCCAACTGGACGATGGCCATGGCGGTGGCGCTGGCCATCATCGTGGTGTTCGGCGTGGCGAAGATGATGGGCGGGGAGGAGACCCCGACCGCCGACATCCGCCCGGCCAAGAAGTCGGCCGCGCCGCACTCGGCGCACGCGCGGCCGCTGGCCGGCGGCCCTCGCCGGGCCGGCGCGGCGCTCGCCCCGAAGCGGGGCGAGGTGGTCCTCCAGATCACCGCGAAACGCCCGTCCTGGCTCGACATCAAGGACGCGGCCGGGCACCGGCTCTTCTCCGGCCGGATGACGGCCGGTCAGGCGTCCGTGTGGCGGGCGCAGAAGGCGCTGAAGGTCACCTTCGGTGACGCGGGGGCCTTCTCGGTCCGGATGAACGGCGTGGACCTCGGTGTCCCGGGCTCCGAGGGCGAGGTGCTCAAACACTCCTACAAGGCTTCCAAGTCCTGACCGCGCGGGGTTCCGGGAGGGCCGGGAAGAGCCTCCCGGAGGGCCGGAACGGCCGGGGAGGGGAGCCTGGGGGAGGGGGAGTGCGCCGATGGTGGCCAACTCCCGATACCGTAGTGTTCACCATGTCATCCCGCCGAACCGCATCGCTGATCACACTGGGCTGCGCGCGCAACGAGGTCGACTCCGAAGAGCTCGCCGCGCGTCTTGAGGCTGCCGGCTGGCAGGTGGGCGACGACGACCCCGACGTCATCGTCGTCAACACCTGCGGCTTCATCGACTCAGCGAAAAAGGACTCCATCGACACGCTGCTCGCCGCGGCCGACTCCGGCGCCAAGGTGGTCGCCGCGGGCTGCATGGCCGAACGTTACGGCGACCAGCTCGCCGACGCGCTGCCGGAGGCGTCGGCCGTCATCTCCTTCGACGACTACACCCAGATCGGCGCGCGGCTGGACGACGTGCTGGCCGACAGGCCGCTCGTCCCGCACAGCCCGCGCGACCGCAGGACGCTGCTGCCGATCTCGCCGGTCGAGCGCGCCGCCGCCCCCAAGACCCACATCCCCGGCCACGGCGACCTGCCCGAGGGCCTGGCCCCGGCCAGCGGCCCCCGCCCGCTGCGCAAGCGGCTGGGGGGCGGGCCGGTGGCCTCGCTGAAGCTGGCCTCCGGCTGCGACCGGCGGTGCACCTTCTGCGCCATCCCCGCCTTCCGCGGCGCCTACGTGTCGCGGAAGCCGGAGGAGATCCTCGCCGAGGCGGCCTGGCTGGCCGGTGAGGGCGTCAGAGAGCTCGTCCTGGTCAGCGAGAACTCCACCTCCTACGGCAAGGACCTCGGCGACCTGAGGGCCCTGGAGAGGCTGCTGCCGGCCCTGGCCGCCGTCGAGGGGATCGAGCGGGTGCGGGTCAGCTACCTCCAGCCCGCCGAGCTCCGGCCGGGCCTGCTGGAGACGATCTCCTCGACCGAGGGCGTGGCGCCTTACTTCGACCTGTCCTTCCAGCACGCCAGCGGCACGGTGCTGCGCAGGATGCGCCGCTTCGGAGACCCCCGGCGCTTCCTCGACCTGCTGGAGACCATCCGCGCGGGCGCCCCGGAGGCGGGCGTGCGGTCCAACTTCATCGTCGGCTTCCCCGGCGAGACCGAGGAGGAGTTCGGCGAGCTGGTCGACTTCCTGCAGGAGGCCAGGCTCGACGTCATCGGCGTCTTCGGCTACTCCGACGAGGAGGGCACCGAGGCGGCGTCCCTGCCCGGCAAGCTCGACCAGGAAATCGTCGACGCCAGGGTGGCCGCGCTCACCGAGCTGGCCGACGAGCTCATGGCCCAGCGGGCGGAGGAGCGCATCGGCGCCGAGGTGGACGTCCTCGTCGAGGAGGACCTCGGCGACGGCGGTTACGAAGGGCGGGCGGCCCACCAGGGACCCGAGGTGGACGGCTCCGTCACGGTCCAGGGCATCGGCCTGGTGCCGGGGCAGATCGTGCGGGCCGTCGTCGTCGACTCCGAGGGGGTCGACCTGATCGCCCGAATCAAGGCCGCTCCGTGAGCGCGCCGCCCGGCCGGGAGAGCGTATGACCAACCCGCCAGAGACCGGAACCGGATCGACCTCGGCATCCATGGACTCCAGGCCGAGCGCCTGGAACATCGCCAACGTCGTCACGGTGCTCCGTCTGGCGATGGTCCCTTTCTTCGTGGCGTGCCTCTTCCTGGAGGGGTACGGCTGGCGGATCACCGCGCTGGTGGTCTTCCTGGTGGCCTCGCTCACCGACCTGCTGGACGGCGAGCTGGCCCGCCGCTACGGCCTGGTCACCGACTTCGGGAAGATCGCCGATCCGATCGCGGACAAGGCGCTGACCGGCGCCGCGCTGATCAGCCTGTCGGTCCTGAACGAGCTGCCGTGGTGGGTCACCGGCGTGATCCTCGGCCGGGAGCTGGGCGTGACCCTCCTGCGGTTCGCGGTGATCCGGCACGGGGTCATCCCGGCCAGCTACGGCGGGAAGGTGAAGACCGTCCTGCAGATCGCCGCGATCGCCCTCTACATGTGGCCGGGAATGCCGGAGGTGTTCCGCTGGGTCGTGATGGGCGCCGCGGTCGTCGTGACCGTGGGGACGGGGATCGACTACGTCGTCCGCGCGGTCAAGCTGCGGCAGGTGGCGAAGCAGGCGAGGAAGGCCTGATGGGCCGCGTCCCGCCCGCCGCCGAGGTGCTGTCCCTGCTCGTCCGCCGGGGGGAGACGGCGGCGGTGGCCGAGTCGCTGACCGCCGGGCTGATCGGCGCGGCCCTCACCGCCCCGGCCGGCGCGTCGGCCGCCTTCGCCGGCGGGGTCATCTCCTACGCCACCGAGCTCAAGCACCGCCTCCTGGGTGTCCCGGCCGACCTGCTGGCACGGGAGGGGGCGGTTCACCCGGCCGTCGCCGCGGCGATGGCGGACGGCGTCCGCCGGCTCACCGGAGCCTCCTACGGGCTGGCCGCGACCGGGGTGGCCGGACCCGATCCGCAGGACGGAAAACCGGTCGGCACCGTACATTTGGCCGTTAGCGGTTCGGACGGGCGGGTATGGCATGAAGATCTGAACCTCGCCGGAACGCGTGACGAGATCCGGCGGTCGACGGTGATCGAGGCAGTGGACCTTCTGCGGAGAGTCCTGGAGACGAGCGTGGGGGAACATTCCGGGTGATTACCGCGTTACGTCCCCAGCGAACATGCTCCCCGTGGTCTGCCGTCGCATCGGTGGATGCAGGTACGGTGGAACCGTGAGTGATGTAAAGGTCAAGCGATGATGACGGCGAGGAGTATGCACCAAGGGTCGCGCAAGAACGGGCGGCACGAACCGATCGCGCGGGGGGTCGCCCAGGCTCCCGCGCTGGGGAGGGAGCGACAGATGGTCCTGCTGCGTCAGCTGCTCGGTGACGTGCTGCGGCGACTGCGGGTGCGGCAGAGTCGCACCCTGCGTGAGGTTTCCACGTTGGCCCGTGTCTCCCTCGGATACCTCTCCGAGGTGGAGCGTGGTCAGAAGGAGGCGTCCTCGGAACTGCTCGCGTCGATCTGCGGCGCCCTCGGTGTGCCGCTGTCGCAGGTGCTCCGCGAGGTCTCCGACCAGTTCGCCCTGGCCGAGCTTCAGCACGCCCCGGTGCTCGCCGGTGACGTTCCCGAGCGGGAGCGCCTGCCGATCGCCGAGACCGTGCCCGGCTCGCTTCCCGAGGATGTGTTCCCCGAGGTCAACGACATGGTCGCCGCCTAGCCGGCCGGTTCTCCCGGCTGGCAGTGACGGCACCAGAAGATCAGCCGTTCCTGCGGCTGTGCCCCCATCTCGCCCCGACTGATTCGATGTCCGCAGCGCAGGCATGACCTTCCTGCCCTGCCGTACACCCACGTGTCCCGCCCCGGACGCGGGTCGCCCGTCGTCGCCCTGGTCACCCGGTCACGGTTGGCGTGCAGCAGCCGCCGCGCGAGCGCTGCGATCCTTTCCACATCTTCGATCTCACCCACCGGCCGCCACGGCGAGACCCCCGCGAGGAAGAGCGTCTCGGCCCGGTAGATGGTGCCGAGCCCCGCGAGGTTGCGCTGGTCGAGCAGCGCCTCGCCGATGGTCGCCCGGGGATCACGCACGAGCCGCCGCGCGGCCTCCGCCGCGTCCCAGCCGGGCCCCAGCGGGTCGGGGCCCAGATGCCCGACGAGCCGGTGCTCCTCGGCGGTCGCCACCAGGTCCAGCATGCCGAGCCGTACCCCCGCCGCCTGCCACTCGGTGTTCGCCAGCACGAGGCGGACCACGTCACCCGGCGGGACGGGCCGGCCGGCGGGCGATATCCGCCAGCTCCCCTCCATCCGCAGGTGGGTGTGGACGGTCAGGCCCCCCTCCACCCGGGTGAGCAGGTGCTTGCCGCGTGAGACGGTCTCAAGGACGCGCCTGCCGGTCAGGTCGGCGGTGGCGTACCGCGGGACGCGGAAGTCGGACCTGACCAGGACCCGGCCGTCGAGCGCCCGGCCCAGCCGCCGCGCGGTGCGGTAGACGACGTCGCCTTCGGGCACGGGACCGGCTCAGTCCCAGGCGGAGGGGTCGGCGGCGAGGGTCATGACCCGCTCGGGGAGCACGCCGGTGGCGACGCTGTCGAGCGTGACCTCCTCCAGGATGGCCCGCTCGCTGGCGCGCAGCGCGATCCAGACCTTCTGCAGCGACTCGGCGGGACCGCGGTAGCCGACGTGCTCGGGCCGCTCGCCCCGGACGTTGGCCAGCGGGCCGTCCACCGCGCGGATCACGTCGGCCAGGGTGATCTCCCGCGCGGGGCGGGCCAGCACGTAGCCGCCCTCGGGGCCGCGCTGGCCGCGGACCAGGCCGGCCCGGCGCATCTGCAGCAGGATGTTCTCCAGATACTTCGGCGGCATGTCCTGCTCCTTGGCCAGCTCGCCCACCGTGGTCGGTCCGTCGCCGGCGGCGGCGAGTTCGGCGGCGGCACGAAGGGCATAGTCGACACGAGCAGATAGGCGCATGTAGACGATTATCCCGCCTGCTATTGACTGCTTAGGCGCGAGGGATCGGAAGAGCCGAACATGTCGCCTCTGTGACCGTCGGCGGGTCCGCCCCGCGAGGGTTTCCGTCACACTCTGTGATGATTCGTGCCGGGCGGGTCGTGGCAGAGGGGGTGCCGTGCCGCCGGGCGTGTCGCGGTCCGCGGACGGCCCGTGACGCGCGGGCCGCGAATCTCCGGGGAGGCGCGGCGGATGCGGCGCGGGTACGGCGCGGCCGTCCGTGAGCACCCGCGAAGGCACGTCGTGGCCGTCCGCGAGGCCCCGGGGAAGGTACGGCGCGGTGGCCCGCGGGAACCCGCGGCGGCTCCCGCGCGGCTAAGCTGTCAGGAACCTTTATTGACTAATGCGAACGCTTCTCGCCTGAATGCAAAAGCGACGGGGAAACGGCGGACAAGAGAGCATGCGTATGGAGCGACGTCCTGGCGTTCCCAGGCTTCTGCGGGAGATCAACGACCGGGCCGCCCTGGAGCTCCTGCTCGACTCCGGTCCCCTGACCCGGGGGCAGATCGGTGAGATGACCGGGCTTTCCAAGGTGACGGCGTCCCAGACGCTGGCCCGGCTCGAAGGACGCGGACTGGTCGAGGTGACCGGGGAGCAGGCGGGCGGGAGAGGGCCGAATGCCGCCCTTTATGGAGTTATTCCGTCTTCTGCCTATGTCGTGGGCCTGGCCGTGGGGCCGGAATTCGTCACCACCGCCGTCGCCGATATCAGCGGCGATATCGTGGCCGAGGTGACGGTCGCCCCCGACGGGCACGACGACCCGGTCGCCCTCGTGCACAGCGCGATCGTCAAGGCGTGCCGGTCCGCCAAGGTCGCCCTGGCGAGGCTGCGGGCCGTGGTGATCGGCACCCCCGGCGTCGTCGATCCCCGCACCGGGGACGTCCGGTTCTCCTTCGACCTGCCGGACTGGCGCGAGGGCATCCACGAGCGGCTCGCCCGCGACCTGCGTCGCGACGTCAGGATCGAGAACGACGTGAACCTGGTGGCCATCGCCGAGCACGCCCTGGGCGCGGCGCGGCGGGCCGACGACTTCGTGCTGCTCTGGGTGGACCGCGGCATCGGCCTCGGCGTCGTCCTCGGCGGCCGGCTGCACCGCGGCCGTTCCGGCAGCGCCGGGGAGATCGGATACCTGCCGGTGCCGGGCGTTCCGCTCGCCGAGGACGTGCGGGAGGTCCCCGGGCGCATGCCGTCCCTCGCCGGGGGGTTGCAGTCGCTGGTCACCGACGAGGCGGTGACCGAGCTGGCCCGGGCGCACGGTTTCACCGGGCGCGGCGCGGCCGAGTGCGTGGCTGCGGCCGTGGAGGCGGGGGAGCGCGGCCGGCCGCTGCTGGACGAGGTCGCCAGGCGGCTGGCGCTGGGCGTGGCGTCGGTGTGCGTCGTGCTGGATCCCGGGCTCGTGGTGCTCGCCGGTGAGGTCAGCCGGGCCGGCGGTGGCGAGCTGACCTTCAGGATCGAGGAGGCCGTGGCCCGGATGTGCCCGGTGCGGCCCCGCGTGGTCTCCGGCGAGGTCGAGGGCGACCCGGTGCTGAGGGGCGCCGTGCTGGCGGGGCTGGAGCAGGCACGCGAGGAGCTCTTCGCGTCCTGAACCGCCCGCGCCGCCTGAGCCTCCGCACGGCCCGCGCCGCCCCGGTCTCCGCATGGCCGCCCCGCACCGCGCCCGAACCCCCGTACGCTCCGCATCGCCCCGTAGCGCCCCTTAGCGTCCTCCGCAAGGCCGCCCCGCACCGGCCGCCCGTACGGCTGTGCCGTTCCGCCGGGGCCGTCAGACGCCGAGCAGTTCGGCGGCGGCCTGGGCGTTGGCCCGCGCCGCGCCGTACGTGGCGAGGTAGGTCACGCCCTCGGGCCGCCAGACCGGCAGGCCCATCTCCACCACCGTCGCGTCCGGGCGGACGGCCAGCAGCGCCGAGACCACCGACCGGCCGGCGGTGTGGCGGTGGGCGTCCTTGACCACCACGACCAGGGAGCGGCCCTCGGCGCGCGCCAGCAGAGCGGGCACGTCGGCGTCCTCCGGCCGGACCCGAACGACCTCCGCCCGGGGCAGCAGCGGGCCGAACCCCCACGGCACGTCCCCGACCGCGATGGTCGGCGGGGTCTCCATCTCCACCACCAGCGGATCGACGAGCGGGGCCGCGGTCCCGGTGAGCCTGACCGCCCGGCGGGCCGCGGCCAGGCCGACCACCCGCTCCCCGTCCATGCCCGCCGCGGCCGCCGTCCTCGCGTCCGCCCGGGACGCGGCGAACCAGGCGCGCAACCGCGCCACCCGCTCGGCCGCCTCCTCCAGGCGCTCACCGGGCAGCCGGCCGTCCCGCACCGCGGCGAGGATCCCGGCGATGATCCGGCGGACGTCCTCCTCGGTCGGCAGCGGACCGAGGCACAACAGGTCGGCCCCGGCGGCCAGGGACAGCACGGCGCCGTCCACCAGGCCGTAGGCGTCGGTGACGGCGCGCATGTCGAGGGCGTCGGAGACGACCACCCCGTCGTAGCCCAGCTCGCCGCGGAGCAGGCCGGTCAGCGCGGCCGGTGACAGCGTGGCGGGAAGCGCGCCGGTCAGCGCGGGGACGCGGACGTGCGCGGTCATGATCGACTTGGTCCCGGCGTCGATCGCGGCCCGGAAGGGCACCAGTTCGCGCTCGCGCAGCAACTCCAGGGAGGCGTCGACGAGCGGCACCTCCAGGTGGGAGTCCTGGTGGGTGGCGCCGTGGCCGGGGAAGTGCTTGACGCAGGCGGCCACCCCGGCGGACTGCAGGCCCCGCACCGCGGCGACGGTGTGCCGGGCCACCAGCGCGGGGTCCGGCCCGAACGAGCGGGTGCCGATCACCGGGTTGTCGTCGGCGCTGTTGACGTCCGCGGACGGGGCCATGTCGAGGTTGATCCCGCAGCGGGCCAGGTCGTCGCCGATCGCCCGGTGTACGCGCCGGGTCAGCTCGACGTCGTCGACGGCGCCCAGGGCGGCGTTGCCGGGGTAGGGGCTGCCCTCGTGGTAGTCGAGGCGGGTGACGTCGCCGCCCTCCTCGTCCAGTGAGACGACCGGCTCACCCGCCTCGCGCAGTCGCGCGGTGAGGGCCGTCAACCGGTCGGGGCCCGCGACGTTGAAGCCGAACAGGGTGACGCCGCCGAGGCCGGCCGCAAGTTCCCGCACGATCCACTCTGGGGCGGTGACGCCCTGGAAGGCGGCGAGCAGCGTGCCGGCCGCGAGACGGTACAGGCCCCGGTCGGCGGGACCTGCGGTGAGCTCGGACATGGCGCTGGAACGCTCCTTACCTGGGGAGTCGCCGGGACGGGTCGCCCGGCGGAGGGGATCGGGGGGCGGGGTCCGACGGCGCGGACCGCGCGGACGGTGTGGACCGAGTGGACCGTGAGGACCGTGAGGACCGGGGGATCGGTCGCCGGCGGCGTCCCGTACGGCCCGCACCGCGTGGGCGCCGGGCCGTACCGGTGCCGGGGTCAGCCCTTGACGGCGCCCGCGACGAGGCCGGTGACCATGCGCCGCTGCACCAGGAGGAAGAAGACGACGACGGGGATCGTCATCATCGTGGAACCGGCCATGATGGCGCCCCAGTCGGTGCCGCGCTGGCCGAAGAAGAACTGCAGCGCGACGGGCATCGTGTAGCCCGAGGAGTCCGACATCAGGATGAGCGCGAAGATCAGCTCGTTCCACGCGGTGATGAACGAGAAGATGCTCGTCGCCACCAGGCCGGGGGCCACCAGCGGGAACAGCACCCGCCAGAAGGTCGTCATCCGGCTGGCGCCGTCGATCCAGGCGGCCTCCTCCAGCGACCTGGGCACCGCGGCGACGAACGTGCGCAGCATCCAGATGCCGAACGGCAGCGTCAGGCCGACGTTGATGACGATCAGACCCAGCAGCTGGTCGTACAGGCCGAGCCGCTTGACGTTGAGGAAGAGCGGGATGAGCAGCGCCTCCGCCGGGATCATCTGCACGATGAGCAGCAGGACCAGGAAGCCCGTACGGCCCCGGAACGCGAAGCGGGCGATGGCGGTGGCCGCCAGCAGCGCGAGTGCGGCGCCGATGAGGACGGTGCCCAGGGCGACGATCGCGCTGTTGCGCATGTAGAGCCAGATGGAGTTGCCGGCCACGCCCTCGCTGAGCACCCGGTCCACGTGCTCGAAGGTGAAATGGGTGGGGAACGGGATGAAGTCGGTGGTGAAGATCTGGTCGTTGGCCTTGAAGGAGGTCGAGACCATCCAGTAGACGGGGAACACCGCGAACAGGAAGACCAGCAGACCGGCCGTGTTCAGCGCGATCCTCGTGAGGCGCTTGCGGGCGAGCGGGGTCATCGCAGGTCCTCCGTCTTGACGAGCTGCCGGATGTAGACGGCGGTGACGACGAGCAGGATCAGCGTCAGGATCACCGCGATCGCCGCCCCGACGCCCATCTTCGGCGGGCTGCGGAACGCCTCGGCGAAGGAGAACATCGACAGGTTGAACGCCTCGCGGTTGGTCGGCCCGTTCATCAGCACGTACAGCTGGCTGAAGACCTTGAAGTCCCAGATGATGGACAGGATCGTCAGCACCGAGAAGACCGGCTTGAGCAGCGGGAAGGTGACCTTCCTGAAGATCCGCCAGGGGGTGGCGCCGTCGACCCGGGCGGCCTCGTAGAGCTCGGTGGGGATGCCCTTGAGACCGGCCAGCACCGACACCGCGACGAACGGGAACGACGACCAGAGGACGCAGACGACCAGCACGAGGTAGATGGTGAACGCGTCGTTCAGCCACGGCTCGCCGGTCCAGTCGGACCGGTCGAACAGCAGCTCCGACAGCCAGTCGGGCAGGAGGTTCAGCGCCCAGTTGATCATCCCGGCGTCGGCGTCGAAGAGCCACCGCCAGATGACGCCCTGGGCGACCGGCGGCACGGCCCAGGCCGACATGATGCCGATGACCACGAAGGTGGACATCCTCTTGCTCAGCCGGTTGAGCAGGGTGCCGACCGCGGTCCCGAGGACCAGCGTCAGCGTCACCGTGACGGCCGCGAACACGACGGTGTTGCGGAGGGAGGACCAGAAGACCTCGTTGTCGAGGACCCTGGCGTAGTTGTCCCAGCCCTCCCAGGTCGCCGGCTTCTTCCCGTTGATCTGGGGGATCCCCACCTTCTGGAAGGAGATGAAGATCATCTGTCCCAGCGGGTAGAGCAGCAGGCCGGCGATCACCAGCAGGCCGGGCGCGAGCAGGACGTAGGGGACGGCCCGGGGGGAGAGCCCGCGGGCCTTGGCGGGACGTTGCGGTGCGTGGCGGCGCCGCCCCGGGGCGGGGGTGGCCCCCCCGCCCCGGGCGACCGTGGACGTGTTCGTCATAGGGCTACTGGTTCAGGATCTCTTCGAGTTCCCCGTTGGCCTTGGCCAGGGCGTCGTCGGCGGTGGCCTTGCCCTCGATGACCGACCGGGCGGCGTTCTGCAGCACGGCCTTGGTCTCGTTGGCCTCGGTCCAGTTGGGGTCGGCGGGGAACGCCTTGGCCTTGGCGAAGGCGGCGGCGAACGGGGCCTGCGCCGGGTCGTCCTTCAGCTTCGCGAGGGCCTCGGGATAGATCGGCAGCAGACCGCCGTCGGCGGCGTAGCGGCCGGCCCACTCCTTGTTCGTGGCCAGCCTGAGGTAGTCGGCCGCCAGGTCCTTGTTCTTCGCGCCGTCCCAGACGGCGATGTCGTTGCCGCCGAAGAAGGACGGGGCCTCACCGCCGGACTTGGCGGGAAGCGGGAAGAAGCCCAGCTTGTCGCCCTTCAGCTTGCCCTTGCTGTCCTCCTCGATGCCCGGCAGGTCCCAGCCGGCGGTCAGGTACATGCCGACCTTGTCGTTGGCGAACCGCTTGCGGATGTCCACCGTGTTCTGCGTGAGGCGCGACTTGCCGGACAGGCCGTCGGTGACCAGGCTCGTGTAGGTGGCGAAGCCGTTCTTGAACGTGGGGTCGGTCAGCTTGCCGACCCACTTGTCGCCCTCCTTGACGGCGTACTCGCCGCCCTCGGACCAGGCGAACGCGGCGAGCAGGTGGTTGGCGTCGGAGCCGCCGTTGAAGGCGAAGCCGTCGACGTCCTTGCCCTTCTTGGCCTGGATCTTCTTGGCCGCGGCGACGACCTCGTCCCAGGTCTTCGGCACCTCGATGCCGAGGTCCGCGAACCAGTCCTTGCGGTAGAGCACCGCGCGGGAGCCCGCGCCCCACGGGATGGCGTAGACCTCGCCGTCGATGGTCTCCAGGCCGAGGAGGTTCTTCGGGATCCCCGCCTGGTCGCCGGACTTCACGATCTCGCTGACCGGGGACAGCGCCTCCTGGCTCTGCCAGAGCGGCACCTGGTCGTTGCCGATCTCGGTGACGTCCGGGCCGGCGCCGCCCGCGGCGGCGGCGGTGAACTTGTCGTTCACCTGGGGCCAGGGGATCCACTCAAGGTTGACCTTGGCGCCGGACTCCTTCTCGAAGGCCGCGTTCAGCTCGTCCATGTACTTCTGGGCGGCCGGGTTGCTGTCGCCGAGCCGCCACACGGTGAGCGTCTGGCCGGCGTACTTGGGGCCGGAGGCGGCCGGCGCCGACGCCCCGGAGGTGGCGGCGCCATCGGACGAATCAGAGCCGCCGCACGCGGCCAGTCCCAGCGCGAGGGCTGCGGTGGCGGCCGTCGTGGTGGCGATTCTCGCGAACTTCACTGGAGTTCTCCCTTTCCGGCATTTCAACGGGGGTGACGCTCTTCGGGCTGTCGGCTCGGGTCCCCGCGACCCGAGCTCGCTCCGGGCGGAGTGGGCGTCCTGTAGCCCGCGGGACTGTCGCCTGCGGGCCGGCCATGGTTAAACTAACAATAAACTTTCTTAAAAGAAACGATCGTTAGCGGATCGTGACGGGGGGAGCCGACCTTGCCCAGACGCCCGGGAACACCCCGGCTGCTGCGCCAGCTCAACGACCGGGCGGCGCTGGAACTGCTGCTGTCCGGCGGGCCGCTGACCCGGGCCGAGCTGGGAGAGCGGACCGGCCTGTCCAAGGTCACCGCGGGGCAGCTGCTGGCCCGCCTGGAGGAACTCGAACTCGTCACGGTGGTCGGCGAGCAGGCGGGCGGGCGCGGCCCCAACGCGGCCCTCTACGGCCTCGTGCCGTCGTGCGCGTACGCCGCCGGGCTGGACGTCCAGCCGGACCGCGTCAGCGCGGCGGTGGCCGACATCACCGGCGAGACCGTCGCCGAGGTGTCGGTGGACCCCAACGGTCACGACGACCCGGTCCGCCTCGTCTGCGACGCCGTCGAGGCGGTCTGCGCGTCGGGCGGCATCACCCGCTCCCGGCTGCGCGCCTTCGTGATCGGCACCCGCGGCGTCGTCGATCCGGGCACCGGCGACGTCCGCTTCTCCTTCGACCTGCCGTCCTGGCACGTGGGCGTGCTCGCCGGGCTCCGCGACGCCCTCGACGTCCCCGTGCGGATAGAGAACGACGTCAACCTCGCCGCGCTCGCCGAACACGCCCACGGCGCCGCCTCGGGCCTGGACGACTTCGTGCTCGTCTGGTCCGGGGTCGGACAGGGACTCGGGGTGATGCTCGGCGGGCGGCTGCACCGGGGCTTCACCGGCGGCGCGGGCGAGATCGGCTGGCTCCCGGTGCCGGGGGAACCGCTCCCCACGGACGTGCACGAGCCGCAGTCCGGCTCCTTCCAGCGCCTGGTCGGCGGGGACGCCGTGCGCGGCCTGGCCGGCGCGCACGGCATAGGTCTCGGCCTTGACCTCGGCGTCGGTGTCGGCGTCGGCTCCCGCCCGGCCGGCGCGTACGGCACCGCCTCCGGCCCCGCATCGATCTCCGGGCCGGTCGCAGGGCCGGTTTCAGGGCGCGTCCCAAGGGCCGGGATCGGCGGCGTCGGCGGTGTCGGCGCGTGGGGTTCCGCGAACGGCTCGCATGAGGTCGCTCTCTCCGACGTGTCCGCGTCTCTGGGCGACCACGTCCGCGCGGCCGTCGAGGAGGGGGCGGAGGACTTCCTCGTCGAGCTGGCCAGCCGGCTGGCGGTCGGCGTGGCGGCGGTATCGGTGGTGCTGGACCCCGGCCTGGTCGTGCTCAGCGGCGACGTCGGCCGGGCAGGCGGCTCCACGCTGGCGGCCAGGGTCGAGGAGGCCGTGGCCAGGATCTGCCCGAGCCGGCCGCGGGTCGTGGTCTCGCGGGTCGAGGGCAACCCCGTGCTGCGCGGGGCCCTGGTCTCGGCCCTCGGCCAGGCCCGCGAGCAGGTCTTCTCCGAAACCGTCTGACCGGCCCCGGCCCCGGCCCCGGCCCCGGCCCCCTGGTCCCGGCCCGGCCCCGGCTCCGTTCCGGGGCCGCAAGCGGGTGTTCCCAGGACGGCCCGGCGGGTTCCACCGACGTGAAGCCCGAATCCGAGACCATGGCCGGTGCCGCGTGCCCTCGGGGCCGTACGACGGTCGCCGCGGTCAGGCCCGCAGGCGCAGACCGCGCGGGGTCGGGTGGAACCCGGCGGCCTCCAGCGCGCCGGCCAGGGGGGAGTCGCCGATGGCCGAACCGTCCGCGCGCTCCACGGTCAGCTTGCCGAGGGCGCCGTCGCGTACGGCCAGAGCCAGCGCGTCCACGGCGGGCCGCAGTCGCTCGCCGTCGGTGAAGGACAGCAGGGTCTTGCCGCCGCGCTCGACGTAGAGCACCAGGTGCCCGTCGACGAGCACCACCAGGGAACCCGCCTTGCGGCCCGGCTTGTGGGACACCTCCCCGGGATGGGCGGGCCACGGCAGGGCGGCGCCGTACGGGTTGGCGGGGTCGGCGGCGGCCAGCACCACCGCCCGCGGCGTGTCCGCCGCGGGCTTCCGGGTGCTCCAGAGGTCGGGGGCCGGTTCGACGGGCCGGGGCGGCTCCGCCGCGGCGCGCATGCGGTCCACGGCACCCGGCAGGGCGAACTGCGCCCCGCCCAGACCTTCGACGAAGTAGCCCCGGCGGCAGCGGCCGCTCTCCTCGAACGCGCGCAGGACCTGGTAGACGGCGGCGAACCCGCCGGGCAGCCGCTCGGCGGCCACCGCGCCCCGGGTCACCACGCCGTGCCGTTCCAGCAGCGTCTCGGCCTGGGCGTGCGCCCGCTGGGTGGCGTCCCCCGCGGGCTCGGGTAGCAACCACCAGCGCCCGCTCACGGTCGGCGGGCCGCTGCGGCTCGGCAGCACCGGCCGCCGCCTGCGGGTGGTGGCCGGGCGGTGCGCCGGGCGGCCGGTGCCGAGCGTGGCGCGCAGCGGCGCCAGCGTGTCACCGGTGATCCGGCCCGCCCACACGAGGTCCCACACCGCGGCCGCGAGCACCGTGTCGTCCGGGGGCGGACCGGACGCGAGGAGCGCGCCGGCGCGGACGCCCAGCTCGCGGAAGAACAGCGCGCCTCCGCCGCCGAGGGCGGACAGGACCGCCTCGTGCAGCGGGGTCATGCTGATCTCCAGCGGCTCGGGCATCAGCAGGGGCGCGGTGTCGGCGAAGTACAGCGCCACCCAGCCGTCCGCGCCCGGCAGCGAACCCTGCCCGGCCCAGACGACCTCGCCCGAGGAGGTCAGCTCGTCCAGCAGCGACGGGTCGTACCCCGGCACCCGGGAGGGCAGGACCAGCGTCTCCAGCGCGGAGGCGGGCACCGCCGCGCCCTGGAGCTGCTCGATCGCGCCCACCAGCGCGTCGATCGGCGGCCTGCCCTTCCGGGAGGCGCCGGTGACGCCGTGCCAGGCGGGGGCGAAGGCCGCGAGCGTCTCGGGGGAGACCGGCTCGACCTCCTTGCGGAGCCGGGCCAGCGACCTGCGGCGCAGCAGCCGCAGCACCCCGGCGTCGCACCACTCCTCGCCCCGGCCACCGGGCCGGAACTCCCCGCTCACCACCCGGCCCGTCGCGGCCAGGCGGCGCAGCGCGTCGGTGACGACCGCCTGCCCCAGGCCGAACCGCACCGCGGCCGTCGCCGCCGCGAACGGGGCGCGGGTGCGGGCGTGCCGGGCGACCAGGTCGCCCAGCGGGTCGTCCACCGGCTCCAGGAACGCCTGCGGCACGCCGACCGGCAGCGGCACGCCGAGCGCGTCGCGCAGCCGGGAGGCGTCCTCGATCGCCGCCCACCGCTCCTGACCGGCGATCCGTACCCTGATCGCCCGCCTGGACTCCTCCAGGCCGGTCAGCCACGCCGGGTCGCCCTCGCGCAGGCTGACGTCCTCGGCGAGCAGCGGACCGTGCGAGCGCAGCAGGTCGGCGAGGTCCTCGGCGTCGCGCAGCGGCCGGTCGAGCCGTGCCAGCTCGCGCTCGGTGTCGGCGATGACGTCGGGGTCGAGCAGCTCGCGCAGGTCGGCCTGACCCAGCAGCTCGGCCAGCAGGGTCGTGTCCAGCGCCAGCGCCTGGGCACGGCGCTCGGCCAGCGGGGCGTCGCCCTCGTACATGAACGCGCCGACGTAGTTGAACAGCAGCGACGCGGCGAACGGCGACGCCTGCGAGGTCTCCACCTCGACCAGCCGCACCCGCCGCGCCGCGATGTCGCGCATGAGCCGGACCAGGCCCGGCACGTCGAAGACGTCCTGCAGGCACTCGCGCATCGTCTCCAGCACGACCGGGAACGAGCCGTAGCGGCTCGCCACGGCCAGCAGGTGCGAGGCCCGCTGCCGCTGCTGCCACAGCGGGGTGCGTCTGCCGGGCGTGCGGCGCGGCAGCAGCAGGGACCGCCCCGCGCACTCCCGGAAGCGCGCGGCGAACAGCGCCGAGCCGCCGAGCTCCTCGGTGACGATCCGCTCGATCTCCTCGGCGTCGAAGACCGCGACGTCGGACGGGGGGTCGGAGAGCGTGTCCGGGATGCGCAGCACGATCCCGTCGTCGGAGTGGATCGCCTGGACGTCGACGCCGTAACGCTCGCGCAGCCGCCGCCCGATCGCCAGGGCCCACGGCGCGTGCACCCGCGCGCCGTACGGCGAGTGCAGCACGACGCGCCAGTCGCCCAGCTCGTCGTGGAACCGCTCGACCACCAGCGTCCGGTCGTCGGGGACGTATCCCGTGGCCTCCCGCTGCTCGGCGAGGTAGGACAGCAGGTTGGCCGCGGCGAACCCGTCGAACCCGGCCGCCCGGATCCGCTCCGCCGCGCCGTCCCCGGAGGCGGACACCTCGCGGAGGAAGGCGCCGATCGCCCGGCCCAGCTCGGCCGGGCGCCCCGCGCTGTCGCCGTGCCAGAACGGCAGCTTGCCCGGTCGGCCGGGCGCGGGGGAGACCAGGACCCGGTCGGCAGTGATGTCCTCGATCCGCCAGGACGTCGCGCCCAGCACGAACACGTCGCCCACCCGCGACTCGTAGACCATCTCCTCGTCCAGCTCGCCCACCCGCGAGGACTTCTCCCCGGCCAGGAAGACGCCGAACAGCCCCCGGTCGGGGATCGTGCCGCCGTTGGTCACGGCCAGCCGCTGGGCCCCGGGCCTGCCCCGCAGGACACCCGTGACGCGGTCCCAGACGATCCGCGGGCGCAGCTCGGCGAACTCCTCGCTCGGATAGCGCCCGGCGAGCATGTCGAGCGCCGCCTCCAGGGCGCCGCGGGGCAGCGTGCGGTACGGCGCGGCCCGCCGTACCAGGGTCTCCAGGTCGTCCACCGTCCACTCGTCGAGCGCGGTCATCGCCACGATCTGCTGGGCGAGCACGTCGAGCGGGTTACGGGGACAGCGCAGCTCCTCGATCTCCCCGGCGCGCATCCGCTCGGCCACCACGGCCGTCTGCACCAGGTCACCGCGGTACTTGGGGAAGATCACGCCACGGGAGACCGCCCCCACCCGGTGACCGGCCCGGCCGATCCGCTGCAGGCCGCTGGAGACGCTCGGCGGCGACTCCACGCAGGCGACCAGGTCGACCGCGCCCATGTCGATGCCGAGCTCCAGGCTGGAGGTCGCGACGACGGCGGGCAGCCGCCCGGACTTGAGGGCGTCCTCGATCGCCGCGCGCTCCTGCTTCGACACCGACCCGTGATGGGCCCGGACGATCTCCGGGATCACGCCCCTGGACGCGCCCGCCTGCGCCATCATCTCCGCCGGGGTGGCGGACGAGGCCGTCGGCGGCGTGGAGGCGACGCCCGGCGTGGGGCCGGCCGGGGCGGAGCCGGGCGGGGTGGGGAACCCGTCGGCCCAGTGGACGGGCTCCGCAGGGGTCCCCTTCCAGGGCGTTCCGTCGTCCCCGCCGTCCCCGGCGGCGTCGGCGTCCCCGGTGCCGGGCCGTCGTTCCCAGGCCAGCTCGTTGAGCCGGGTGCAGAGCCGTTCGGCCAGCCTGCGGGAGTTGGCGAACACGATCGTCGAGCGGTGGGCGCCGATCAGGTCGAACAGCCGCTCCTCGACGTGCGGCCAGATGGACCGCCGGGTGGGCGGCTCGGTGAGCCAGCGGTCGTCGCCGAGGTCGCCGTCACCGGGAGCACCGTCACCCAGAGCGCCGTGGCCGGGAGCGCCGCCGTCACCGGACGGCGACCGCGGCGGGGCGGAGTCGAGCTCGGTCATGTCCTCGACGGGGACGACGACCTCGATCTCGATCTCCTTCTCCGAGGGGGGCTGCACCACGACGGCCGGACGGGGACCGCCGAGGAACTCGGCGACCTCGCTCACCGGGCGCACGGTCGCCGACAGCCCGACGCGCTGCGCGGGGGCGGGCAGGAGGGCGTCGAGCCGCTCCAGGCTGAGGGCCAGGTGGGCGCCGCGCTTGGTGCCCGCCACCGCGTGCACCTCGTCGACGATGACCGTCTCCACCCCGCGCAACGCCTCGCGGGCCTGGCTGGTCAGCAGCAGGAACAGCGACTCGGGGGTCGTGATGAGGATGTCGGCGGGCCTGGCCGCGAACCGGCGCCGCTCCTCCGGCGAGGTGTCGCCCGACCGGATCGCCACGGAGATCTCCGGCACCGGCAGTCCGAGCCGCCGGGCGGTCTGCCGCAGCCCGGTCAGCGGCGCCCGGAGGTTGCGCTCGACGTCGACCGCCAGCGCCTTGAGCGGCGACACGTAGAGCACCCGGCAGCGCCGGGCGGCCTCGCCGTCCTCTCCGGCGCGCCCGCGGGGACCGCCGGAGCCGCGAGGGTCCCGCCGGTCGCCGGACTTCCGGACGACCCGCTCGGTCCCGCCGGACGGGGCGGAGCCGGGCCCGCCGTCCGCCCCGGAGACAGCGGCCGTCTCCGCCGCCTCCGCCGCGCGCTCGGCGGCCAGCCGGTCGAGCGACCACAGGAACGCCGCCAGCGTCTTGCCGGAGCCGGTGGGCGCGACGACGAGGGTGTTGTCCCCGCGGGCGATCGAGGCCCACGCCCCCTCCTGGGCGGCGGTGGGCATGGCGAAGGCGCCGGCGAACCATTCCCTGGTCACCGGGCTGAAGTGGTCGAGCGCTGAGCCGGTCACGGATCCATACTGCCCTTCGCCACCGACAGAACCGTCCGCCCGCGGGACGTCACACGGTGCGGGGGGATATCGACAGAATCTACCTTGAACATGATCTGAGGTCCTTGTTATCCGTTTTAAACCTTTTATCCGCATAATTCTCGCGTGCACAGTTACGACGAGCGGCTGACGGACCTGGTCTTCTCCTACATGAAGGAGCGGCTCTCACTCGACCCCGTCCCCCTCGACAACCCCGGCGTGAAGGACAAACTCGACGCGGCCCTCGCCGGGCTCATCACGCCCGGCGGCACCGACGCCGGAAAGGTCCTGGACGTCTACGCGACCCAGCTGGCCCCGGCGGTCATCTCCGCCGACAGTCCCCGCTTCCTGTCGTTCATCCCGGCCGCCCCCACCAAGGCCGCCCTGCTGTTCGACATGGTGGTCTCCTGCGCGTCGCTGCAGGGCATCTCCTGGCTGGAGGCCTCCGGCGCGATCGCCGCGGAGAACCAGGTGCTCAGGCTGATCGCCGACAGGGCCGGCATGCCGGCCGGCGCGGGCGGCTGCTTCGTCTCCGGCGGCTCGGCCGCCAACCTGTCCGCGCTCGTCGTGGCCAGGGACACCGCCCGGCACCGCCGCCCCGGGGGCCGCCTGCGCGTCGCCGTCAGCGACCAGGCGCACTCCTCCGTCTCCAACACGCTGCGGATCATCGGCGTGGACGCCCTCGTCGTGCCGTCCGCCGACCACCGCCTCACCGGAGAGGCGCTGCGCGCGGCCCTGGCGGCCGACCCCGACCCCTCCGACGTGATCGCCGTCGTGGCCACCTGCGGAACCACCAACGCCGGGATCATCGACGACCTCGCCGGGGTCTCGGAGGTCGCCCGCGAGCGCGGCATGTGGTTCCACGTGGACGGCGCGTACGGCGGCGCGGGGCTGTTCGCGCCCTCCGTGCGCCACCGCTACGAGGGGATCGAGCACGCCGACTCCTTCGTCGTCGACCCGCACAAGTGGCTGTTCGCGCCCTTCGACTGCGCGGCCCTGCTCTACCGCGAGCCCCGCCTGGCCCGCGCCGTGCACACCCAGGACGCCTCCTATCTCGATGTCCTGCACGTGGAGGGCGACGAGTGGAACCCCACCGACTACGCCTATCACCTGACCAGGCGCGCCCGCGGCCTGCCGCTCTGGTTCTCCCTCGCGGTCAACGGCACCGACGCCTACACCGAGGCCGTCGAGAGGGGGCTGTGGCTGGCCCGCGAGACCGCCGCGCTGATCGGCCGCACCGGACACCTGGAGCTGATCCGCGAGCCCGAACTGTCGGCGGTGCTCTTCCGCCGCGCCGGCTGGACCGGGCGGGACTACTACGAGTGGTCCGAGCGGCTGCTCGCCGGGCAGGTCGGGTTCGTCACGCCGACCGGATGGGAGGGCGAGACGGTCGGAAGGTTCGCGTTCCTGCATCCCGGCACGACGATGGAAATCGTGGAGGAGATCATCGCCACGACGGCGTGACCGCGGCCCGGGGTGGCCCGCTGCGGGCCCACCCCGGGCCCGCCGTCGGGCTCACTGCTGGGTCCACCGTGGGCCCGCGGCGCAGGTCCCGGGTCCGTCCCGGCCCGTCCCGGCCCGTGCCGGGCGGCGTGGCCGCCCGGCGGACACCGGGCGCGTCCGGTCATGAGCACCGCGGGGAGGGGTCAGACTGGAGGCATGCGCCTGTCGGATTTCTGGAACCGGATGAGACTCCACTTCGGTGACGCCTACGCCGAGTCGTGGGCCCGCGACTACGTCATCGCCGGCCTGGACGGCAGGACGGTGAACCAGGCGCTGGCGGACGGCATCGCCGCCAAGGACGTCTGGCGGGCCGTGTGCGGGGTGTCCGACGTCGCCGCCGCCCTGCGCTGAGCGCCGGCGCGCGCCGATCCGCCGTCCGCACCGTCCCGCCGGTCCATGCCGCGCGGCCGATCCGCCATGCCGTCGTCCGCGACATCCCGTCGTCCACGCCGACCCGCCGTGCGCGCCGATCCGCCGTCCCGCCGGTCCGTGCCGTGCGGCCGGCCCGTGCCATGCGGTCCATCCGTCCCGCGACGCGGGGCGCCGGGGACGGATGGGAGCGTCGAGCCTCCGTCGAACAATCGTTCGGCTATATTGGACACGCCGCCACCGATGGCGTGCTCTTCCAGAAAATGTCGGTCGCACCCCGTAGCTTTCTGGCAACCGATTCATCCCGTGACCCTCCAGGGGGGCTCCCATGGCAGCTAACGACCGCGAGAAGGCGCTCGAGACCGCTCTCGCCCAGATCGAGCGGCAGTTCGGCAAGGGCTCCGTCATGCGTCTCGGCGACGAGGCGCGGGCGCCCATCGAAGTGATCCCGACCAGCTCCATCGCACTCGACGTCGCTCTCGGCATCGGCGGGTTCCCGCGCGGCCGCATCATCGAGATCTACGGTCCCGAGTCCTCGGGTAAGACCACGGTCGCCCTGCACGCGGTGGCCAACGCCCAGAAGGGCGGCGGCATCGCGGCGTTCATCGACGCCGAGCACGCCCTCGACCCGGATTACGCGAAGAAGCTGGGCGTCGACACCGACGCGCTCCTCGTCTCCCAGCCCGACACCGGTGAGCAGGCGCTGGAGATCGCCGACATGCTGATCCGGTCCGGCGCGGTCGACCTGCTGGTCATCGACTCGGTCGCGGCCCTGGTGCCCAAGGCCGAGATCGAGGGCGAGATGGGCGACAGCCACGTCGGTCTCCAGGCGCGCCTGATGTCCCAGGCCCTGCGCAAGATCGCCGGCGCGCTCAACAGCAGCGGCACCACGGCGATCTTCATCAACCAGCTCCGCGAGAAGATCGGCGTCATGTTCGGCTCGCCCGAGACCACGACCGGTGGAAAGGCGCTGAAGTTCTACGCCTCGGTCCGTCTCGACATCCGCCGCATCGAGACGCTCAAGGACGGCACGGAGGCGGTCGGCAACCGCACCCGGGTGAAGGTCGTCAAGAACAAGATGGCCCCGCCCTTCCGCGTGGCCGACTTCGACATCCTCTACGGCGTCGGCATCTCCCGTGAGGGCGGTCTGATCGACATGGGTGTCGAGCACGGCTTCGTCCGCAAGTCCGGCGCCTGGTACACCTACGAGGGCGACCAGCTGGGCCAGGGCAAGGAGAACGCCCGCAACTTCCTGCGGAACCACCCGGACATGGCCAACGAGATCGAGAAGAAGATCAAGGAGAAGCTCGGCATCGGCCCGCGCCTCGACAGCCCGGCCACCCCGCCGCCCGCCGCTTCCGCTCCCGCCGCGTCCGGCCGGGGTTCCAAGGCGACCCCCAAGCCGGGTGACGCCTGATCCGGGACCGGCCGATGACGACGGGACCTGACTCGACGACAGGACCGACGGGATCCGACTCCGGTCCGGCCGGCCAGGCCGGGCCGCGGGACTGGGGCGCCTGGCCCGACGTGCCCGAGCCCTCGGGTTCCTCCCGGAAGGGGGGAAGACGCGAGGGCCGGCGCGGAGGGAGGCGTTCCCGGAGCGCCCTCGACGGGCGTCTCCCGGACGGGCCGGTCGAGGGCTCCCCGGCGAGCCAGGGCCCCGACGCCGACCCGCAGGCGGTGGCTCGCGCCATCTGCCTGCGGTTGCTGACCATGGGGCCGCGCACCCGGGCGCAACTCGCCGAGGCGTTGCGCAAGCGCGACGTGCCCGACGAGGCGGCCGAGGCCGTGCTCGAACGGTTCTCCGAGGTCGGGCTCATCGATGACGAGGCGTTCGCCGCCGCCTGGGTGAGCTCGCGCCACACCGGGCGGGGGCTGGCCCGCAGGGCGCTCGCCTCGGAGCTCCGGCACCGCGGGGTCGACGAGGACACGGTGAAGGAGGCCGTGGAGCAGCTCGACCCCGAGCAGGAGGAGGAGACCGCTCGCAGGCTGGTGGCGCGCAAGCTCTCCGCCACCCGGGGGCTGGACCGTGCCGTCCGGACCCGCAGGCTGGCGGGCATGCTCGCCCGCAAGGGGTACGGTCCGGGGCTGGCGTTCCGCGTGGTCCGCGAAGCCCTGGAGAACGAGGAGCCGGAAGGCGCCGCGTTCGCCGACGACCTCGACCACCCCTTCGACTGACGCGCTTCCCGGCCCGAAGGTCGGAGCGCCGCGGACGATTCCGGTAGCACTCCGGTCCGGGCGTCGCCTCCGCGATGCCGCTCCGGAACGCCGCCTTCGCGATGCCGGCCGGTTCGTAGTGCGCCTTTGCTTGCCCGTTACCTGTTTGACGCTTAGCCTCGACGACAGTGAGGAGTTACTCCGCGCAGTGCGGATTGTCATAACGGTTGATTACGGGCGAACAAAGCGGCGGATGAGGGCGGACGACGCGCCGGCGTGATCAGCCGGTGTGGAGTGGACCCTCGGTCGGCACCTGCCGTGGTGACGACACCGCCTGACTTCTCCGTGCCGTGCGCGTGACCCCTCGCATGCTTGATATCCGCGACGCGAGGAGGGCGGGGCGCGCATGGATCCGATTGTGGTCGTCATACTGACCGGGGCCGTCGCGGTTCTTTCGGTGGTGACGATAGTCGCGTTGATCGTGTTGCTGCGCCGTACCGGCGGCGGGCCGATAGGCCCTTCTCCCGCGCAGCTGGCCGAGGTCCAGACCGAGCTGGAGGCCGCCCGGCGGGAGGCCGCCGACATCCGGGCCAAGGCGGAGAGCGACGCGGGGGAGATCCTGCGCAGGTCCGAGCTGGCCGTCGAGGCCGCCGCGGAGCTGCGCAAGGAGGCCGAGGCGGAGAGCCGGGGCCTGAAGTACGAGATCAAGGAGCTCCGCTCGGACCTGGAGCGGCGGGAGAACCGGCTGGCCGAGCGGGAGCAGCGCCTGGACGAGGAGGCGAGACGCCAGGCCGAGCGGGCCCGCAAGCTCGCCGAGACCGAGACCGAGCTGGCCGCCCGCCGGGAGGAGCTCGACCGCGTCGCCGATGAGCGCAGGGCCGTTCTGGAGCGGGTCGCCGGTCTCACCGGTGACGAGGCCAAGACCGAGCTGGTGCGCGAGATCGAGAACCAGGCCAAGCGCGAGGCCGCCCTGATCGTCCGGCAGATCGAGAGCGACGCCCGCAAGGAGGGCGAGAAGCGCGCCACCAAGATCGTCACACTGGCGGTCCAGCGGGTGGCCACCGAGCAGACCGCCGAGTCCGTCGTCAGCGTCCTGCACCTGCCGGGCGACGAGATGAAGGGCCGCATCATCGGCCGCGAGGGCCGCAACATCCGCGCCTTCGAGACGACGACCGGGGTCAACCTCATCATCGACGACACGCCCGAGGCGGTCCTCCTGTCGTGCTTCGACCCGGTCCGCCGTGAGACCGCCCGGCTGACGCTGGAGAAGCTCGTGCTCGACGGGCGCATCCATCCCCAGCGGATCGAGGAGGCGCACGAGCGCAGCAGGGCGGAGGTCAGGGAGCTGTGCGTGCGGGCCGGTGAGGACGCCCTGGTGGAGCTGGGCCTCACCGACATGCACCCGGAGCTGGTCACCCTGCTCGGCCAGCTCCGCTACCGCACCTCCTACGGCCAGAACGTGCTGGGCCATCTCATCGAGTCGGCCCACATCGCCGGGATCATGGCCGCCGAGCTCCGGCTCGACCCGACGCTGCTCAAGCGCTGCACCGTCCTGCACGACATCGGCAAGGCCCTCACCCACGAGGTCGAGGGCAGCCACGCGCTCATCGGTGCGGAGATCGCCAGGAGATACGGCGAGCACGAGGACGTCGTCCACGCCATCGAGGCCCATCACAACGAGGTGGAGGTCAAGACCGTCGAGGCGGTGCTGACCCAGGCGGCCGACGCCATCAGCGGCGGCCGGCCGGGCGCCCGGCGCGAGTCGCTGGAGGCGTACGTCAAGCGGCTGGAGCGGCTGGAGGAGATCGCCACCTCCTATGACGGCGTCGAGAAGGTCTTCGCCATGCAGGCCGGCCGGGAGGTCCGCGTCATGGTGAAACCCGACGGTGTGGACGACATCCAGGCCCAGGTGATCGCCCGCGACGTGGCCAAGCAGGTGGAGGAGGAGCTCACCTACCCGGGGCAGATCCGCATCACGGTCGTGCGGGAGTCCCGCGCCACCGAGTTCGCCCGCTGAACCCGCCCGACCCGCCTGTCCCGTCTGCCAGGTCTGCCAGGTCTGCCAGGTCTGTCCGCCTGGCCCGTCCGGTCCGCCCTGCCGCCCGTACGGTTCCGGCCGGTCCGTGCCCTCCGGCCCACCGGATGCCCTCTCCGGGGGCGGGACCCGTGGCCGGTCCGTGGGACGGCCGGGACGGACCGGGCCGGGCTCTCAGCCGCGGAAGATCTGCTGGTAGAAGGCGAGCTCGGTGGCCAGGGCCGCGCTGCGGGTCTCCACGCGGCGGAAACCGTGGGCCTCGCCCTCGAAGGTCATGTAGGTGCACGGGACACCGCGCTCGGCGAGCGCGTCGGCGAACGCCTGCGACTGGGCGGGCGGCACAACCGGGTCGGAGAGCCCCTGCAGGAGCAGCATCGGGCAGCTCACCCCGGCGACCCGGGCGAGCGGTTCGCGGGAGCCGTACAGGACGGGGTCCTCCGGGCCGACCAGCCACTCGACGTAGCGGGACTCGAAGTCGTGGGTGGCGGCGACGAGCGGGCCGAGCGCGCTCACCCCGTAGTAGGAGACGCCGCCGGCGAACGCGTCGGAGGCGCAGCAGGCCGCCATGACGGTCCAGCCGCCCGCGCTGCCGCCCCGGATCGCGATCCGCGCGGGATCGGCCAGACCCTGAGCCGCCAGCCACCCGGCGGCGGCGACCACGTCCTCGACGTCCACCACCCCCCACTCGCCGTGCAGCCGGTCGCGGTAGGCGCGGCCGTACCCGGTGGAGCCGCCGTAGTTGACGTCGAGCACGCCGATGCCCCGGCTGGTGAAGAACGCCTTCCACAGGTCGGGCTCGCTCGTGCTGTGCGAGGTGGGGCCGCCGTGGACGGACACGATGTAGGGAGGGGGGCCCTCCCCGCGGCAACGCGGGTTCGACGGCGGGTGGACGAACGCGTGCACCGCCCGGCCGGACCGGCCCTCGATCTCCACGCTCCGTGCGGCCGGGAGGTAGGCGCTCTCCGGAGGCTCCTCGGTGTCGTGCCGGAGCTCCTCGGTGCGTCCGGACGGCAGGTCCAGGCGCACGAGCGAGCGGGGCGTCGCAGGGCCGTAGCCGATCCCGACGAGTGAGCGCCCGTCGCGGTCGAGGACCGGGGCCCAGCCGGAGTAGGGCACGTCCAGGTCGGTCAGCGTGCCGCCGGCCGGGTCGAGGACGCCCAGCCGCAGGTCTCCCCGCCCGTGCAGGACCGCGATCCGCCCGTCGTCCAGCACGGCGTAGGGGTGGGCGCCGAGCTGCCACAGCGGTCCGGCGAACTCCTCCTCCGCCGGGTGGAGCGCCTCCGGGGCGGCGCCGTCCAGTGCGACCCGGTAGAGGTTCCACCAGCCCGACCGGTCGGAGACGAGGTACAGGGCGCGGTCGCCGCACCAGCGGGGGGCCAGAACCGACTCGGCGGGCCCGCCGCAGAGCGTTCGTGAACGGCCGTCGGCCAGGCGGGTGATCCGCAGCTCTGTACCGTTCCACGGCATGCGCGGGTGGTCCCAGCAGATGTAGGCCAGGTGCTCTCCGTCGGGGGAGAGCTCCGGGTAGGCGTAGAAGTCGCTCCCGCCGACGTGCTCGCGCGGTTCGGCGGAGCCGTCCAGCGGGACGGAGACGATCGAACGGCTCACCCGCCCGTCGTCGTGGTGCCGCTCCCGGACGCACCAGACCCGGCCGTCGCGGACGCTCATGTCCGCGTAGCGGAGCCCCGCGTCCCGGCCGGGCTCCGGCGTGATCGGCCGGGGCGCGCCGCCCGGGAGCAGCAGGTGAAGACGCTGGTCGGCGAGATTGGCGAACACCACGCCGCCGCCCGGGACGACCGCGTAGGCGCGCCCGCCGTACTCGTGGACACGGGTACGGGCGTTCCACGGCGAGGCCAGCAGCTCGTGGAGCGTGCCGTCGGGGTCGCGCCGCATGATCGTGGTCCGTCCGCCCTCGGCGGGGCGGTCCTCGGTCCACCACACCTGCTCGCCGGACACCGTCGGATACGCCGGGCGCAGCCCGGACCGGGCCACCTCGGCGGTGGACACCGGCGAAGGCCAGGCGGCGTACGGCAGGACGGCCTGCTCGGGGGACATGAGGTCATCCTGCCCGATAACCCGGCGCGTGTCGCCGGTATGACACGCGCCATGGCCGCACCGGAACAGGTCCGGCCGCCCGCACGGGACGGCGGGCGGCCGGAAGGGGATCGCGGCTCAGACGGGAGTGGCACCGCTGCCGACGGCCACGCCGACCGCACCCGGCGGCTCGATCGGCCCGGCCGCGGACTTGCGGCTGCGGCGGCTGCGCCGCTCCAGCCAGGTGGCCACGGCGCTGAGCGTCATGTTCAGGCCCACGTAGATGATCCCGATGACGATGGCGGCCGGGATCAGCGACCCGAAGTTGACCGCAGGGATGATCTTGAAGCCCATGTTCAGCAGGTCGACGTAGGCGATGATGTAACCGAGGGCGGTGTCCTTGAGCAGCACCACGAGCTGGCTCACGATCGCCGGCATCATCGCGGTGACGGCCTGGGGGAGCAGGATCAGCCGCATGACCCCGCCCTTGCGCAGCCCGATCGCGTAGGCGGCCTCCGACTGTCCCTTGGGGACGGCGCGGATGCCCGCCCGGACGATCTCGGCCAGCACCGACCCGTTGTACAGGGTCAGACCCGTCACCAGCGCGATCAGCGTGTAGTCGCCGCCGCCGAACGCACTGGGCGCCAGGTAGAAGATGAAGAAGATCAGCAGCAACAGCGGGATCGCCCGGAAGACCTCGACGACCACGCCGGCGGGCACCCGGAGCCACGCGTGGTCCGACAGCCTGGCCAGGCCGAAGATCGCGCCGAAGACCAGTGCGAGGATCGCGGCGAGACCCGCCGCCTTCAGCGTGCCGAGCAGGCCGGGGATGATGTAGACGGTCCAGGTGTCGAGCCGGACGAACGGCTCCCAGATCTGCCCGTCCCACTGGCCCTTGGCGTCGAACCTGGCGTAGACGACGTAGAGGACGGCGACCACGGCGACCGCCGCCACCAGCGTCAGGACGTTGTTGCGCAGCCGCGCGCGGGGTCCCGGCGTGTCGAACAGGACCGACGCCTCGGATCGGCTCATCGGGCCACCGCCAGACGGTTGGCGAGCCAGCCGGTGAGGAAGCCGATCGGCAGGGTGACCACCATGAACGCGATGACGAGCCCGATGAAGATGGGGATCGACACGCCGGTCTCGTCGAAGGTGTCCTTCATGACGAACGCTGACTCCGCCAGGTAACCGGCCGCCACCGCGACCGTGGTGTTCTTGATCATTGCGATCATCACGCTGCCCAGCGGGGCGATGACCACGCGGAACGCCTGCGGAAGGATGATCATCCTCAGTGACTGGAAGAACGTCAGCCCGATCGCGCGGGCCGCCTCCGCCTGCCCCAGCGGCACCGTGTTGATCCCCGAGCGCAGCGCCTCGCAGACGAACGTCGCCGTGTAGGCCGACAGGCCCAGCGTCACCAGCCAGAACCCGTTGCTGCTCGGCTCGTCCGAGAAGGTGAGCCCCAGGGTGTCGCTGAGGCCCAGCGCGGAGAACGCCAGGACCAGTGTGAGCGGGGTGTTCCGCACGATGTTGACGTAGGTGGTGCCGACGGCCCGCAGGACCGGGACCGGCGCGACCCGCATCGACACCAGGATCGTGCCCAGGATCAGGGACAGGACAGCGCAGACCAGGGAGAGCTGCACGTTCTTCAGGAAGCCCGCCAGCAGGTCCGGCGCGTATTTGATCAGATCGTCCATCGTGCTCCATCGGGGGACGGCAGCGGCCGGTGGCCCGAGGTCGGGTCACCGGCCGCCGCTCCTACGAGACCGGTCGTGGCGTCAGGCGCAGGGCTCGAACTTCGGCGCCTCGGTGGGCAGCTCCAGACCCTGGGTCTTGCCGAACCACTTGTCCAGCAGCTGCTTGGCCGTGCCGTCCTGGTACATCTTGGTGATGGCCGTGTTGATGGCCTCGCAGGTCTTGGTGTCGCCCTTCTTCAGGCCGACGCCGTACTTCTCGTCGGTGAACGGCTGGCCGAGGACCTTGAACTTGTCGGGCGCCTGCGCGGCGAACCCGGCGAGGATCAGGTTGTCGGTGGTGACGGCGTCCAGGTTGCTGCCCTGGAGCTTGGCCACGCACTCGGAGTAGGTCGCCGCGCCGACGAGCTGGGCGTCCAGGTCGAGCTCACCCTCCGGCGGCGGGTCGGTGATCCGCTTGTAGGAGTTGGAGCCGGCCACCTGGCAGATCCGCTTGCCCGCGAGGTCCGTCGGCTTGGTGACCTTGGTGTCGTCGGCGCGGACCATGACGTCCTGGTGGGCGACGATGTACGGCCCGCCGAAGGTCACCTTCGGCTTGCGGCTGTCGGTGATGGAGTAGGTCGCCACGATCATGTCCACCGTGCCGTTGGCGAGGAACGCCTCACGGTTGGAGGAGGCGGACTCCTTCCACGTGATGTCCACGTCCTGGCCGCCGCCCAGCTCCTTGACGATGTACTTGGCGACGTCGACGTCGAACCCCTCCGGCTCGGCGCCCTTCTTCAGGCCCATGCCCGGCTGGTCCCACTTGGTGCCGACGACGATCTTCTTGGCGCCCTTGACCTTGTCCACGACCGTCGAGTAGGCGGCGCTGCCGCCGTCCCCGCCGTCGTCGCCCCCGCAGGCGGCCAGACCCAGAGTGAGCGCGCCGACGGCCGCCAGCGCCGCACCGGCACGTAGTAGTCGCATGTTTTCGTTACCCCTTTTTCCTGGAAATGTGCAGCCGGCCCGAGAGCCTCAGTGGGTGAGGATCTTGGAGAGGAAGTCCTTGGCGCGATCGGTCCGGGGAGCGGTGAAGAACTCGTCGGGGGTGTTCTCCTCGACGATCTGCCCGTCGGCCATGAACACCACCCGGTCGGCCGCGCGGCGGGCGAAGCCCATCTCGTGCGTCACGACCGCCATCGTCATGCCTTCGGCGGCGAGCCCCACCATGACGTCGAGCACCTCCTGGACCATCTCCGGGTCCAGCGCGGACGTCGGCTCGTCGAAGAGGATCATCTTCGGGTCCATGGCCAGGGCCCGGGCGATGGCCACCCGCTGCTGCTGGCCGCCGGAGAGCTGGGCGGGGTACTTCGACGCCTGCGCGCCGATCCCGACCCGGTCCAGCAGCTCCATGCCCCGGCGCTCGGCCTCGGCCCTGGCGGTGCCCCTCACCTTGATCGGCCCCAGTGTGACGTTCTCGAGGATCGTCTTGTGCGCGAACAGGTTGAAGGACTGGAACACCATGCCGACCTCCGACCGGAGCCGGGCCAGGGCCTTGCCCTCGGCCGCGAGCGGCTGCCCGTCGAAGGTGATCGTCCCTCCGTCGATGGTCTCCAGCCGGTTGATCGCCCGACACAGGGTCGACTTGCCGCTGCCCGAGGGGCCGATGACGACCACGACCTCGCCGCGGGAGATGGTCAGGTTGATGTCGCGCAGGACGTGCAGGCTGCCGAAATGCTTGTTCACGTCCTTGAGCACGACAAGAGGAGTCGCGTCCCCGTTCTCCGTCATGGAGCACAACGTAAAGCCGTGAAGGGCACCTCGGGCTAACCCTGCGGTACCGATCAGGTCACGACCTGGAGATATGCGATGAAATAGGGATGAATTCGTGTCAGAGCCGCTCCGGAGTGTCAGATCCGCGCGAGACCCGCCGGGTCGAGTGTCAGTTTGCACGGTTCGGTCAGCTCGGCCACCCCTCCGGCGGCGACCCGGTGGACGAGCCGGTAGCCGCCGTCCTCGTCGAGCTCGTAGGTGAACACGATCGGCAGTCGCTCGTTGCCCTGTCCCTGGAAGGGGAGCATCTCGATCCGCCAGAAGTGGGGGATGCCCGCCTCGGCGTACTTGGAAGGCTTCAGCCTGCGGTCGGTCGCCGTGGTGGACCTGGAGACGATCTCCACGACCAGGTGGACCCATTCGGGCTGGGCGACCTCGGCTCCTTCGCTGAAGGGCTTCTTCTCCACCAGCATCACATCGGGGATGACACCCGGCTTGCGATCCAGGATCAGGCCGGTCGCGGTGACCGCGACCATGTCCTCCGGTGCGACGGACTCCAGGTAGGTCTGTAGCCGGTCTCCGAGGCGCTGGTGCCTGAACGGTGGGGCAGGGGACACGATGAGGCTCCCGTCGATGAGCTCGTAACGACTGCCGTCGTCGCGTGAGTTGAGCTCGAACCACTCATCGACACTGAGCTCCCCGGGGGTGGACCAGAGGCCGTTCCGCTTCGGCGCCGCCTTCTTCCTGTGAGGCTTGTTGGCCTTCACCGGCGCCTCCGAGGTCTGCACGAGCATCGCCATACGGCTCACCGCCCCAAATGCTCTGTCGGTCGAGTCTTATTCTCGCACGCGGCTTCGGGCCCCACCCTAACAAGGATCATTACTCTCCGTTTGTTTTCCCTTACCGAAAGTGCGGTGGGTGGCGGCCGTACCGGGAGGCCGCGCGGAGCGCCTACCCTTGTCTGTTGAGATGACTGCCACCGTGGAGAGCACCCGCACGTACGAGGTCCGTACCTACGGGTGCCAGATGAACGTGCACGACTCCGAGCGCCTGTCGGGCCTTCTCGAAGACGCCGGATACGTCCCGGCGCCCGAGGGGGAGACGGCCGACGTGGTCGTGTTCAACACCTGCGCCGTCCGGGAGAACGCCGACAACCGGCTTTACGGCAACCTCGGCCACCTGCGTCCCACGAAGGCGGGCAGGCCCGGCATGCAGATCGCCGTGGGCGGCTGCCTGGCCCAGAAGGACCAGGGGGAGATCGTTCGCAGGGCGCCCTGGGTGGACGTGGTGTTCGGCACCCACAACATCGGTTCGCTGCCGGTGCTGCTGGAGCGGGCCCGCGTCCAGCAGGAGGCGCAGGTCGAGATCAAGGAGTCGCTGGAGACCTTCCCCAGCACGCTGCCCACCAAGCGGGAGTCCGCCTACGCCGCCTGGGTGTCGGTCTCGGTCGGCTGCAACAACACCTGCACGTTCTGCATCGTGCCGTCGCTGCGCGGCAAGGAGAAGGACCGCCGCCCCGGCGACGTCCTGGCCGAGGTGCGCACCCTGGTGGGCCAGGGGGTCCTGGAGGTCACGCTCCTCGGCCAGAACGTCAACACCTACGGCGTGGAGTTCGGCGACCGCTTCGCCTTCGGCAAGCTGCTGCGCGCCTGCGGCGACGTGGAGGGGCTGGAGCGGGTCCGCTTTACCAGCCCGCACCCGGCCGCCTTCACCGACGACGTCATCGCCGCGATGGCCGAGACGCCCAACGTGATGCACCAGCTCCACATGCCGCTGCAGTCGGGCTCCGACCGCGTCCTGAAGGCGATGCGCCGCTCCTACCGCGCCGAGCGCTACCTCGGCATCATCGAGCGGGTCCGCGCGGCCATGCCGGACGCCGCCATCTCCACCGACATCATCGTGGGTTTCCCCGGCGAGACCGAGGAGGACTTCCAGGCCACCCTCGACGTCGTGCGCGCCTCGCGCTTCGCCAACGCCTTCACCTTCCAGTACTCCATCCGGCCCGGCACGCCCGCCGCCACCATGGACGACCAGGTCCCCAAGGAGGTCGTGCAGGAGCGCTACGAGCGCCTCGTGGCCCTGCAGACCGAGATCTCCTGGGAGGAGAACGGGAAGCAGGTCGGCCGGACGATCGAGGTGCTGGTGGCCGAGGGTGAGGGCCGCAAGGACGAGGCGACCCGCCGCCTGTCCGGCCGCGCCCCCGACAACCGCCTGGTGCACTTCACACCGAGCTCCCGGGACGGCGACGCCGCCGGGACGCCGCGCCCCGGTGACATGGTCGCCGTCGAGATCACATACGCGGCGCCGCACCACCTGGTCGCCGACGGCCCGATGCTGGGCCTGCGCCGTACCCGCGCGGGCGACGCCTGGGAGGCCCGGCAGGCCGCCCCGGCCGCCTCGGGCGGGGGCGTCCTGCTCGGCATGCCGGCGATCGGCCGGCCCGCCCCGCTCCCGCAGGAGACGCCGGGCTGCTCCGTCAGCCCCTGAACCGCGTGGGCCGATCCGGCCCACCTCCTTCCGTACGGCCCGCCGCGGCGCCTCCGCGCGGCGGGCCATCGCCCCTCTCCACCGCCGCTCTCCCGTACGGTCCCTCTCCGTACGGCCCGCCGCGGCGTGTCCCGCGCGGCGGGCCGTGATGGTCCTCCGGCGGTCTTTTCCAGTCCTCCGCCGTTCTTTTCCGGTCCTTCACACGATCGTCCCGGATTCCGCCCACCCGGTGCGGAACCGCCCGCCGAGCCGCCGGTCGGGGCGGATTTCGGGGGCCGCGCCGGGTCGTCCCTGGTCGTCGGCTCCACCGATGACAAGTCGTGATTTCGTTGTGATCAGTGTGCGATCACACCATTCCTGTGGCTAGTGTGGTCCGGCGCCCGCGGAAGCCGTGGAGGTTTCCCCCCGATAACCGCAGGGAGTTGTTCCGAATGCGCGTCCCCTCATCTCCGGGTCACCCTCAGCAGCCCGGAGACCACGTCCCCTCGTCTCCGGGCCACCCCCGACAGTCCGGAGACCCCATCCCCTTCTCGCCGGACCACCCCCGGCGGCTCGGAGAGACCGAGATCCTCGCCGGCCCCGCCGGTGAGCCCCTCCCCGCCGGTGAGCCCACCGGCAAGCCCGCCCCCACCCGCAGGCGGAAGCGCGGTCCGGCCATGACCGTCGCCTCCGCCGTCGCAGGGGTGGCGGTGGCCGCCGTCGTGGGCGGCGGCATCGTCTTCGCCGTCGCCGGCGGCGACGATCCCGCCGGCCCGTCGGCGCCGAACGGCACCGGAACCAGCCAGGAAGCCGGCCAGGACCCGGCCTCCGGCGAGTCCGGCCGGCAGTCCGGAGACGTCTCCTCGGACGGATCCGGCGAATCCGAGGCGTCCGACGGATCCGGTGATTCCGGCGGATCCGTCGGAGACGCCGGACCGGGCACGGAGCGCGCCGCGGGTGGCGGCGACGGCGCGGCCACCGGAAGCGGCTCGCAGAGCGGCTCCCGCTCCTCGAACGGTGACACGACCGGTAAGACCACGACCGGTAAGAAAAGCTCGCCCGCGCCCGCCAAGGAGCACCAGAGCGGCACCGGGTCGTCCTCGGGCGAGGACGGCTCCGTCGACCCCCGCTCGGACGGCCCTCCCGGATCCGTCCCCCCGAACGGCCCCAACGGCTGACGGCGGCCACCGGCGGCGGCCGGCACCCGATCCCTTAGTCTGGCCGGGTGCTTGCCGCCGCCGCCGTGTGTCCTCACCCGCCGCTGCTGGTCCCCGAACTCGCCGGCGCCGCGGGCCCCGAGCTCGACGACCTCCGGGCGGCCTGCGCGGCCGCGCTGGACGCGCTGCGCGACGCCCGCCCCGACCGGATCGTGGTGGTCGGCGGAGCGGACCTGGCCGGAGAGCACGGGGCCGGCGCCGCGGGGAGCCTCGCGCCCTGGGGCGTCGACGTCCGGGCCGGTGAGGGTGAGCCGGTCCTGCCCCTGTCCCTGACGATCGGGCGCTGGCTGCTCGACCGGGCGGGGATGGCCGCCTCGTCCTTCCACGCGGTGCCGTTCGACGCCTCGCCGGCGGAGTGCGCCGCGCTCGGCGCGCGGCTGGCGGACGGACCGGGCCGGGTGGCGCTGCTCGTCATGGCCGACGGCTCGGCCCGCCTGACGGAGAAGTCCCCCGGTTACCTCGATCCCCGCGCCGAGCCGTACGAGGCCGCGATCGTCGGCGCGCTGGCCCGGGGAGACGTCCGGGAACTCGCGGCGCTCGACCCGGGCGAGGCCGCGGAGTCGCAGGTGGCCGGTCGCGCGGCCCTTCAGGTCCTCGCCGGGGCGGGCGGTGCGCCGTACTCCGAGGTGCTCTACCACGCGGCCCCCTACGGCGTCGGCTACTTCGTCGCCCGCTGGACGGGATGACCCCGTCGCTCGCGGAACGGGGCGGAAGCCGGTGGCCGCGACGCGGAACCGGGACGGTCATCGGCCATCGGTCATCGGTCATCGCTGGTCGCGGCGCGGGACCGCGACACGCATCAGGTCGTGGGCGAGCACCACTTCGCCGTCGAAGGCCAGGCGCGCCTCCTCCGTGAACCGGGGCTCGTCGGCGGCGTCGTAGCGTTCGGAGACGTGGGTCAGCACCAGGCGGCGCACCCCAGACTCGGCGGCGACCCGGCCGGCCTGGGCGGCGGTCAGGTGGCCGTACCGCGCGGCGAGGTCCGACTCCGAGGACAGGAACGTGGACTCGATCACCAGCAGGTCCACGCCCTCGGCGAGCGCGAGGACGCCGTCGCACAGCGCGGTGTCCATGACGAACGCCGCGCTCTGGCCGGGGCGGGGCTCGCTGCACTCCGAGAGGAGCACGACCGACCCGTCAGGGGCGCGCACCGAGCCCTCGCGCTGGAGTTCGCCGACCGCCGGGCCCCGGATGCCGCGCTCGGCGAGCCGCCCGGGGAGCATCCTCCGGCCGTCCGGCTCGTCGAGGCGGTAGCCGTAGGACTCGACGGGATGGGAGAGCGGCCGGGCGGTCAGGGTCACCGGCCCGGCGTCGAAGGCCGGCGCGGAGCCCGAGAGCGGGCACTCGTCGATCACCGAGGTGTCGGCGAAGACGCTGGCGTGGCGCAGCCGCCGCCAGTAGGTCTCGCCGCTCGCCGGGTAGGCCGCCCGGACCCGGTGGGTCACACCGTCCCTGGCGATGCGCTGGACGACGCCCGGCACCCCCAGGCAGTGATCGCCGTGGAAGTGGGTGACGCAGATCCAGGTGACGTCGTGGGAGCCGACGCCGGCCCGGATCATCTGGCGCTGGGTACCCTCTCCCGGATCGAACAGGAACCCCTCACCATCCCATCTCAGGAGATATCCGTTGTGGTTACGGTGGCGGGTGGGGACCGCGCTTGAGGTGCCGAGGACGACGAGTTCGCGAAGGGACACGGTGCACATGGTAGGAACGGTGGCGTTCGGGAGCGTCCCGACCCCGCTGGGGGACATGCTGGCCGCCGTCACCGAGGACGGGGTGGCGGGCGTCGGCTGGAGCGGCGGCCGCGACGGGGAGCTGCGGGAACGGCTGCTGCTCCGACTGGGTCTGGCCGAGGCCGGCGACCCCGCGCGTACGGCCCCGGTGCTGGACGAGCTGGCCCGCTACTACGCGGGGGAGTTGCGGACGTTCTCCTCGCCGGTGGACTGGCGGCTGACCACGCCGGTGCAGCGCAGGGTGCTGGGCACCCTGTACGAGACGGTCGGGTACGGCGAGGCCGTGACCTACGGCGAGCTCGCCGCCCGCAGCGGGACGGGCGTCCCCGCGCGGGCCATCGGCTCGATCATGGGCGCCAACCCGATCCCCGTCATCGTCCCCTGCCACCGGGTCGTCGCCGGGAACGGCCTGGGCGGTTTCAGCGGCGGTGAGGGCGTGGAGTCCAAGCGGTGGCTGCTGACCCTGGAGGGCTACCTGCAGCCGATGCTCGACTGGGGCTGACCGGCTCCGGTCGGATGAATCGGTCGGCCGGTCAGAAATCGGGCAGGACAGGGCGCCGGACGGGACCTCGGAACCGTCCGGAGACGGGTGCCGGACAGCGGAACCGTCCGGAGACGGCGGGCCTCCGGGGTGCCTGACGCCGTGGCCGGAGACCTTCGCCGGACGGCGCCGCCCCGGCGGAAACCGGTGTCGGGCCGGACGGGCCCGGTGAGCCTTCCCGGTGGCGGCTAGGGCGCCGGGGGCGCTCCGGGGCGGCCCGGGGCAGGCGGCGCGTCGGTGTCGGTCTCGGGCCGGCCGGGCGGCGTGCCGTGCTCGCCGTATCCCGCGGCGGTGCCCGCCTCGCCGTACCCCCCGGCCTGACCGGGCTCGCCGGGCCGGGCGGTCATCTTCTCGGCGGCCTCCCGCGCCTTCTGCGCGGCGAGGTCGATCTTGTCGTCGTACTTGCCGCCGCTCTTCTGCCTGGCCATCTGCTCGGCCTTGTCGATGCCCTTCTGGGCGAACTCCCCGGCCCGCGGGTTGCCCCGCAGCATCTCCTTGAGTTTCTGCATGATCGACATGGCTGCGTCCCCCTGTTCGACGTGACGTGACGTGACGTCAACCGCATGCATACCCACGGGGCTCGCCCATACCCCGGAGGTTGACACACTTGTCCTGTGCGTCAGCTACCAGTCATCGCCGTCGTCGGACCCACGGCGGCCGGAAAGTCGGACCTCGCCGTCGATCTCGCCCTCCGGCTGGGCGGCGAGGTGATCAACACCGACTCCATGCAGCTGTACCGGGGCATGGACATCGGTACGGCGAAGCTGACCCCGGCGGAGCGGCGAGGGGTCCCCCACCACCTGCTCGACGTCTTGGACGTCACCGAGACCGCGAGCGTGGCCGAGTACCAGAAGACGGCCCGGCCGCTGATCGAGGAGCTGCGGGCGAAGGGGACCGCGCCGATCCTGGCGGGCGGGTCCGGGCTGTACGTGCGGGCGGCCCTCGACCACCTGGAGTTCCCCGGCACCGATCCGGAGGTCCGCGCACGCCTTTCGGCCGAGCTGGAGCGCCTCGGCCCGGCCCCGCTGTACGAGCGGCTGCGCGGGAGCGACCCGAAGGCGGCCGCGGCGATCCTGCCGGGCAACGGCCGCAGGATCGTCCGCGCGCTGGAGGTCATCGAGATCTCCGGGCGTCCCTTCTCGGCCACGATGCCCTCCTACGACGCCGTCTACGACAGCGTGCAGATCGGCGTCGAGGTGCCGAGGGACGTGCTGGACGAGCGGGTGGCGCTGCGCGTGGAGCGCATGTGGGAGGCCGGACTGGTGGACGAGGTGCGGTCGCTGCTGCGACGCGGCCTGGCCGAGGGCCGTACGGCGAGCCGCGCGCTGGGCTACGCCCAGGTGCTGCGTCTCCTCGCCGGCGAGTGGACCGAGGAGGAGGCGAAGGCCGAGACGGTCCGGGCGACCCGCAGGTTCGTCCGCCGCCAGGAGTCGTGGTTCCGCCGCGACCCGCGGGTGGTGTGGCTCCCGCAGGAGGATCCCGGCCTGCTCGACCGCGCGCTGGCCGTGGTGGAGGACGCTCCGCCCACGAGGTGACCGGCCGTCGTGGAGGTGCCGCGGAGGCGGCGCGCGACGGCCACCGGAGGGCGCCGCGTCCGCGAGACGACCCCGGGCACGCCCGCGGCCGGCCGGGCCCGGCCCGGGGCGCACCCGTGAGGCGACCTCCGGGCGTGTCCGCGACGGGCCGGGCCCGTCCCGGGGCGCGCCCGCGATTCTCTCCCCGATCCGGGGCGTGCCTACAGTTGGGACATGCGATTCGTGAAGGGCCACGGCACCGAGAACGACTTTGTGATCCTCCCCGACCCGGACGGCGAGCTTGAGCTGACGGCGGCGAGGGTGGCGGCGCTGTGCGACCGGCGCGCCGGGATCGGCGCCGACGGCGTGCTGCGCGTGACGCGGACGAAGCTCGTCCCCGAGGTGGCCGGCCAGGCCGGCGAGGCCGAGTGGTTCATGGACTACCGCAACGCCGACGGCGGCATCGCGGAGATGTGCGGCAACGGGACACGCGTCTTCGCCCGCTACCTGGTCGAGTCGGGCCTGATGGACGAGGGCGAGTTCGGCGTGGCGACCCGTGGCGGGGTCAGGCGGGTACGGCTGGCCCGCGGCGGCGACGTGAGCGTGGACATGGGGGCACCCCGGGTGCTGGGCGAGAGCCGGGCGGTCGTGGGGGGCCGCGAGTACGAGGGCGTCCGTGTCGACATGGGCAACCCGCACCTGGCCTGCGTGATCGGCGACCCGGTGGCCGGGCTCGACCTGACGCGGCAGCCGGCGTTCGACCCGGAGGCCTTCCCGCACGGGGTGAACGTCGAGCTGCTCAACGCGGTGGGTCCGCACCGGATCGTGATGCGGGTCCACGAGAGGGGGGTGGGCGAGACGCGGTCCTGCGGGACAGGCACCGTGGCCTCGGCGGTGGCGGCCGCGCGGCTGGCGGGGGAGAGCACCGGCACCTGGGAGGTGGAGGTCCCCGGCGGCACCCTCACCGTCACCCTCGACGAGCACACCAGCCACCTCGCGGGACCCGCGGTGCTGGTCGCCTCGGGCGAGATCCTCATCTGACGGCGGCCCGGGCGGCGGGCCAGGCGATGGACCGGATGACGAGCCGGGCGGCGGACCGGGCGATGGACCGGATGACAGACCCGGCGATGGACCGGGCGGCGGACCGGATGACGGACCGGACGGCGAAAGGGACACGAGCGGACCGGCCGGGGCATCGGACCTGGCGAGATGGTCAAGTCGTTTGGGGCACGGTCGCCGACCTGGCAGACTGACGTCCCATGGACGTGGACATCTGGTCCTGGGTCGGCGACACCCAGCGGCAACTGCACGAAGCCGGGAACACCGGTCTGGCAATGGCGATCGGCGACGTGCCCGCCCAGGCACTGGAGGGCCGGTACGCGCAGCTCGACGTGCTCGCGCCGGCCATCGCCCAGCAGGCGGGAACGATGGGGCTGCCCTGGCTCGAGTTCTACGCCCGTTACTGGCACCTGATCGGCCGGGTCGGCAACCGCGCCCAGGGCGCGGTCGCCCTCGCCGACGCCGAGGCGCTGGCCGAGTTCGCCCGGCGCGAGGACGTCCGCGACTGCCCGTCGGCCCCCGGGGCCGTCCTGGCGCTGGCCATCGCGCAGGCGAACACCGACGGCCCCGGCTACGCCGCCGAGCGGCTCTCCTCCCTGGGCGCCCTCGACGTCGCGCCCGCCTCCCCGGCCTTCGCCGCCGTGGCCGAGCAGCACGTCGCCGCCCTGATCGACGCCGGCCGTCCGGTGGAGGCCGTCGCCCACGCCGAGGCCGCCGTGGCGGCGCTGCGCGAGGCCGGCCGCGAGGCGAGCTGGGAGCTGGGGGCCGCCTCGGCCCGCGCGCTGCTGGCCGCGGGGCGCCCGGAGGACGCGCTGACCGCGCTGGACGCCGCGGCCGACTTCAAGCCCGACGACCCGGTGGCCAAGGCGCACCGCGAGGGCGTGCTGCGGGCGTTCACGCTCGCCACCCTCGGCAGGACGCCGGAGGCCGTCGAGGCGCTGCCCGACCTCGACGTCGTGGCCGACCACCCGCGGGTGTGGGTGGAGTGGGCGCGGGCCATCCGCCTCCTCTCCGGCTCGGAGCAGATCACCAACAGCTGGCAGCTCGGCCGGGTCCTCAAGCAGTGGATCGACTACTTCGCCATGATGGGCGGCCACCGCGCCCGGGTCGAGCTCGCGATCATCGCCGGTCACCTGGCCGTCGCCCGGCAGGGCGTCTGGCAGACCCGGCTGCTGGCCGACCTCGCCGAGTCCGCGGCCGGCGAGCTGCGCGAGTCCGGTGACGTCGCCGGACGGGTCGCCGAGCTGCGTGCCGCGGGCGACGCGGCCACCGCGCTCCCGGCCCCCGGCCCCGAGGCCGAGCTGGTCGCCTACTTCGACGCGGCCGACGGCTTCAACGCCGACCCCGAGCGCTGGGTGGGCTGGCTGGCCCCGCTGGCCGGGCGCGACCTGGAGGCCACCCGGCGGCAGACCACCACGATGGGCTTCCTCGGTTATCCCGGCCAGGGCGCCGACACCTACTGGACCCTGCTGGTCGACTCCGGCGACGCCGCGACGGCCGATCCGGAGGACATCGGCTACATCACCGGCCTGCTGGTCGAGGCCCGCCAGGACGAGCGGCTGGAGCAGCTGGCCGAGCTGCTGCCCGCCGCGCAGCGCCACCTGGCCCTGGGCCGCCTGCACCGGGCGCGGGAGCGCTGGGAGCAGGCCGCCGCGGAGGCCGAGGCGGCGGTGACCGCCGGTGGTGCGGGCATCGAGGCGAGGCGGCTGTGGGCCGGCGCCGTACAGCAGGCCGGTGACAACGCCAAGGGCGCCGCGATCCTGAAGGAGGTCATCGACTCCGAGGAGACCGAGGCCGAGGACGTCTGGCGGATGATCACCATGGCGACGGCCGCCGAGGACTGGGAGACGGTACGGCTGGGCGCGGCCAAGGTCGGCATGCCGCTGCAGTCGGCAGAGGGGCCGATCGAGGAGGAGCTGGGCCTGGTGCGGGTCATCCTCCCCGCGCCCGACGGCAGCCAGCGGGCGGTCATCAGCCTGCGCACCGGCCCGGCCACGGCCCGCCTGGCCATCCCGCAGCCTCCCGGCATGGACTACAACGCCGGCGACCTCGTCGTCTTCGACCCGCAGCTGCTGGAGCCGATCCCGGAGAAGCCGGAGGAGCAGGAGAGCTTCATCCCGCCGTTCGCCGCGGTCAGCATGCTCCGTCCCGGCGGCTACACGAGCTGGTTCTTCGACGGCGCGGCGCCGAGCGAGGCCGACTGGGCCGAGTTCAACGAGGTCCTGGCCGAGCGCGGCTGGCCGATGTGGGTCTACAGCGACGAGAACTACACCGTGACCAACCCGGCCAACGGCGAGCGGATCCCCGGGGTCTTCGGCTGGATCGCGGTCCCGCCGAACGTGACCCCGACCGAGGTGGACGCCCTCCTCGACGACGCCACCGAGCGCTGGGTCCACCCGCTGGCCTGGCTGGACCTGGCCAGGTCGATCGACGTCGAGGTGGAGCGGCACGAGCGCATCGTCAAGGAGTACGGCCTGTAGAAGCCCGAGGCTCCGGGTCCGAGGCCCGGAGCCTCGGACCCGGCGCGCCGGGCGCACATCGACCGCCCGTGAGGGAAAGCCCCCTCACGGGCGGTCGGCGTTCACCTCTAGAATCTCGTTCGGTAATTACCGCGAGTGAGGGGGAACCGGATGCTGGACCGATTCCGGCTGGACGGCAAGGTCGCCATCGTCACCGGAGCCTCCTCGGGGCTCGGTGTGGCGTTCGCCCGTGGCCTGGCCGAGGCGGGCGCGGACATCGTGATCGGCGCGCGGCGCACGGAGCGCCTGGACGGCACCCGCGCGCTGGTCGAGGAGACCGGCAGGCGGTGCGTCGCCGTACAGACCGACGTGACCAGCCCCGACGACTGCCGCAGGCTGGTGGAGACCGCCGTCGCCGAGCTGGGCGCGGTGGACGTCCTGATCAACAACGCGGGCGTCGCCACGGCCGTGCCGGCGCTCAGGGAGACCCCCGAGCAGTTCCGTCGGGTCGTGGACGTCAACCTGCACGGCACCTACTGGATGGCACAGGCATGTGCCCAGGTCATGCGCCCCGGCTCCTCGATCGTCAACATCGGCAGCATCCTGGGGGAGACGACGGCCGGGCTGCCACAGGCGGCCTACAGCGCGTCCAAGGCGGGTGTCATCGGCCTCACCCGGGACCTGGCCCAGCAGTGGACGGGCCGCCGGGGCATCCGGGTGAACTGCCTGGAGCCGGGGTTCTTCGCCTCGGAGATGACCGAGCAGTACGCCCCGGAGTACATGGCCCGGCAGTTGGAGACGCGGGTGCTGATGGGCCGCGCGGGAGACCCGGCCGAGCTCGTCGCCGCCGCGGTCTTCCTCGCCTCCGACGCCGGCTCCTACGTGACGGGCGCCGTGATCCCGGTGGACGGCGGGATCCTCGTCACCTGACCGGCGCGGGGGTGAGAGGCGGCCGTGCGCGCCGGGGCGGGCGCCTGTCCGGCCGCGACGGCCCGGTACGGGGGCGGCCGTGCATGCCGGGGCCGCCCGCCGTACCCGTGGCGCATGTGCGCTCGTCACGAAGGCATGCGAGAGTGCCTCTTACCCGAGTCACCCGACACGCTTGGGTGAGAGTGGATGGAGGAGAGTTGCAGCAGATCGATCGGCTCGGTGCGGTTGTACGGGATGAGCGCCCCTGGGGTGGTTTCGAGCGGTACACGCTCAACGAGCAGTCCACGGTGAAGATCATCGAGGTGGCGCCCGGCCAGCGGCTCAGCCTGCAGCGGCACGAACACCGCGACGAGCTCTGGGTCGCCCTCGACCCCGGCGCGGTGTTCGAGATCGACGGCGAGCGGATCGAGCCGGCGGTCGGCGACCGCGTGCTGATCAGGGCGGGCCAGACCCACCGCCTCGGCTCCTCGGGGCCGGCCGTCCGGATCATGGAGATCGCCTTCGGTCACTTCGACGAGGACGACATCGAGCGGCTGGAGGACTCCTACGGCCGCGCCTGAGCCGCCGGGGAGACCGGGGGAGACCCAGGAAGATCAAGGGACGAAGTATGACGAAGCGGGAGATGTCCTCCCGCTTCGGGCTCGCCACCGCGTTGAGGTTTTGATGACCACCTGTCGGTGGTGGGGTACTTTGCCAGTTCATGGGTAACGAAGCGGTGTGAGAAGTGGCATAGTGCGATCGGCGACGGTGCGGGGTGCGGTCGCCGCGATGACGGCGTTCACGCTGGCCGGCTGCGGCGGTCTGACAGGGGCGGCCCCCGGCGGCACGCAGGACGCGGCCGCGGGGAAGTCCGCGGCCCAGGCGCTCAAGGATCTCGACAGGCTGCAGGTCAAGGGCCGGGCCCCGATGACCGGCTTCGACCGCGACGAGTTCGGCCCCGCCTGGTCGGACGTCGACCACAACGGCTGCGACACCCGCAACGACATCCTCAAGCGCGACCTGAAGGACGAGAAGTTCAAGGCGGGCACCCACGACTGCATCGTGGTGAGCGGCGTCCTGGACGACCCCTACAGCGGTAAGACGATCAAGTTCGAGCGGGGCCAGAAGACCAGCTCGGCGGTGCAGATCGACCACGTGGTCGCCCTCGCCGACGCCTGGCAGAAGGGCGCTCAGCAGTGGCCGGAGAGCAAGCGCAAGGAACTGGCCAACGACCCGCTGAACCTGCTGGCCGTGGACGGCCCGCTGAACGGCCAGAAGGGCGCGGGCGACGCGGCGACCTGGTTGCCGCCGCGCCGCGCCTACCGGTGCGCCTACGTCTCCCGTCAGGTCCAGGTGAAGATCAAGTACGACCTGTGGGTGACGTCCGGGGAGAAGGACGCCATGCGGACCGTCCTGAAGTCCTGCTGATCAGTCGTCGAGCTTCCGCTTGACCCGGGTGACCTTCCCGGAGGCGGCCGACACGTGGACCTCGTACTCCCAGCGGCCCTTGCGCAGCTCGACCTTCCAGACCCGGCGTCCGTGCTCCCACTCCCGCTCGACCTCGGTCACCCGGGCGCCGGGCACCCGCTTCCGGGCGATCCGGATCGCCTCGCGGTAGGAGATGCCCGCGGTGGCGGCGGTCGCCGCGGCGGGCACCACGGTGGTCGCCGTGCCGGTCGTCGAGGCGGCCGTCGTGGTGGTCGTCGAGGCGGCGGAGAGGGGGGCGCCGGCCGCGGGCCGGGCGGCGGCGAGGACGGTGCCGCCCTCGCCGAACAGGAGGGCTGCGGTGGTCGCGGTGGCGGCGGTCGCGAGGGCGACCTTGGTGATCTGTCTCATGTGTCTAGATTCGCCGCGATCACGATAGCGCCGCGCTAAGCCCGCCCTAAAACAAGCCGAGCCCCGGGGCGCTCCGCGAAACGAGCCGCGCCCCGGAGGACCACACGAAACGAGCCGCGTTTCCGGGCCGCTCCGAAAAGCGGGCCGCGCCCCGGAGCACTACGCCCCGCCCAGCAGGAGGACGACGCTCGCGCCGCCCGTCGCGGAGGCGCCCAGGGACAGCGAGCCGCCCGACGACTCGGCCGTGCGGCGGGCGATGTCGAGGCCGAGACCGGTCGATCCGGCGCCGCTCCTGCCGCGTTCCGCGGGCGCGGCGGTCCCGGTCCCGAAGCCGGGCCCGTCGTCGGACACGGTCAGCAGCGCCCCGCCGTCCGCCGTCGCCAGCCGTACGGCGAGAGCCGCCCCCTCGGGCGTGTGCGCGAACACGTTGCCCAGCAGCGCGTCCACGCAGGCGGCCAGCTCGTCGGCGGGGACCGCGACGGGGAGCGGCCCCGGGGCCAGGTCGAGGTCGAGCCGGCGGGCCTGGTCCTCGGCCAGCACCGACCAGAACGCGACCCGGGCCGAGACGACCGCCGCCGCGTCGCAGCCGGCCCGGTCCCGCGTCCGCCGTCTGGCCTCGACGATCACCGAGGTGACGGCCCGCTCCAGGGCGTCCACCCGGGCCTCGATCCGCCTCGCCTCACCGGGGTCGGCCAGCGACTCCGCCTCCAGCCGCAGCCCGGTCAGCGGGGTGCGCAGCCGGTGGGAGAGGTCGGCCGCGTTCTCCCGCTCCTCGGCGAGCAGGCCGGTGATGCGCTCGGCGAGGTGGTTGAGCGCCAGTCCGACCGCCCGCACCTCCGGCGGGCCGCCGGGCACGGTCCTGGCCGCCAGGTCGCCGCGGGCCAGCCGGTGCGACACCCCGGCCAGGGCCGAGACCGGCCCGGTCACCGCGCGGGCCAGCCGGTCGGCGACCAGCACGCCGAGCCCGGCCAGGGCCACGCCGAGGGCCGCCAGCCCGGCCCACACCCGCGCCACCCCCTCGGTCAGGTCGGCGTCGCTCAGGTGGACCCGCACCACGGCCGTGCCGCCCGGCACGCCCTGGACCGCCACCAGGACCTCCCTACCGCCCGGCACCGCCGCCGTGACGCTGCGGCCCCGGGCGGCCAGCTCGACGGCGGGGGAGCGCCGGGCGGGGGCGCCGACCACCCGTCCGTCCGGGAGGAAGACCGTCACCGGGTGCGCCGCCCGCTCGGTGCCGAGCCGCAGGGTCTCGGCGTCCGCCGAGCCGACCGTCACGGCCACCGAGTCGGCCTCGCTCCCGGCGGCGCTCATCGCCCGGCCCTCGGCCGCCGTGCGGACCAGCAGCGCCAGCGGGACGAGCAGGGCGATCAGGACGAGGGAGGTGGTCGCCGCGACCAGCAGGGCCAGCCAGCGCCTCATGCCGGGGCGGCCAGCCGTACGCCGACGCCGCGCACGGTGTGCAGGTATCGGGGGGCCGCGGAGGTCTCGCCCAGCTTGCGGCGGAGCCAGGAGAGGTGGACGTCCACCGTCTTGTCGGCCCCGCCGTAGGGGATCTGCCAGACGTGGGTGAGCAGCTCCCGCTTGGTGACCACCTCGCCGGGCCGGGAGGCCAGGTAGTGCAGCAGCTCGAACTCCTTGGGGCTGAGGTCCAGCGGCGCGCCGTCCAGGCTCGCCTCTCTGGTGCGGGCGTCCACCCGCAGACCGCCGACGGTCACCGCGCCGTCGGCGCGGTCCGTTCCGGCGCGCCTGAGCACCGCGCGGATCCGGGCGTCGAGCTGGGCGGCGGTGAACGGCTTCACCACGTAGTCGTCGGCTCCGGCGTCCAGCAGCCGGACCATCTCCGCCTCGCCGTCCCTGGCGGTCGCCACGATCACCGGGATCCGGCTGACCGCCCGGAGCATGCGCAGCAGGTCGAGGCCGTCGAGGTCGGGCAGGCCCAGGTCGAGCACGACCAGGTCGGGGCGCTCCTCGACGGCCAGGCGGAGGCCGTCGAGGGCCGCGGCGGCCGACGCCACCGCGTGGCCCCGATCGTGCAGGGCGCGGGTGAGCGAGACGCGGATCACGGCGTCGTCTTCGATGAGCAGCACATTGGACATTTGCCGCAACGGTAGCCCGGTTGCGACCCTCGGCATAAGCACGTTATCGACCCCTTAACCACGCCTTAGCGATCGTGCTGGGAGAGTGGGACCCGTGAGCAGGCGCATTCCCCTCGCCGCCGCCGCGGGCTGGCTGATCACCGTCGTCATCGCGACCGGGGCGGGTGTCACGGTGATCGGTGTCCTCGGCGAGCCGCTGGCCGACTCCGCCGGACGTCCGCTGTCCGCGCGGGAGGTCCGCGAGGCCCTCGCCCGCGCGACCCCGGCCGCCGTGCCCCCGGGCGCGGATCCCACCCCCTCGGGCGGCCCGACCGCCGCCGGGTCCGGGTCCGCCGCCCCGGCCGCGTCTCCGACCGCCGGGCCGACGGCCCTCAGCCCGACGACCGGCGGGCCGACGACCGCCGGGCCCGCGGACGCGGGGACGCCACCCACCCCCGCCGCCGGGGCGTCGCCCGGCCGCAGCCGGCTGATCGCCACGGCCGGCGGGAACGTGATCGCCCGCTGCGACGGAGGGCTGGTGACCCTGCGGTCGTGGAGCCCGGCGCAGGGCTTCCACGTCGACAAGGTGGACCGGGGGCCGGACCGCCGGGCCCGCGTCGAGTTCGAGTCGGAGTCCGGCGAGGTGAAGGTCGAGGTCCGCTGCTCGGCCTCGGACGCCCCGGTCCACACCCTCGACGACTGACTCCGCGCCCTCCGGCGGCGCCGCGTTCGTCACCGCGCCCGGCCCTCCTCGCAGCCCGGCGCGCGGGCGCCGCCGCCCGCGTTCTCCGCGAGCCGGGTACGGGGCCGATCCGGGCCGGCCGCGAACCCGCCGGCCGGAAGCCGAGCCGGACGGTCAGAAGCCGAGTTCGGCGCGGAACGCCTCGGCGATCTCCCGCATGCCCCCGGCCAGTTCCTCCCGGTCCAGGGCGTCGATCCGTTCGGCCGGTCCGGACACCGACATCGCGGCCACGACCCGTGAGCCGTCGCGCACCCCGACGGCCAGGCAGTGGACGCCGAGCTCCTCCTCGCCCAGGTCCGTCGCGTAGCCGCGCTCACGCACCCGCCCCAGCTCGGCGAGCATGCCGGGAAGGTCGGTGATCGTGTTGGCGGTCCGCCGCGGCATGCCGGTCCGTTCCACGATGGAGGCCACCTCGGTGTCCGGCCGCGCGGCCATCAGGACCTTGCCCACGGCGGTGCTGTGCGGCAGCACCCGCCTGCCGACCTCGGCGAACATCCGCAGCCGCCGCGGCGAGGGCACCTGGGCGACGTAGACCACGAAGTCGCCCTCCAGCACCGCGAGGTTGGCCGTCTCGCCGGACAGCTCGACCATCTTCGCCAGGTACGGCTGCGCCCAGGCGCCGACCATGCGCTCGGCCACCCCGCTGAGCCGCAGCAGCGCGCCGCCCAGCGCGTACCGGCGGCCCTCGTCCTGGCGCACGTACCCGCGGTCGACCAGCGCGCGCAGCAGCCGGTGGATCGTCCCGTACGGCAGGCCCGTCCCGGCGGCGATCTCCGACAGCGTGGCCTCGCCGCCCCGCTCGGCCAGCGCCTCCAGCACGTCCAGAGCCCGGTCGACCGACTGCACGCCGCTCATGCGCTTCTCCTGTCCGATCCGTCCCGCCCTCAGGGCACCTTCGCCAGGCCCCGCAGGGAGGCGTCCAGGACCTGCGCGGTGTGCGCGACCGGCAGTTCCGGGCCGCCCCGGCGGCGCAGGGCCGCGGTGACCTGCATGGTGCAGCCCGGGTTGGCCGAGACCAGCAGGTCGGCGCCGGTCTCCAGCACCCGCGCCGCCTTGCGGTCGCCCAGCTCGCGCGCGGCCTCGGGTTGCAGCAGGTTGTAGGTGCCCGCCGAGCCGCAGCACACGGCGGACTCGGCGACCTCCCGCACCGTGAGACCCGGGATGGCCGCCAGCAGCGCGCGCGGCTGTGACCGTATCCCCTGGGCGTGCGCCAGGTGGCAGGCGTCATGGTAGGCCACCGAGAGCCGCAGCGGGTGCCGCGGGGCCACCGGGCCGAGGGCGGCGAGATACTCGGCCAGGTCGGCGGTCCGGATGGCGGCCGCCCGTTCGGCCCACTCGCCGCCGAGGATCTCGGCGTACTGCTTCATCGTCGAGCCGCAGCCCGCCGCGTTGACCACCACCGTGTCCACGCCGGCCCGCTCGAAGGCGGCGATCGTCCGGCGGGCGAGCCGTACGGCCTGCTCCTCACGTCCCGCGTGCAGCGACAGCGCCCCGCAGCATCCCTGCGACGGCGGGATGACCACGTCGCAGCCCTCCATCGCGAGCACCCGGGCGGTGGCCGCGTTGACCTGCGGGAAGAACTCGCCCTGCACGCACCCGGTGAGCATCCCGACCGTGGCCCTGCGCCGGCCGACGGCCCGGACCCGGCGCGGCAGCCGTACCCGGTCCGGCACGTCGGGGGCGAGGCCGGCCATGGCCGCCAGGGACGGGTTGATCCGCTCCAGACGCGGCGCGATCCGGCGGCGCGCCCCCGCGGACAGGCGCAGCGGCAGCCGCAGCGCCCGCAGCCGCCGGGGGTAGGGGAAGAGCCGGAAGACGATCTCCCGGAGCGCCCGGTCGGCGGGCTCCCTGACGTGCTCGCGCTCCACCACGGCGCGGGTCTGTTCGATGAGGCGGTCGTAGCGCACCCCGGAGGGGCAGGCGGTCACGCAGGCCATGCAGCCCAGGCACGCGTCGAAGTGCCCGGCCATCTCCGGGGTCATCGGGGTGCCCTCGACGTGCTGGCCCATCAGGTGGATCCGGCCGCGGGGGGAGTCCATCTCCTCGCCCCACAGCACGTACGTCGGGCAGGTCGGCAGGCAGAACCCGCAGTGCACGCAGTCGGCGATCAGCTCGGGGTCCATGTCAGATCCCTCCTGGGAGGCGGCCGGGGGACATCCTGCGATCGGGGTCGAGGCGCTCCCTGACCCGCCGCATCAGCGGCAGCGCGCTCACCGGCCCCCAGGGGTCGACGGCGGTCATCAGCGAGGGCGGCGCGGCGACGACGGTCAGCCTGCCGCCGAGTCCGGCCATGCCGTCCCTGACCGACGTCACGAACCCCGCGAACTCCGGCGCGGCGACGCCGGAGGGCAGGCCGGCCCGCAGGACGCCCGACGCGACCGATCCGCGCACCCGGGCGGGCACGCCGCCCGCCGCCGCGGCCCGCAGCGCGCCGGCGGCCCGGCCGGGCGGGAACCGCAGTTCCAGCAGCGTCTCCTCGCCGGGCGGCGCACCCCACCACGCGGGCGCCTCACCGGCGATCCGCGCCGGGCCGTGGACGTCCAGCAGGTCCCGTACGGCGCGCGCCCGCTCCTCGGCGGCGCTCCCCTCGACCAGGACGGCGAGGGAGGGCTCCCGGCCGGGGCCGGGCAGGTCCGCCTCGATCGCGCTCGGCTCGGCGGGGGAGGCGGCCAGCAGCCCGACCAGCGCGTCCAGCCTGGCCGTCGCGTCCGGATCGGCGGCCGACGAGCCGGAGACGGGCGGTTCCGCGACGACCCAGCGGCGGGCGGGCGGCACGGGGCCGAGGCGGAAGACGGCCTCGGTGATGACGCCGAGCGTGCCGTGGGAGCCGGTGAACAGCTTGCCCAGGTCGTATCCGGCGACGTTCTTGACGACCTTGCCGCCCGACGTGGCGACGGTGCCGTCGGCCAGCACGACGGTGACGCCGATCAGCAGGTCGCGGGCGGTGCCGTAGCGGAACCGCAGCGGGCCCGCCTCGGCGGTGGCGAGCGTGCCGCCGACCGTGGCGCCGCCGTCGGGGACGTCGAGGCAGAGCCGCTGGCCCCGTTCGGCGAGGACGGCGGCCAGCGTCTCCATGGTCGTGCCCGCCGTGACCCGGACGATCAGGTCGCCCGCGGCGTGTTCCGGTGTCCCGTCGAGGCGGCGGGTGCCGATCGCGAGGTCGCAGCGTTCGGGCGGCAGGCCCCGGTTCGGCTTGGTGCCCCCGCCGGCCGGGACCACGGCGAGGTCGTGCACGGCCGCGTGGCGCAGCAGGGCGGCGACCTGCTCGGTGCTCTCCGGCAGCGCCGTCCAGCGGGGACGGACGACGGACACGGCGTCGCCGGGCCCGGCCTCCCGGACCGCCGCCCCCGTCCCGTACGGCGCCGCCCGGTCCGGGGCCGTCCGCCGGGACGCCGCCTGCCGGGCCGCTGTCTCCTGTGACGTGGTCCCCTGTGACGTGGTCCGCTGTGGCGCGTCCTCGCGCCGGCCGTCCATCAGAACTGCTCCGCCCGTCCTGACTCGACCAGCGGGTGCGCGCCCCTGCGGACCCCGGGGACCTCGCCGCACAGGCGGGGGGTGGGGAAGACCTTGCCCGGGTTCGACAGGCTCCGGGGGTCGAAGGCGCAGCGCACCCGCTGCATGGTGTCGAGATCATCTTCTGAGAACATCTTCGGCATATATCGGGATTTGTCCACGCCGACGCCGTGTTCACCGGTGATGGACCCGCCGTGCTCCACGCACAGGTCCAGGATCCGCCCCGATACCAGCTCGGCCCGTTCGGTCTCTCCGGGCCGGGCGTCGTCGAACAGCACCAGCGGGTGCAGGTTGCCGTCCCCGGCGTGGAAGACGTTGGCCACCCGGATGCCGTGCTCCCGTGACAGCCGGTCGATGCTCGCCAGCACCCCGGGCAGCGCGGTCCGCGGCACCACCCCGTCCTGCACGATGTAGGCGGGGCTGATCCGGCCCACCGCGGCGAAGGCCGACCTGCGGCCCTTCCAGATCGCGTCGCGCTCCTCCTGGCCGTCGGCGGTCCGCAGCTCGAACGCGCCGGTCTCCCGGCAGATCCGGGTCACCTCCTCGTACTGGCGGGCCACCTCCGCGGCGGGTCCGTCGAGCTCGACGATGAGCACCGCCCCGGCGCCCTCGGGGTAGGCGCAGGCCACCGCGGCCTCGGCCGCCTCGATCGCCAGGGCGTCCATCATCTCGATGGCGGCGGGCACGATGCCGCCGCCGATGATCGCCGACACCGCCCGGCCGCCCCGCTCGATGCCGTCGAAGGCGGCCAGCAGCGTCGTCACGGCCTCCGGCGCCCGCGTCAGCCGTACGGTGACCTTGGTGGCGATGCCGAGCGTGCCCTCCGAGCCGACGAACACCCCCAGCAGGTCGTAGCCGGGGTCGTCGTCCGACAGCTCGACGATCTCGCCGTCGGGGGTGACGACCTCCAGGCCGAGCACGTGGTTGACCGTGAAGCCGTACTTCAGGCAGTGCGCGCCGCCGGAGTTCTCCGCCACGTTGCCGCCGATCGAGCAGACCTGCCGGCTGGAGGGGTCGGGCGCGTAGTAGTAGCCCAGGTCGCGCACGGCCTCGGTGATCGCGAGGTTGGTGACCCCCGGCTCCACCACGGCCCGCCGCGCGGCCACGTCGACCGACAGGACACGCCGCATCCTGGAGGTGACGATCAGCACCCCGTCGGTGCGGGGCAGCGCCCCGCCCGACAGGCCCGTGCCGGCGCCCCTGGCCACGAACGGCACGCCGTGGTCGCCGCAGAGCCGTACCACGGCCGCGACCTGCTCGGCCGTCTCCGGCAGCACGACGACGCCGGGGACGGCCCGGTGGTGGGTCAGCCCGTCGCACTCGTAGGTGCGCAGCCGTACCGGATCGGTGATCACCGACCCGCGGCCGAGGACCTCCTCCAGCCGCCGGGTCAGCTCCGCGAGCGGTTCCGCCGCCATCGCTCCTCCCTCCCGGATCTCCCGTGCGGTCACGCCGCCTCAGGGCATCCGCGCGTAGGCGGGCAGGGTCAGGAACTCGGCGAAGTCGTCGTCCAAGGCGACCTCCTTGAACAGAGCGGTGGCCTGGTCGTAGCCGGCCTCGTCGTAGCCCGGTTCGGCCTTGATCCGGCCGAGCTCCTCGTCGATGATCCGCTCGACGAGCTCCCTGGTGACCACGGCCCCGGTGTCGGCCAGCTCGATGTCGTTGTGGATCCACTGCCAGATCTGCGACCGGGAGATCTCCGCCGTGGCGGCGTCCTCCATCAGGTTGTGGATCGCCACCGCGCCCTGCCCGCCCATCCAGGCCGCCAGGTAGCGCAGCGCCACGTCCACGTTGTTGCGCAGCCCGGCCTCGGTGATCTCGCCCGGCGTCTTGGAGACCGACAGAAGGTCCTCGGCCGTCACCCGGACGTCCTCGCGCAGCCGGTCGAGCTGGTTGGGCCGGTCGCCGAGCACGCCGTCGAACACCTCGCGGCAGATCGGCACCAGGTCGGGGTGGGCCACCCAGGACCCGTCGAAGCCGTCGCCCGACTCGCGGGTCTTGTCGGCCCTGACCTTCTCCAGCGCGACCCGGTTCACCTCGGGGTCCCGGCGGGAGGGGATGAAGGCCGCCATGCCGCCGATCGCGTGCGCGCCCCGCTTGTGGCAGGTGCGGACCAGCAGCTCGGTGTAGGCGCGCATGAACGGCGCGGTCATGGTCACCGCGTTCCGCTCGGGCAGCAGGAACTCCCGGCCCCGGGTGCGGAACTTCTTGATCACGCTGAACAGGTAGTCCCAGCGGCCCGCGTTGAGGCCGGCGGAGTGCTCACGCAGCTCGTAGAGGATCTCCTCCATCTCGAACGCCGCAGGGTAGGTCTCGATGAGGACGGTCGCCCGGATCGTGCCGCGCGCGATGTCCAGCAGCTCCTGGGCCCGGACGAACACGTCGTTCCAGAGGCGGGCCTCCAGATGCGACTCCATCTTCGGCAGGTAGAAGTAGGGGCCCCTGCCCTTGGCGAGCTGCCGCCGGGCGCAGTGGAAGAAGTAGAGGCCGAAGTCGACGAGCGAGCCGGAGGCCGGGGAGCCGTCGACGACGACGTGCTTCTCGTCCAGGTGCCAGCCGCGCGGGCGAACCACGACGGTGGCCAGCTCCTCGTCCGGACCGAGGGCGTAACTCTTGCCGCCGGAGGAGAAGTCGATGGCCCGGTCAAGCGCGTCGCGCAGGTTGAGCTGGCCGTTGACGGTGTTCTCCCAGGTGGGGGCGTTGGCGTCCTCGAAGTCGGCCAGCCACACCTTCGCCCCGGAGTTCAGCGCGTTGATCGTCATCTTCCGGTCCACCGGACCGGTGATCTCCACGCGGCGGTCCACCAGGCCGGGCGCGGGCGGGGCGACCGTCCACTCCGACTCGCGCACGTGCGCGGTCTCGGGCAGGAAGTCCAGGGTGCCGCCCGCCGACAGCTCCGCCTGCCGCTCCTGGCGGGCGCGCAGCAGGTCGAGGCGGCGAGGGCCGAACTCGCGCTGGAGGGCGGCCACGAAGGCCAGCGCCTCCGGCGTGAGGATCTCGTCGAACCTGTCCGCCATGGGGCCGGTGATCTCAACGTCGTCCATACGCTTCCTTTCCGTATTATTTTCCGTATCGTGGAAAATCAATTCTGAGATGTGGAATAGACGCTACTGGGCGGGTCCCGGCCGGTCAATGGTGGGGTTTTCCTCAGGGTGGGCTCGGGGGAGTCCCGGATGCCCCCGCTCACCGGGCCGTGTGAGAGTTGTGCTCGACTCCCCCGCCGCGGGGAGCGGCCGGGCGGGCGAAGCGCTTCCGCGAGCCGAGGTGTGCCGAGGAAAGGGACCCGTCAACGACCCCCTTTTGAAAGAGAGGGCTTCCAGGTGCAGTGATGCGCCGTGAAGCCCCGCGTTGACCAGCCCGAGTCGATCATCTTGAAGGAGGTGCATTCGATTGACGACGTTTCCCGTAGGTGAGCGGACCCACCGTGCCGTGCTTCCTCAGCGGCACGCTCTGGAATCGGTGAGAGCAGACAACCCCGGGGGTGGGGACGAAACGGCTCACCGACTCCCGGCCCTGCCGGGCACCGGCGTGGAACAGGGGCGAGGGGAGATCGGAGCAGGCGGCACCCGCTCGCTCCGGCGTCACCCCGAGGGCGCCTCGGCGTCCGAGGGAGCGAACCGTGAGGTTCACCCGGCCGTGTTCGTCCTGGACAAGCGTGGCCGTCCGCTGGATCCGTGTCATCCCGCCCGCGCCCGCCGCCTGCTGGCGTCCGGTCGGGCGGTGGTGGTGCGGCACACCCCGTTCGTCATCCGGCTCAAGGATCGCCTCGCCGCCGACTCCGCACTCCAGGGCGTCAAACTCGGTATCGACCCCGGCTCCCAGCACACCGGCATCGCGGTGTTCACCGAGCATGGTGGGAGCCGTACCGGCGCCTACGCCCTCCAGCTCGACCACCGAGGCGGCCGGATCCGTGACAAGCTGAAGGCGCGGGCCGCCTACCGGCGGGGGCGGCGGTCGCGCAACCTGCGCTACCGCGCGCCCCGCTTCAGCAACCGCACCAGACCGAAGGGGTGGCTGGCGCCGTCTTTGCGGCACCGCGTGGACACGACCATGTCGTGGGTGGGCCGTCTGAGGCGCTGGGCGCCGGTCACCGCCGTTCATGTGGAGCGGGTCTCCTTCGATACCCATGCCCTGTCGGCGGGCAGGCCGCTCGAAGGAGTGGAGTACCAGCGGGGCACGCTGGCCGGATACGAGGTCCGCGAGTATCTACTGGCCACATGGGGGCGCGCCTGCGCCTACTGCGGCGCGAGCGGTGTGCCGTTGAACATCGACCACATCCACCCGCGCGCCCGAGGCGGCTCCGACCGGATCGCCAACCTCACCGTGGCGTGCGTCCCGTGCAACCAGGCCAAGAACGCGCACCCCGTGGAGAAGTTCCTCGCCGCTGAGCCCGCCCTGCTGGCGAAGATCTTCAAGCAGGCGAAGGCTCCGCTGCGGGACGCCGCCGCCGTCAACGCCACCCGGTGGGCGCTGTGGCGGGCCTTGCACGCGACCGGCCTGCCGGTTACGGCGGCCTCGGGCGGGCGCACGAAGTGGAACCGTTCCCGGACCAGCGCGCCGAAGTCCCACACCCTGGACGCGCTGCATGTCGGCCGTTTGGAGACGGTGACGGGCTGGCCGTCGGCGGTCCTGGTGGCCACGGCGACCGGGCGTGGCACCTACGCCCGCACCCGCGCCGACCGCTACGGCTTCCCGAGACTGCGGCTGCCCCGGACCAAGCAGGTCAAGGGGTTCGCCACCGGCGACCTGGTCCGGGCCAACGTCCCGGCGGGCAAGAAGGCCGGAGTCCACACCGGCCGCGTCGCGGTCCGCTCCACCGGCAGTTTCAACATCACCACCCGCCACGGCACCGTACAGGGCATTCACCACCGCCATGTGCGGCTGCTCCAACGAGCCGACGGCTACGGCTATGCGACCCACCCCGAAGCGCGGCGCCGTGTCGCGTTTCCTCCCGGCCCTGAAGTACCGGGTTTCCACGCTGGAGGAAGTTGATGAAGAAGAACCTGGTCGTCGCCGGGGCGATGCTGGGCGCCGTCGCGCTGCTCTCCGGCTGCGGGGCCGGCATCGGCTTCGGCCCGTCCAATCAGGACGTCGTCTCCTACGACGTCGCCGGTTCCTTGAAGTCCCTGGACGTCACCACGAACTCGGGGGACATCGTGGTCAACGCCTCCGACCGGCAGGGCGTCCACGTCACCGAGACGCTCCGTTGGCGCGGCAAGAAGCGTCCCGAGACCGAGCACCCGGTCAGCGGCGGCACGCTGACCCTGCGCCAGAACTGCGCCCGCGACTGCGAGGTCCACTACAGGGTCGAGATCCCGAAGGGGCTGGACGTCACGACCGACACCGGCTCGGGCACCATCACCCTGCGCGGCCTGAAGGGGGCGAAGGCGATCGCGAAGACCGGCTCCGGCGACATCGAGGCCGGCTCCTCGGAGGTCGGGGAGCTCACCGCCGAGACCGGCTCGGGCGCCGTCACCCTGCGTGGCCTGAAGGGCGAGGGCGTGCGGGCCGAGAGCGGTTCCGGCGACATCGACGCCCGCTCCCTGACCGCCCGGACGTTCACCGCCGAGAGCGGCTCGGGGGCGGTCGAGGCGGGGTTCGCCGACGCGCCGGACCAGGTCACCGTCAAGGCCGACTCGGGCGACGTCACCCTGCGGCTGCCGCGGAACACCTACGCGCTGACCCTCGACACCGGTTCCGGCGACAAGACCGTCCAGGTCGGAAACGACTCGGCCTCCCCCAGGAAGGTCGAGGCGCGCACCGGCTCGGGGAACATCGACGTCCTGCCCTCGTGAAACGGCCCGTACGGCGGGCGGCGGCGCGGGTCCCCGCTCATGGTGCGGCTCCCGGCTCACGGCGCGGCTCCCCGTTCATGGCGCGGGTCCCCCCTCACGGCGCGGGTCCCCCCTCACGGCGCGGATCCCGGCTCACGGCGCGGATCCCGGCTCACGGCGGTGGCCCCCGGTGAAACGGCCGGTCCGCCGCGGGTCCCTACCGCGAAACCGCCGATAACCGGGTGAGAATGGCGGTGCCCGCGTGGCACCATCGAGGGAAGATACCCGGAGGGTTCAGGCGTTGTTCCCTGTGAGATGAGGACGCGTATGAACCATGCATCTGAATGGAGCAACGACATAGACACTCGTGAGTCGCTGGACATCGACCTGTTCGACGAGCCGATCGACACCGGTGAGCTGGACCTGGCCGACCGCCAGGCACTGCGCCGGGTCGTGGGACTCTCCACCGAGCTTGAGGACGTCACCGAGGTCGAATACCGCCGGCTGCGACTCGAGCGGGTCGTCCTGGTCGGCGTCTGGACCTCCGGTACGGCGGCGGATGCCGAGAACTCGCTCCTGGAGCTGAAGCTGCTCGCCGAGACCGCGGGTTCGGAGGTGCTGGAAGGTCTGATCCAGCGCCGCCAGAAGCCCGACACGGCGACCTACATCGGCTCGGGGAAGGCGCAGGAGCTCGCCGACATCGTCTCGGCCACCGGCGCCGACACCGTCATCTGCGACGGTGAGCTGAGCCCCGGCCAGCTCCGTCAGCTCGAGGACGTCGTCAAGGTCAAGGTCATCGACCGGACCATGCTGATCCTGGACATCTTCGCCCAGCATGCCAAGAGCCGCGAGGGCAAGGCCCAGGTCGAGCTGGCCCAGCTCAACTACCTGCTGCCGCGGCTGCGAGGCTGGGGTGGCAACCTGTCCCGCCAGGTCGGTGGTCGCGCCGCGGCCGGCGTCGGCATCGGCGGCCGCGGTCCCGGTGAGACGAAGATCGAACTGGACCGCCGCCGGATCCGCGAGCGGATGGCCAAGCTGCGCCGGCAGATCGCCGAGATGACCACCGCGCGCGAGACCAAGCGGGCACGCCGGGTGCAGCGCGAGGTCCCCGCCGTGGCGATCGCCGGCTACACCAACGCCGGCAAGTCGTCGCTGCTGAACCGGCTGACCGGCGCCGGCGTGCTGGTCGAGGACGCGCTGTTCGCCACGCTGGACCCGACCGTCCGCCGGGCGCACACGCCCGACGGCCGTCTGTTCACGCTGGCCGACACCGTCGGATTCGTCCGGCACCTGCCGCACCAGCTCGTCGAGGCGTTCCGCTCCACGCTGGAGGAGGTCGGCGACGCCGACCTGATCCTGCACGTGGTGGACGGCTCGCACCCCGATCCGGAGTCCCAGCTCGCCGCCGTGCGAACCGTGTTCTCCGACATCGAGGGCGCCCGGGACATCCCGGAGATCGTGGTCGTCAACAAGGCCGACGCCGCCGACCCGGTGGTGCTGGCCCAGCTGACCGCGCGGGAGAAGCACACCGTCGTGGTCTCGGCCCGCACCGGCGCCGGGATCGAAGAGCTGATGGCCGTCATCGAGCGCGAGCTGCCCCGCTTCGACCAGGAGGTCAGGATGCTGGTGCCGTACCAGCGCGGCGACCTGATCTCCCGCGCCCACACGGAGGGCGAGGTCATCGACGTGGAGCACACCGAGGACGGCACGATCCTGCACGCCAGGGTCCTGCCCGGCCTCTTCGCGGAACTGGAGCGGACCGCCAAGCCGGTCGAGACCGTCTGACCCGCCGTTTTCCCGGGGCCGGTCCGCATCCGCGGGCCGGCCCCGATCCGTGTCCGCGGCTCTCAGCGGCGGTCTTCACTCCGGGCCTGGCCCGCCGTCGGGAGCCGGATCCGCGTGGTGCCCGCGCCGTACCGGGGTGGCCTTCGCACAGAGCCGGATCCGCGTGGCGCCCGCCGTCTCGGCCGACCCCGCGCCCGCCGTCTCAGCCGGCCTTCGTACGGCGGAACGCCACGAGGGCGACGTCGTCCTCGCGGGCGCCGAACTGCCGGATGAGCCGGTCGCAGAAGAGCTCCAGGTCCTCGTCGGAGGTCTCGGCCATGGACCGCACGATCTCCAGGCTCTCGTCGAGCAGCTTGTCGCGGTCCTCGATGAGCCCGTCGGTGAACATCAGCACGGACTCCTCCTCGGTCAGGGTGACCCGGTCGACGCGGTAGGTCTCGTCCGCCACCCCCAGCAGCAGGTTGCCCAGGCCGTGGTAGCGGGACTCACCGCCGATCAGCAGCGGCGGGATGTGCCCCGCGTTGGCGATCTCCATCTCGCCGGTCGCCGGATCGATCAGGATCAGGCACACCGTCGCCGTCATGCGCGGGTGGTAGCACCGCAGCACGCTGTTCAGCAACGCCATGGAGGCGCCCAGGTCCACGGCCCCGAGCATGGAGGCCCGCAGCGCGTGGCGGAGCTCCGCCATGACCGTCGCGGCCAGCAGGGAGTGCCCCTGCACGTCGCCGATGGCCAGCATCACCCGGTCGCCCAGCCGCAGCACCTCGTAGAAGTCGCCGCCGACCTCGACGTTGTCGACGGCCGGCTGGTAGCGCCAGCTGATCTCCAGCCCCGGGGTGTCCGGGATCCGCGCCGGCAGCAGGCTTCGTTGCAGCGTCAGGGCGATCGCGTGCTCCTCGGCATAGGCGCGCAGGGCGTCCGCGGTGAGGGCCAGGGCCTGGCCGAGCTGGCGCAGGATGTTGGCCTCGTCCGGGTCCAGCGGCCGGATCGCCTCCACCCCCAGGCAGACCGGCGGGCGGCCGACCTTGGTCCGGCAGAACACGGCCGTGACCTCGCCGCTGATCCCGGCGTCGGGCATCAGATCCAGCCAGTCCTGCGCCGGGGCCGTGAACACCTGGGTCCCCGCGGCGTTGCCCAGCGACAGCGCGCCGATCCGGAGCAGCAGGTCGGGGGCGGCGGGCAGGGCGATCGCGTCGGCGGACGGCGACTTCGCGACGAACCTGCGGGTCTGGCCGTCCGGCGGGATCGCCAGCGCCCCGGCGTACCGGCCGAGGATCCGTGAGGCGCCCTCGACGGCCGTGCTCAGCAGGGCCTCGAAGCTGTCGGCGGAGTTCATCTCCAGGGTGACCTCGGTGAGGGTCGCCAGCCGGTTCGCCATCCGCTCGGCCCGCTGCCGGGCACGGTAGTAGCGCAGCGTCGCCTCGACCGTGGCGGCGAACTCGTCCGGCTCCACCGGCTCGGCGAGGTAGGCGTCGGCGCCGCGCTCCAGCCCCTGGGTCCGGTCGGCGGGGGTGATCGCCGCCCCGGAGATCTGGATGACCGGGATCGAGGACGTCGCCTCGTCGGCCTTGATCCGCTCGCAGACCTCGTAGCCGCTCATGTCGGGCAGCCGGACGTCCAGGATCACCAGGTCGGGGCGGAGGTCCCGGACCTTGCCCAGCGCCTCCACGCCGCCGGTGGCCTGCAGGACCTCGTGCCCGGAGCGGCGCAGCCAGCTGGACAGGATGTAGAGCTTGGTCGGGGTGTCGTCCACGACCAGCACGGTCGCCGGTCCGTCAGGCATGGTCACGCCCCAGAGCCTCTCGTACGGTCTCCAGCAGGTCTTCCTTCCGCAGTCCCTGTTTGGGCAGCACCCTGCTGACGCCCTGAGGGTAGTGGTGGGAGGTCGCGTGGGTCACGACGATCACCGGCACGTCGCGGAGCCGCTCGTCGGAGGCCATCCGCTCGATCAGCGCCGCGCCGTCGAGACGGGGCATGAGCAGGTCCACCAGCGCGAGGTCGGGCCGTTCGCGCGCCATCGTCTCCAGCGCGACCTCCCCGTCCGGGGCCTCGTCGATGTGGGCGGCGAATCCGGCGAGCATCCGCCGCACGGTGGCCCGGAACTCCTCGTTGTCGTCGGCGACGAGCACCCGCCCGACCACCGGCTCCCCGTCCTGCCGGTGCGGCAGCCGTACGGTGACCCGGGTGCCCTCGCCGAGGGCGCTGTCCAGCTGGAGCGTGCCACCCATCGCCTCGGTCAGGCGGCGGGCGTACGGCAGGCCGAGGCCGGTGCCCTTCACCTGCACCTGGATCGGTCCCGGGACCTGGAAGAACTCCTCGAAGACCCGGTCCAGGTGCTCCTCGGGGATGCCGACGCCGGTGTCGGTCACCGTGAAGACCATCTCCTGGGCGGGCGCGTCGGTCCGCACGTCGAGCCTGACCTCGCCCTCCTGGGTGAACTTCAGCGCGTTGGACAGCAGGTTCCGCAGGATCCGGGTGAGCATCGTCTCGTCCACCAGCATCTCCGACGCCTCGCCGGGGACGTCCACCGAGATCGTGACCCGGTCGTTCCCGCTCGTGGGACGCAGCGTCATCCGCAGCCGCTCGGTCAATGCGACGAGGTCCACCTGGGACGGCTGCGGTTCGAGCCGCCCGGCCTCGGCCTTGGCCATGTCGAGCAGCTCGCTGACCATCGTCAGCAGCGTCTCGGCGGAGGAGCCGATGAGCTGGACCTGGTGGCGCTGCTCCTCGGCCAGCGGCTCGCCGCCGGGGCCCACCAGGAGCCGGACGAGACCGATGATGGAGTTCAGCGGGGTGCGCAGCTCGTGGCTGACCGTGGTCCAGAACCTGTTCTTGGCGTCGCTCGCCGCCCGGAGCTGCCGGGACTTCTCGTCGAGCTCGGCGTACAGCGCGACCACTCCGCGGTTGGTCTCCTCCAGCTCCTCGGAGAGCTGGTTGTACAGGGCGACCACTCCCTGGTTGGTCTCCTGGAGTTCGGCGTTGAGCTGCAGGACCTCCTGGAGGGTCTCGGCGAGCTCGCGGTTCTGCTGGCGCAGCTCGTCGACGGCGGTCGCCGGCGTCAGCCTGGCGAGCCGCGCGCGGATCTCCGCCACCGAACGGTCGGGCCGTCCCCCGGGAAGCCGTTTCACCATCTTCACCCGCCCCTCGGCGCGGTCGAACTCGATCTCGTCGAGGAGACGCCCCGCCAGCGTCACGCCGTCCGCCGACCGGAAGCCGGTCGCCGCGGGGAGGTCGATGGTCACGACCAGGGTCTCGCCGTCCAGCAGGAACGCGGCGGACGCCTCGTGGCCCTCGCTCAGCACCTCCCGGCTGATCTCGCTCAGCGCGGTGGCCACCCGGATCTGGTCCTGGGATGCCAGGCCGACCGCCTCCGCCGCCTCGCGGCCGAGTTTCCGCATGACGAAGAGGTCGGAGTCGTCGCGGACACGGATCCGGATCAGCTCCTCGCCGGTCGTCCGGCCCGTCATGGGCCGGTCCTCAGCGCGACCACGCAGGCGTCGTCCCTGCGGGTCCCGGCGTCGCGCAGCAGGGTGGCCGCGACGACGGAGGGGGAGCGGGTGACGAGTCCCGGGTAGGAGGTGATGTCCCACCGGTCCGACAGACCGTCGGAGTGGAGCACGACCACGCCTTCCGGCGGAATGTCGTACTCGTACTGGCGCAGGGTGCGAGCCTGATGCCCGGCGATGCCCGGCACCGAGATCATCCCCTGGCGGCCGTCCTGGGTGGTGATCCAGGCGGAGACGTTGCCGAGCCCGGCGAAGGTGATCCTGCCCGCGGCCCGGTCGACGTGGGCCACCGCCGCGGCGCCGCCCCTGGTCTGCCGCATGCCGCCGTGCAGTCGTTCGAGGATGGTGACGGGGGGCCGGTCCGCGTCCTTCAGGAACAGCCGCACCGCCTCCTGCGACGCCTTGGCCGCGGGATCGCCGTGCCCGAGCCCGTCGCAGAGCATCACGGTCGTCGTGGCGCCGGTCTCGACGATCGCGAACGCGTCACCGCAGACCGTCTCCTCGCCGATGGGGCGAGTGATCCCGCTGACCCGGGCCTCGGGCCGCGGGGCGTCACGGGTGGTGAAGTACATGCCGACCACGGTGCCCCGGCCGGGCGTGGAGTGAACCTCGTATCCGCTGGCCATGCGGGCGATGCCGCCGAGGCCGATGCCGAGGGTGCCCGTCGTCGAGTATCCGTCGCGCAGGGCGCGGGAGACGTCGCGCATGCCCGGGCCCCGGTCGAGGGCGACGACCTCGATCGCCTCGGGCATCTCCGGGTGCGGCCGGATCAGCATGACCCCCTCGACCGCGTGCTTGACCAGGTTGGACGCGGCCTCGCTCACCGCGACCGCGACCCGCCCGGCGTCCTCCTCGCCGAACCCCCGCGCCTCGGCGAGCGTGACCGCGACCCGCCGCATGGCGCCGATCGCGCTGGCGTCCTCGGCCCGCAGCCAGGTGTCGTTCTGGGAACGGATCACCTTGCCCATTTGGTCACCGTCACCAGCGTTCCCTCGCCGGGAGCCGACTTGAGCTCGAACTCGTCCATCAGCCGGCGTGAGCCGCTGAGTCCGAGTCCGAGCCCGCCGCCGGTGGTCCACCCGTCGGTGAGCGCCTGTTCGAGGTCGGGGATGCCGGGGCCCTCGTCGCTGAAGGCGAGCCGCAGTCCCCGGCGCAGGCCGTTGTGCACGACCTCGATCCGAACCTGCCCGCCCCCCGCGTAGACCAGGGCGTTGCGTGCCAGTTCACTGGCCGCGGTCACGACCTTCGTCTGGTCGACGAGAGAGAGGCCGACCTCCACGGCGGCGGTCCTGACGCGCTGACGGATCAGCACGATGTCGCTGTTGCCGTGGATGGGCAGCTCGGCGGGGGTCGTCACCGTGCTGCCGAGGCGATCTGGGAGCCGTCGAGGTGGTTCAGCAATGCGACACCCTTTTCGAGGTTGAGAGCGGTGCGCACACCGCCCAGCGAAAGACCCAGCTCCACGAGGGTGATCGCCACGGCGGGCCGCATGCCCACGACGACCGTCTCGGCGTCGAGCATGCGGGAGATGGCCGCGATGGTCGCCAGCATGCGGCCGATGAACGAGTCGACGATCTCCACCGCGGTGATGTCGATGATCACGCCGCGGGCGCCGGTCTCCACCACCTTGTTCGCCAGGTCCTCCTGGAGCACGAGAACGCTCTGGTCCTGGAGGTCGATCTGGATGGAGACGATCAGGATGTCGCCGAGTTTGAGGACGGGTACGCGATCCATCATTCCTCCACGGTCCGCAGGGCGACGCGGGATCCGCGGTTCCTGACGATCTCGACGCCGCTCTCACGCAGCGCGTGGGCGAGGGCGTCGGCGAGGGTGGCCTTGGTCACGATGTCGCCGAACTCGATGCCGAGGGTGACGATGGTGTGGGCGATCTGCGGGCGGATGCCGGAGATCACGCACTCGGCGCCCATCAGCCGGGCCGCCACCACCGTCTTGAGGAGGTGCTGGGCGACCTGGGTGTCCACCGCGGGCACGCCCGTGATGTCGATGACCGCGTGCTCGGAGCCGGTGTCCACCAGCGTCTGCAGCAGCTTCTCCATCACGACCTGGGTCCTGGCCGAGTCGAGCGTGCCGACCAGCGGCACGGCGACTATGCCCTCCCAGAGCTTGACCACGGGGGTGGAGAGCTCGAGGAGCTGCTCGGCCTGGTCGAGGATGATCTTCTCTCGGGTCGAGCTGTAGGTCTCCATGGTGTAGAGGCCCAGGTCGTCGATGATCCGGGAGAACCAGAGGAAGCCCTGCAGCGTCTCGGAGGAGCCGTCCGCGCCGGCGCTCTCGTAGACCGCCTCCTTCAGCCCGAACACCACGGTGGCGGTCTCGGTCGGGGTGAAGCCCTGGCGGGCGCGGCTGCGGGAGAGCTCGGCGAGCAGCCCGCGCAGATCGCTGGAGTCACCCGGGTCGCCGGAGTCGCCGAACGCCCGGACGAGGGCGCTGTAGAGTTCACGGAGCTGACCGCTGAGGTTTCCGCGGTCGACGTGCCCGCTGGAGGAAGCTCCCGCTATCTCGAGCCAACGCCTGAAGATCTGGTCTTCGTGCGTGGCCAGAAGTGTTTCGATGCGATGCCGTCCGGCGTCCGCGGAGACCGACAAGGTAGCTCCCATGCTTACATCTGAAGGGTGGTTCCACGAAAGATTACATGGTGGGCCCCACTTCGATGGCATTTTTGCTGGTAGGGGGGGTCTGGTGGAGGGGGCGGGCGCGCGGGGACGGGGCCGTCCGCGCGGGCCTGCCGCCACGTCTCCGCCGGGCCTCCGGCGTGCGGGCCGTACGCGCCGGGTGGCTTGGCGGCACGGGCCGTACGCATCGGGTGGTCCGACGGCGTGCGGGCCGTACGCGGCGGCCGGTTCCACGGTGCGCGGGCCGTACGCGCCGGGCGGTCTCGCGTTCGACGGCGTGACCGTTTCCGGTCACGCGCCGTGGATTCTCACCGCCGTGGATGCTCAGACTAGATATCCCAGTGGCGGGATTTCAATGGCCCGGCTTGCGGTCGGGGGCATCGGTGGAATGGACTGATGGTTTGAAGAAATCGTACAAAACTCTCCAAAAGTGACGTTTTCCTGCCAAGGGCAGGGTCGCCATGATAAAAATTTCAGAGGGACGGCATGCCCGGAGGTGTTCCGGAGTCCCCTGTTGCGGATGAGAGAAAAGTGGCCTGAGCTGCGAGGGAGAGGTCCACTCCGAGCGCGGCCCCCGGGACGGCCGGGCGGCGGTGGCCGGGGTGAAGTGGCGTTCTTCCCAATTAGCCTGTACAGCAAGCTCACTTGTGAAATAACGTAACTGAACTGAAATCGCCTGATCATGATCCCGGCGCTACTGTCGCCCCACCAACGAGCAAGCGGATAAGAGCAGGAGACCCCCGATGGCGTCCGGATGCACAGCGGTCCCGGCGGGCACGGCGTCCGGCACCGGCCGGGGCGGCCCGGCGCGGCCGCGAGAGGTCTCCTCCCCGACGCCTCCCCCCGCGCACAAGGCGGTGATGCGATGACGGTCCGCCTTCTGACCAACATCGGCCGGCTCTGGACCGGCAACGACGTCTGCAGCAACGGCGCGATCCTCGTGCACAACGACCGGATCGCCTGGGTAGGCCGCGCGGCCGACCTGCCGCAGAGCGTCCCCGGGGTGGTGGACGACATCGTCGACGTCGACCACGTGGAGAACCTCGGCGGCGCGTTGGTCACCCCCGGCCTGATCGACGCCCACACCCATCCGGTCTACGCGGGCAACCGCTACGCCGAGATGGCGATGCGCTCCAGCGGCTCGTCGATGTCGGCGATCACCGCCGCCGGCGGCGGTGTCGGCTCCACCGTCACCGTCACCCGCGGCACCGACCCGTGGACCATGTGCAACGGCGTCCGCGAGCGCCTGCGCGAGTGGCTGCTCAGCGGCACCACCACCGTCGAGGCCAAGACCGGCTACCACCTCACCCGCGACGGCGAGCTGGCCGACGTGCGGCTCCTGCGCGAGCTGGAGAAGGAGCCGATGATGCCGCGCGTGCACGTCACGTTCATGGCCGCGCACGTCGTCCCCCCGGAGTACTTCGGCCGCCAGCGCGACTACGTCGAGGCCGTGGGCTCCTGGTGCGCCGACGCCGCGGCGGCCGGGGCCGACAGCGTCGACGTCTACTGCGACGAGGGCCACTTCACCACCGACGAGGCCCGTTGGGTGCTCGCCTCCGGCCGCAACGTCGGCCTGCTGCCCCGCATCCACGCCGGCGCCCACAGCCGCCGCGGCGCCGTGCAGCTCGCCGCGGAGATGGGCTGCGCGTCGGCCGACCTGCTCCACCACACCTCCGACGACGACATCGCGCTGATGTCCAGGTACGGCGTTCCCGCCGTGCTCTGCCCGGGCACGGCCCTCCAGCACGGCAGCCTGCCCCCGGTGCGCCGGATGCTGGGCCAGGGGGTCACGGTCGCGCTCGGCAGCGACCACAACCCCGGCCACTGCGGCATCACCTCGATGTCCCTGGTCATCAGCCTCGCCGTGGCGGCCTTCGGCATGAGCGTCGGTGACGCGCTCCGCGCGGCCACCCTCGGCGGCGCCACGGTCCTCGGCGCCCCCGACCGGGGCGTCCTGGCCCCCGGGCGGCTGGCCGACATCGTCCAGTGGGACGCCGACCACGAGGGCGCCTTCGCCTGGGCCTTCGGTCTCAAACCCCGCCGCGTCTGGCGCGGAGGCGTCCCGGTTCAGTGATCGTCCCGGTCGTTCGACCGGGACGGTCCGGTGATCGTCCCGGTCCGGGCGTCCGCGGCGGTCCGGAGCCTCCTGGTGTTTCGGAGACCCGTACGGTCGGGTGATCGTCCCGATCCGGCGCCCTTCCCGATCCGGTGACCCGGAGGGTCCGGTGATCGGGGCGTCGTCGCCCGGGTCCGGCGACGGCGCCCCGCGTCCGGCCGATCCCGCCCGGTAATCTCGGCATATGCCGCCCTCGGTCGCCATCGTCACCGACTCCACCGCCTACCTCCCTGAGGAGTCGGTCTCACGCCTGGGGATCACCGTGGTGCCGCTGCAGGTCGTCGTCGGCGGCAGGGGGCTCGACGACGTGGCCCAGATAGACGGTGCGGGGATGAACGACGCGCTCGGCGAGTGGGCTCCGGTCACGACCTCCAGGCCCGCGCCCCAGCGCTTCGCGGACGCCTACGAGGCCGCCGCGGCACGGGGTGCGACCGGGATCGTCTCCATTCACCTGTCGGGGGAGATGTCCGGCACGGTCGAGGCGGCCCGCGCCGGGGCCGAGGACTCGCTCGTGCCTGTCGAGGTCATCGACAGCGCGTCGATCGCCATGGGTCTCGGCTTCCCCGTCCTCGCCGCCGCGGAGGCCGCCGCGCGGGGCGCCACCCGGACCGAGGCGGCCGACGCCGCCCGCCGTCGCATGAAGGAGACCCGCAGCTTCTTCTACGTCGACACCCTCGAACACCTGCGCAGGGGAGGCCGGATCGGCGCGGCGGCCACGCTGCTCGGCTCCGCGTTGCGGACCAAGCCGCTGCTGCACATCGCCGACGGCGTGATCGTCCCCCTGGAGAAGGTCCGCACCGCCTCCCGGGCCATCGCCCGCCTGGAGGATCTCGCCGTCCAGGCCGCGGGGAACGGCCCGGTGGACATCGCGGTCCAGCACCTCGCCGCGGAGGACCGCGCCCGGGCCATGGCCGCGAGGCTGCCCCAGCGCGTCCCCGGGCTCGTCTCGGTGACCGTGGTGGAGGTCGGCGCGGTGATCGGAGCCCACGTGGGCCCCGGCATGCTCGGCCTCACGGTCTCCCCGCACCGCTGAGCCGCTCACCGGCCCGGTGAGCACCCTCCCGCGCGTCATCCCTCGGGGGAGATCTGCCCGACCGTCGAACCTCTCACCAGCCTGGTGAGCACCCTCCCATGCGTCATCCCCGGGGGAGGCTCGGCCGGCCGCCGAGCCTCTTCACCGGATCACCGGGTCCCTCGCCGCCCACCCTTCCCTACCGGTCTCTTCCGGCTTTCTCCGGCGTCGGATCCCGGGGCCGCGTCTCCTCGCGCCACCGGAATCGGACGATGCCTTTCCAGAGACCGTCCCGGGAGGGCGGGTTATCCCCAGAACGGGATTCGGCGCGGATACGGCAGGTGAGCCCGCCGTAGCGTCCCAGGCGTGCGGATCAGCGACCACGACACCGAGCGATTCCGGGCCGAGTCACGGCTGCGGGCGCTGACGGCGCCCGGCGCCGCCGGCCCGCCCCCACCCGGCGACCCCTTCCCACCCGCCGGCCCACCCCTACCCGACGACCCTTTTCCCTCCGCAGGCCCGCTCCAGCCCCGCGGTCCGTTCGCGCCTCCCGCCGGTTCATTCCAGCCGGGTGACCCGTTCCGGCCCGGCGGCTCATTCCCGCCACCCGGCGGCCGGCCCCCGTCCGCCGGAGGCCCCTCCCCGCTCGCAAGCGGCCTGCCCTCGCCGGGCGACCTTCCGCCCGGCGGTTCCGCCGCGCGCCCGCGTTCCGCACCCGTCCCCTTCTCCTTCGAGGCTCTCCGTACGGCCGTCGCCGCGCGGGCCCCCGCGTCCGCGCCGAGCGGCCCCGGTCTGCGCCTGCTTCTCCTCGTCGCCCTGGCCGCGGTCGTCGCGGGCGGTCTCTACGCCTGGCGGTCCCAGCCCGAGCCCGAGCCGCTCACGCCGCCCGTCCCCGCCCTCGCCCCCGTCCCCGGCGCTCCGCTCGCGGCCCCGGCGCCCTCGCCCTCCTCCGCGCCGCCTGATCTCGCGCGGCAGGGTCCGGAGCCGCCGGCGCCGGGCGTCGCGGGAACCGGCCGGGTCCCTGGAGCCGTCCCCGAGGTCGTGGTCCACGTCACCGGCAAGGTCCGCCGTCCGGGTGTGATCGCTCTGCCCGCCGGGTCCCGGGTCACCGACGCGGTCAGGGCCGCCGGGGGAGTCCGCCGGGGAGCCGGCACCGGTCACCTCAACCTCGCCCGGAGGCTCGTCGACGGCGAGCAGATCGACGTGGGCGCGCCGGGGCCCGCCGCCGCGCCGGCGGCCGGGGCCGACCCCGCTCCCGCGGAGGCCGTCATCGACCTCAACACCGCCACCCCGCAACAGCTCGAACAACTGCCGGGGGTCGGCGAGGTGCTGGCCCGCCGCATCGTCGAATACCGCGACGGCCACGGCGGATTCCGCACCGTGGAGCAGCTCCGTGAGGTCAGCGGCATCGGCGACCGGAAGTACGCCGAGATGAAGGACCGGGTGCGGGTTTGACCCGAACCCCCGACCGGAGGGAGTGGACACGGGACATGGCACGGATCCTCGGACCGAGGGGCCGGACACCAGGTGCGGCGCGGATCCTCGACGGGGCACGGACCCTCACCGGGAGGGACCGGGCGCGGAATGCGGCGCGCGTCCTTCTCGACCGGGCCCCGCGGCTCACCCTGCCCGCGCTCGCCTCGTGGGCTACCGCCCTCGTCCTTCTGGGCTGCCCGGCCCCGGTGGGAGCCGTCACCGCCGCGCTCGCCGCCGCGGCGGCTCTCGGCATCGCCATGGGCGCACGCGTCACGAGAACGCGCCCCGCCTGGCGGAACACGTCTCTCACGGTGCTGGGCTGCGTCGCCGCGGTCGCCGGGACGGTGGCGTTCCGGGTCCACGCCGTCGGCACGGGCCCGGTGGCCGAACTCGTCAGGAGCGGAGCCCCGGCGGGGATCGAGGCGGTGCTGACGGGGGATCCCCGGGAACTGCCCCGGCGCGCGGGCCCTTACCAGCGGGAAGGCTTCGCGGTGCCCGCGAGGGTCGAGGTGATCGAGACGGCGCACGGCAGGGTGGCGTTGCGCGCACCGGTGATGCTGCTCACCACGGGCGGGGAGTGGCGACCGCTGCTTCCCAGCCAGCGGGTCGCGATCCGGGGCCGGTTCGTCCACGCGGACTCCGCCGAGTTGCTCGCCGCCGTGGTGCTCGTGCGCGGGCCTCCGCGAGTACTGGGCGCGCCCTCCTGGGAGCAGCGGGCGGCCGGGGCACTCCGTTCCGGTCTGCGGGAGGCCGCCGCGGTGCTGCCACCCGACCAGCGCGGCCTGCTGCCCGGCCTGGTGGCCGGTGACGTATCCGGGATGGACCGGCAGGTCACCGCCGACTTCAAGGCCGCCGGGCTCAGCCACCTCACCGCGGTCTCCGGAGCCAACCTGGCGATCGTGGCCGGGGCGGCGATCGCCCTGGCCCGCGTCGCGGGGCTCCCCCTGCCGGTCAGGGCGGTGCTCGCGGCGATGGCCATGATCTCCTTCACCGTGGTGGCCCGGCCGTCGCCCAGCGTCCTGCGGGCTCTCGTCATGGGCCTCGTCGCGGCGGCGGCGCTCGGCACCGGCCGGTCCCGCGACGGGGTGGCGGCGCTGTCGGCGACGGTCCTCGGGCTGATCCTCTTCGACCCCGTCCTCGCCCGCTCCTACGGCTTCGCGCTGTCGGTATGCGCCACGGGCGGCATCCTGCTCCTGGCGCCGCGCTGGCGTGACCGGCTCGCCACCCGGCTGCCCCGCTGGGCGGCGGAGGCGGTCGCCGTGCCCGCGGCGGCGCAGGCCGCCGTCACCCCCGTGCTGGTCCTGATGGCCGGGCAGCTCGAACCGGTGGCGATCCCGGCGAACCTCCTCGCCGGGCCCGCCATCGCACCCGCCACGCTGATCGGATTCCTCACGGCGCTGGTCGCCCCCGTGCAGATGGACCTCGCCCGGTTGCTGGTCCGCCCGGCGGGCCTGGCCACCGGGTGGATCATCACGGTGGCCGGGCGGGCCGCCGGGTTCCCGCTGGCGGTGATCCCGTGGCCGGGTGGCGTGCCCGGCCTGGCGGCGCTGGCCGTCGCCGTGCCCGTCGCCGTCCTGGCGCTGCGGCGCCGGCGGCCGCGCCGGATCGTCCTCGCCCTGGCCGTCGGCACGGTCGTCGCGACGACCGTGGCGGGGCCGGTCGTGTCCCGCTGGCCGCCCGAGCGCTGGCTGCTGGTCGCCTGTGACGTCGGCCAGGGAGACGCCCTCCTGGTGGCCGCCGGTCCCGGGCGGGCCGTGGTGGTCGACGCGGGGCCCGATCCGGTGTCCACCGGCCGGTGTCTGCGCGACATGGGGATCCGCCAGGTGCCGCTGGTCATCCTCACCCATCCGCACCTCGACCACGTCGGCGGCCTGGACGGGGTCGTCCGGGGGCGCGAGGTGGGAGCGGTGGTCGTCACCCCGTACGGGGGATCCGGGCCCGGGCGGCTCCGGCTGAGCGGCGACCTCGCCCGCCGGCGGATCCCCGAGTGGGCGGCGCGGCCGGGTATGAGCTGGACCTTCGGCCCCTCCCGTCTCACGGTCATCGGCCCCCCGGAGGGCGTCGTCGCCGGCGGCGGAGAGGAGACGGCAGTGAACAACGCCAGCGTCGTGGTCCATGTGAGCTGGGCGACGGGGTCGGCGCTTCTCAGCGGGGACGCGGAGACGGAGGCCCAGACGGAGCTGCTGCGACGGGGCCTGCCCCGGGCCGAAATCCTCAAGGTGCCCCATCACGGGTCCGCCAGGGGCGATCCCGGTTTCCTCACGGCCACCGGCGCGCGGGCCGCGCTGATCAGCGTCGGGGCGGGCAACGACTACGGCCATCCCGCCCCCGCGACCCTGGCCCGGCTCAACCATCTGGGCATGCGGGTCTACCGCACCGACCTGTCGGGAGATCTCGCCGTGGTGGCCGGGAAGGACGGCCTGGCGATCGTCGTCAGGGGCCGCGGCCTCTCGTGAGGGGCCATGCGGTTGAAGGCCTCAGGCCGGAGCCGGAGCAGCAGCCAGGGCCGGAGCCGGAGCCGGAGCCGCAGCCGGAGCCACAGCCACAGCCGGAGCCGGGGTCCGGGTCGGAACCGGAGCCGGAGCGGGAGGCGCCGGCGGGCGGCGGAACTCGGTGTCCACGTCGGCGGCGTAGACCGAACGGCCGCAGCGCGCGCAGCGGTACACCACGGGCCCCTCGTCGAGGGGCGATCCGCAACGAGGGCAGGTGTGACGGCAGACGGCGGAGCGCATCATGAGGTTCATGGAAACTCCTTGAGCGTGGAGACCCCTGGCTTCAGCCGTGGGGAGGATCTCGTCTCCTTCGGCTGTTCCACAGCGTGCCCGAGGACGACTGCATCCGGATTGCGAACGGCTTGCTGATTGCGATTCGGTCACCCGCACGTGGCATGCTGCTGGGCATGGCGGCGAACGACCCGGCACGGGTGACACTGGTGGTCGGCGACGAGGAGTTGCTGGCCGATCGCGCGGTCGGCGAGGTGGTCGCGGCGTGCCGCGCCGCCGACCCGGGCGCGGAGGTCCACGACCTGGTCGGTTCGAAGGTCGAGCCGGGGGAGCTGACCCGGCTGTCCTCGCCGTCGCTGTTCGGCGGTGGAGCCGTGGTGGTGATCCGCTCCGCCCAGGACCTCGTCAAGGACGTCGCCGCCGAGGTCGTCTCCTACAGTGCCCGCCCGGCTGAGGACACCGTGCTGGTGCTCTCGCACGCCGGCGGGGCCAAGGGCAAGGCGCTGGCCGACGGCGTCAAGAAGGCCGGCGCTCACGTGGTGACCGTCGCCAAGCTGACCAAGCCGGCCGAGCGGCTGGCGTTCATCAGGACCGAGATGAAACGGGCCGGCCGGTCCATCGGTGCGGACGCGGCCGCGGCGCTGCTCGACGCGGTCGGCAACGACCTCAGGGAGCTGGCCGCGGCCTGCAACCAGCTCGCCTTCGACACCCCCGGCAAGACCATCGACGAGGCCGCCGTCGCCCGCTACCACCGGGGGCAGGCGGAGGTCAGCGGGTTCACCGTCGCCGACTCGGCCGTCGAGGGCAGGCTGGGGGACGCGCTGGAGCAGCTTCGCTGGGCGATCGCCACCGGCACGGCCCCGGTCCTGCTGGTCAGCGCGCTCGCGGGGGGCCTGCGATCGCTCGCCAAGGTGGGCGGCGCCCCGCGCAATCTGCGGGGCGGACAGCTCGCCAGCCATCTCGGCATGCCGCCGTGGAAGATCGACCGGACCAGGAAGCAGCTGAACGGCTGGGGCCCGGAGGGCCTCGCCCACGCGCTGCAGGCCGTCGCCGCGGCCGACGCGCAGGTCAAGGGCGGCGGGGCCGACCCGGCCTATGCGCTGGAACACCTGATCCAGGTCGTCGTCGCCAGCCGTACCGGCCGTTAGCCGTCCCGACGGGCGGTACGGGTCCGAGGCGTGCGCCCGGTCGACGGCGCGGCGGAAGGCGAGCCGTACCGGCGCGCGGTGAGCAGCGGAGGCCGGCATGGCCCGGCGAGCGCCGAGGGGCTCGGGAGGATGCGGCGAGGGCCGGAAACGCCGGAGCGCCGCGTCCCCGAGGGGACGCGGCGCTCCGGAAGACCCGGGTCGAGCTCCGGAAGAACCGGGACTACTTGGAGGCCGACAGGGCGGCGACGCGCTGGGCGATCGCCGACTTGCGGTTGGCGGCCTGGTTCTTGTGGATGACGCCCTTGCTGGCGGCCTTGTCCAGCTGACGGGAGGCGGCGCGCTGCAGCGCGATGGCCTCGTCGACATTGCCCTGCTCGGCGGCCTCGCGGAACTTGCGGACCGCCGTCTTCAGGGACGACTTGACAGCCTTGTTACGCAGCCGGGCCTTCTCGTTCTGCCGGTTGCGCTTGATCTGGGACTTGATGTTCGCCACGAAGAAGCCTCGGTGAAAGTTGTCGGAGTGGGGCGCGCGGGCAGAGAGGGCGCGCCACACGCAGTTGAACAGACTACCAACCGGCTGGACGATCGCTCAAATCGACAGCCGGGTCGGAAGGATGCCTGACAAGCTTACCCTTCTCCCCTCACGGTCGGAACCAGAACCGCCGGTACTCCTCCCAGTCCTGCTCCGTGGCGGCGAAGTCCACGTACAGCGCCAGCCCGAACCGCTCGCGGTGCCCGCCGTGGGCGGTCAGCGCCAGCCGCGCGCCCCTCGCGGCCGTCGCGACGCTCTCGGCCCCGTCGGACCACGAAACGCCGTGGTCGTGGTAGGCGGGCGCGCCGATGAGCAGGGTCTTGTCCGCGGGCACGAGGTCCAGGGCGAAGACGGCCTGCCGTACGACGTGGCCGCCGTAGAGCAGCTCGGAGGGGAGGAAGGAGTCGTAGGTCATGATCGCGACCTGGTCGACGCGGGCCGCGACCTGCCGGAAGTAGTCCGGCGACCAGTACTTGTCGTGGCCGATGACGCCCCGGACCACCGGCCGGGTCAGCGGGAACGGCTCGATCTGCGGGGTGGAGGTGGACAGCGGGCCGCCGCCGAGGACCGGGCGGGTGCGCTCCAGCAGGTCCAGGAAGTCGGCGTCGCCGTCGCCGACCGGCTCGAAGTTGTAGTGGACGCCGTCGAAGCCCAGCGTCATGACGGAGCGCGCGCTCTCCACCAGCCGGTCCCGGACGGCCCGGTCGTCGAGGTCCAGGAAGCCGTCCACCTTCTGCCCGAGCCACGCCGACACCCGCACGTCCGGCAGCTCGGCGTGCCACCGCTTCACGAAGTCGCGCGCCCCGGGACTGCGGTCGGGCAGCGAGCCGTCGGCGTTGAACGGCCCGGAGTGGACGTACACGTCCCTGATCCCGGTCCGGCGCAGCCGGTCGGCCAGGCGTCTGAGGTCCGCCGCGCTCTTGCGGCCGTCCACCCAGGCGTGGCCCAGCCACAGGGCGTCGTGGCCGCTCGCCTTCGCCCAGGACGCCGGGGTCCCGGTAAACTGCAGGGTGAGGGTGGCCGCGGCCACCCCCGGGAGCACAAGGAGGACGGCCGCCACCACCGCGAGAAACCGCAGGCCGCGCCGTGCTCTGGTCCGGGCAATCACCCGGACATGTCACCATGGAAGACGGCTGGGATGCCAGCCGTAGATCTCTTCAATACTGCGAAACGGACACCGGTGCGCATTCAGCCTGGCCAGACCGATCCCGCGGTGATCCGCAACTTCTGCATCATCGCGCACATCGACCACGGCAAGTCCACCCTTGCCGACCGCATGCTGCAGATCACCGGCGTGGTCGACGACCGCTCCATGCGCGCCCAGTACCTCGACCGGATGGACATCGAGCGCGAGCGCGGCATCACCATCAAGTCGCAGGCGGTCCGGCTGCCGTGGAAGGTCGGCGACACCGAGCACGTCCTCAACATGATCGACACCCCGGGGCACGTCGACTTCACCTACGAGGTCTCCCGGTCGCTGCAGGCGTGCGAGGGCGCGATCCTGCTGGTCGACGCGGCACAGGGCATCGAGGCGCAGACGCTGGCCAACCTCTACCTGGCGATGAACGCCGACCTGACGATCATCCCGGTGCTCAACAAGATCGACCTTCCCGCCGCCCAGCCGGAGAAGTACGCCGCCGAGCTGGCCCACCTCATCGGCTGCGAGCCGGAGGAGGTGCTGAAGGTCTCCGGCAAGACCGGCGAGGGCGTCCGGGAACTGCTGGACCACGTGGTCGCGAACGTTCCCGCCCCGGTCGGCGTCGCCGACGCCCCCGCCCGCGCGCTGATCTTCGACTCGGTCTACGACACTTACCGCGGCGTGGTCACCTACGTCCGCGTCATGGACGGCCACCTGGGCAAGCGCGAGCGCATCCAGATGATGTCCACCGGCGTCTCGCACGAGACGCTGGAGATCGGCGTCATCTCGCCGGAGCCGAAGATCGCGGACAAGGGCCTGGGCGTCGGCGAGGTGGGCTACCTCATCACCGGCGTGAAGGACGTCCGCCAGTCGCGGGTCGGTGACACGGTGACGTCGTCCGTCCGCGCCGCCACGGAGGCGCTCGGCGGCTACGAGCATCCCAAGCCGATGGTCTTCTCCGGCCTGTACCCGATCGACGGCGACGACTACCCCGAGCTGCGCGAGGCCCTGGACAAGCTCCAGCTCAACGACGCGGCCCTGGTCTACGAGCCGGAGACCTCCGCGGCCCTGGGCTTCGGCTTCCGCTGCGGCTTCCTCGGCCTGCTCCACATGGAGATCGTCCGCGAGCGCCTGGAGCGGGAGTTCAACCTCTCGCTCATCTCCACCGCGCCCAACGTGGTCTACCGGGTGATCATGGAGGACGGCAAGGAGGTCGACGTCACCAACCCCTCGGAGTTCCCCACCGGCAAGGTGGACAAGGTCTTCGAGCCGGTGACGAAGGCGACCGTGCTGGTCCCGTCGGAGTTCATCGGCGCCATCATGGAGCTCTGCCAGAACCGCCGGGGCGCCCTGCAGGGCATGGACTACCTGTCCGAGGACCGCGTCGAGATCCGCTACACCATGCCGCTCGGCGAGATCATCTTCGACTTCTTCGACCAGCTCAAGTCCCGCACCCGCGGCTACGCCTCGCTCGACTACGAGCCGCACGGCGAGCAGGAGGCCGAGCTGGTGAAGGTCGACATCCTGCTCCAGGGCGAGGCCGTCGACGCCTTCAGCGCCATCGTCCACAAGGACAAGGCGTACGGCTACGGCGTGGAGATGGCCAAGAAGCTGCGCGAGCTCATCCCGAGGCAGCAGTTCGAGGTGCCCATCCAGGCCGCGATCGGCGCCCGGGTCATCGCCCGCGAGAACATCCGCGCCATCCGCAAGGACGTCCTCGCCAAGTGCTACGGCGGCGACATCTCCCGTAAGCGCAAGCTGCTGGAGAAGCAGAAGGAAGGCAAGAAGCGGATGAAGATGGTCGGCCGGGTGGAGGTCCCCCAGGAGGCCTTCGTCGCCGCGCTGTCCACCGAGTCCTCCGTCGACAAGGCCAAGAAGTAGGGACGGCGCCGCCCGCCGGCGGGGGAGCGGCGGACGGGATCCCGGTGACCGCCGCGCACACCGGGCCCCGGGCGGGGTCCCCGTGCCCGGCGCGTACGGCGGGACACCCGGGCGGCGGGCGGCGCCGTACCGGGCACCCGCCCCGGGGCGGCAGACTTGACCCGTGCCATCCACACTTCCCGACGGCGACCCCGTACCGGCCTCGGGCCGGCTCCCCGGCAGCGCGCTGCGCGGGCTCGGTGAGCGGCCGTTCGGCTTCTACGTCCACGTGCCGTTCTGCGTGACCCGCTGCGGCTACTGCGACTTCAACACCTACACCGCCTCCGAGCTGGGTCCCGGCGCCTCGCACGCCGACTACGCCGCGACCGCCGTCGCGGAGGTGCGGCGGGCGCGGGCCGCCCTCGGCGACGCCGACCTGCCGGTCGAGACGGTGTTCTTCGGCGGTGGCACCCCCACCCTGCTGCCCGCGGCCGACCTGGTCCGCATCCTCGGCGCCATCGACGAGGAGTTCGGGCTCGCCCCCGGCGCCGAGGTGACCACCGAGGCCAACCCGGAGTCGGTGGACCGCGCCTACCTCGCCGGACTGCGCGACGGAGGGTTCACCCGGGTGAGCTTCGGCATGCAGAGCGCCCGCGAGCACGTGCTGCGGGTGCTGGAACGCCGCCACACCCCGGGCCGGGCGGCGCACGCCGTACGGGAGGCGAGGGAGGCCGGGTTCGGCCACGTCAGCCTCGACCTGATCTACGGCACGCCCGGTGAGAGCGACGACGACTGGCGGGCCTCGCTGGCCGCGGCGATCGAGGCGGGGCCCGACCACGTGTCGGCCTACTCGCTGATCGTGGAGGACGGCACCCGCCTGGCGGCCAGGATCAGGCGCGGTGAGCTGCCGATGCCCGACGACGACGTGGCGGCCGACCGCTACCTCATCGCCGACGCCATGCTCGCCGAGGCGGGTTTCGAGTGGTACGAGGTGTCCAACTGGGCGACCTCGGAGGCCGCGCGCTGCCGGCACAACCTGCTCTACTGGACCGGCGGCGACTGGTGGGGCGTCGGCCCCGGCGCGCACAGCCACGTGGGCGGCACCCGCTGGTGGAACGTCAAGCACCCGGCCGCCTACGCCCGCCGCCTGGCCGAGGGTGTCTCACCCGCCCAGGCCCGCGAGGTGCTGTCGGGCGAGGACCGGGCGGTCGAGCGGCTGATGCTGGAGCTGCGGCTCGCCCGGGGCTTCCCCCTGGCGGAGATCGAGCGGCCGCCGGTGGCCGCCCGGGCGCTGGCCGACGGGCTGCTGGAGGTCGAGCCGTTCAAGGCGGGCCGGGCGGTGCTGACGCTGCGCGGCCGGCTGCTGGCCGACGCCCTGGTCCGCGACCTCACCTGACCTCACCTGGCCGCACCGGGCCCGGTCTCGGCCGTCATCCCGCGAACCTCGCCGGTCGCGCCGGGCTCCGGTCTCGGCCGTCATCCCGTGGACCTCGCCGGCCGCGCCCGGCCCCGGCGGGGACGGCGGCGGGCTCGGCCGGTCACGGCCGGTCTCAGACGTCCTCCGGCGGGGCGGTCACGAAGTCGATGAGCCGCTCGACCGGGCCGAGGAGCTCCGGCTCCAGGTCGGCGTAGGTGGTGACCGAGCCGAGGATGCGCCGCCAGGCGTCGGCCGGGGCGAGGTCCCAGCCCAGGGCGGCGACGACCCCCTCCTTCCACGGCACGCCGCGCGGCACCCGCGGCCAGGCGCCGATGCCCAGCACCGACGGCTTGACCGCCTGCCAGACGTCCACGAACGGGTGCCCGGCCACCAGCACGTACGGCGAGGCCACCCGGTCGGCGATCCGGCTCTCCTTGGACCCGGCGACCAGGTGGTCGACCAGCACGCCCAGGCGGCGCTCCGGGCCCGGCTCGAACTCCTCGACGATCTCCGGCAGGTGGTCGACCCCTTCGAGGTACTCCACCACCACACCCTCGACGCGCAGGTCGTGACCCCAGACCTTCTCCACCAGCGCGGCGTCGTGCACGCCCTCGACGTAGATCCGGCTCTCCCTGGCCACCCGGGCCCGCAGGCCCTCCACGGCGATGGAGCCGGAGGCGCTGCGCCGCGGGGCGCGGGGCGCGGCGGCCGGCCGTACCAGGGTCACGACCCGGCCCTCCAGCAGGAACGCGGCGGGTTCCAGCGGGAACACGCGCCGCCGCCCGAAGCGGTCCTCCAGGGTGACGGACTCCTTGTCGCAGGCCACCACGGCGCCGCAGAATCCGCCGTCGGCGTCCTCCACGACCAGGTCGATCTCGGCGGGGACCTGCGGGATACTCCCCCTGCCCGGACGCCGCCAGTTCCCCGCCAGCACGTCGCGCTCGTACACGCCGACCGCACCTCCTCACGCCTCGCCGATCCAGAGGACGCTAGCAAAGGGCCGTCGCCTTATCGCACCCCGTCGGCAAGAGCCGTACACTTGGCACTCGGGAACACAGAGTGCCAGACTCCGCGTTCCCGGTTCGGCGCAGGGCAAGGAGGTGAGCACGTTGGTCGATGACCGCAGGCTTGCGGTGCTTCGGGCCATCGTCGAGGACTACGTGTCCACCAACGAGCCGGTGGGATCGAAGGCACTCGCCGAGCGGCACAACCTCGGCGTCTCGCCCGCCACCATCCGCAACGACATGGCGGTGCTGGAGGAGCAGGGATACATCGCCCAGCCGCACACCAGCGCGGGGCGGGTGCCCACCGACAAGGGCTACCGGCTGTTCGTGGACCGGCTCTCCCAGGTCAAGCCGCTGTCGGGCGCGGAGCGGAGAGCGATCGAGAGCTTCCTCGCCGGCGCGGTGGACATCGACGACGTCGTGACCCGCACGGTGCGGCTGCTGGCGCAGCTCACCCGCCAGGTCGCCGTGGTGCAGTACCCCACGCTGACGCACTCCACGGTCCGGCACGTCGAGCTGGTCCCGCTGAACGAGCGGCGGCTGATGTTCGTCCTCATCACCAACACCGGCCGGGTCGAGCAGCGCGTCGTCGAGCTGCCCGAGGGGGTCGACGAGACCCGCGTCGCGCACCTGCGCGCGACGCTCAACGCCTCGCTCGACGGCTGCGGGCTGGCCAAGGTCCCGGACAAGGTCGCCGACCTGCCCTCGGGGCTTCCGATCGAGGACCGCCCGTTCGCCACCACGATCCTGTCGGTGCTGCTGGAGTCGCTGGTCGAACGGCACGATGAGAAGATCGTCTTCGCCGGGGCCGCCAACCTCGCGGGAGCCGACTTCAGCGTCGGTCTCCGCGACGTCCTGGAGGCCCTGGAGGAGCAGGTCGTGCTGATGCGCCTGCTCGGAGAAACCTCGGACCTGTCGGCGCTGACGGTGCGGATCGGCTCGGAGAACCCCTACACCGGTCTCCAGGGCACGTCCATCGTCGCCGCCGGGTACGGTTCGGGAGACAAGCAACTGGCCCGGCTCGGCGTGCTGGGCCCGACGCGAATGGACTACCCGGTCACGATGGGCGCGGTGCGCGCGGTGGCACGCTACGTCAGCCAGATCCTGGCTGCATCCTAAGAGGTCAACTAAGTGGCTAAGAGCGACTACTACGGCACCCTCGGGGTACGCCGTGACGCCAGTGCGGAGGAGATCAAGAAGGCCTACCGCAGGCTGGCGCGCGAGCTGCACCCCGATGTGAACCCCGATCCTGAGACACAGGAGAGGTTCAAGGAGATCACGCAGGCCTACGAGGTCCTGTCCGATCCCAGCAAGCGGCAGATGTACGACATGGGTGCCGATCCGTTCGCTCCCGGCGGGGGCGCGGGCGCCGGGGGCTTCGGCGCGGGCTTCCCGTTCAGCGACATCATGGACGCCTTCTTCGGCGCGGCGGCCGGCGGCGGCGGTCGCGGGCCGCGCTCGCGCGCCCGCCGGGGCCGCAACGCCACCATCCGGGTGGAGCTGGACCTGCGCGAGGCGGCCTTCGGCACCACCCGCGAGCTGGTCGTCGACACCGCCGTGCTCTGCGAGGTCTGCTCGGGTGCGGGCGCCGCGCCCGGCACCCACCCCGACACCTGCGACATGTGCCACGGCCGCGGTGAGGTCTCCCAGGTCACCCGGTCCTTCCTCGGCCAGGTCATGACGTCCCGGCCCTGCCCCCAGTGCGGCGGGTTCGGCTCGATCATCCGAAACCCCTGCCAGGAGTGCTCCGGTGACGGCCGGGTCCGCACCCGGCGGACCATCAAGGTCCGCATCCCCGCGGGCGTCGAGGACGGCACCCACATCCAGCTCGCCGGCGAGGGCGAGGTCGGCCCCGGCGGCGGCCCGCCCGGCGACCTGTTCCTAGAGATCGTCGAGCGGCCGCACGAGGTCTTCGAGCGCCGGGGCGACGACCTGCACTGCACCGTGCAGATCCCGATGACGGCCGCCGCGCTCGGCACCGTCCTGGTCATGGAGACCCTCGACGGCACCGAGGAGCTGGACATCCGGCCCGGCAGCCAGTCCGGCCAGACGATTCCGCTCTACGGCCGCGGCGTCCAGCGGCTCAACGAGACCGGCCGCGGAGACCTGCTGGTCCACATCAACGTCGAGACCCCCGTCAAGCTCGACCCCGCACAGGAGGAGCTGCTGCGCGAGCTCGCCAGGCTGCGCGGCGAGGAGCGCCCGCCCGGCAAGTTCGCGCCGGGCCAGCAGGGCTTCTTCTCCCGCCTGCGGGACGCCTTCAATGGCCGCTGACCCGGCGGTCCCCGGCGCCCTCCGGGGAGCCGCGGGCGGGGCCTCCCGGGTCCGCCGTGGCGTCCTGCCGGGGGTCGAGGGCGGTGCCTGTCCGGCCCGCAGCGGCGTCCTCCGGGGGGTCGCGGGCGGCGCCCGCCGGACCCGCCGCGGCGTCCCCGCCGCATGACGGCGCCGGTCTTCCTGGCCGACGCGGCCGATCTGGGCCGGGAGGGGTTCACGCTCGCCGGTCCGGAGGGCAGGCACGCGGCGGCCGTACGGCGGCTGCGTGCCGGGGAACGGCTCGACGTGACCGACGGCGCGGGCGTCGTGGCGGAGTGCGTGGTGGACGACGCCGGCAAGGACTCCCTGCGGGTGCGGGTGCTGCGCCGCTACGAGGTGCCCGCGCCGCGTCCCCGCCTGGTCGTCGTCCAGGGCCTGCCCAAGGGCGACCGGGGCGAGCTGGCCGTGGAGATGATGACCGAGGCCGGGGTGGATGTGATCGTGCCCTGGGCCGCGGCCCGCTCCGTCACCCAGTGGAAGGGGGAGCGCGCGGCGAAGTCGCTGGCCCGCTGGCGTTCCACGGCCCGTGAGGCGGCCAAGCAGTCACGCCGCTTCCACCTGCCCGAGGTGACCGGCCTCGCGAGGACCGCCGAGGTCGCGGACCTGCTGTCGGCGGCGGCGCTGGGCGTCGTGCTGCACGAGGAGGCCGCCTCCCCGCTGTCCGGGCTTCCGCTGCCCGCCGACGGGGACATCGTGGTGGTCGTCGGCCCCGAGGGCGGGGTCTCCGAGGAGGAGATCACCGCCTTCCGCGCCGCCGGAGCCGCCCCGGCGCTGCTCGGGCCGACGGTGCTGCGCACCTCGACGGCCGGGGTCGCGGCCGCGGCGGTGCTTCAGGCGCGTACCGGCCGCTGGTAGGCGCACGGCGGTACGGCCGTGCCCCGCCGCCCGCGGTGGCCCTCCCCGCCCGGCCGCACGGCCGGGCCGTCCGGGCATGCGGCGGACCGGTCGCACGCACTCCCGGTCGGCCGCGCGGCGGACCGGCCCCCGGCCGGCGGCTCAGCCGACCGGGGGACCGGCGCCGGTCAGTGGCTCACCGGGGTGGGCACGCCCTCGCTCGGAGTCGGGGGCTGCTGCTCGTCCGGCTGGGAGCAGCCGGCGGGTGGGCACGGACTCTCCGTCTCACCGGTGGGCTCGGGCGCCGCGGTCGGCGTGGGCGGGCACTCCTCGGTGACGTCGCCCGGCACCGTGGGGCAGCCGTCCGACGGAGTGGGCTTCGGCGTGGGGGTCGCCCTGGGCGTGGGGGTCGCCTTCGTGTTCGGCGCGGCGCTCCTGGAGCGCTCGGTCGTCGGCTCGGGCGGGGGCGGGGGGCTGGACGTCCTGGGGACGGCCGGGACCCGGTTGTCGTTGTTCGACGGCGGGCGCGAGGTGGCCGACATGTCGGGCGCGGTGGACTGGGTGAAGTTCACCTCACCGCTGTAGACCTCCTGGATCACCTGTTCGCGCAGCTGGGGGACCATCATCACGACGGTCGCCGCGCCAAGGACCGCTCCAGTGACGGAGGCGCCGACGCGCCACCACACCAGCCCGCGGAGTCCGCGCAGCCCGCGCCGCTCGATCCGGGCCCGGATGATCTCCAGCCCGTCGGGGGAGGGAACGACCGAGTTCGCCTCCGCGTTGAGGGCACGGCGCAGCAGCTCGCCGTGCTCATCGGGGGACTCGGTCATGACAGTTGCTCCAGTGTGGTTCGTAGGGCGGCCATGCCACGAGCCGTGTGGCTCTTGACCGCGCCTTTGCTGATTCCCATCGCGTGGGCGATCTGTGCTTCGGACAGATCACCGTAGTAGCGCAGGACCAGTGCTTCGCGCTGCCGGGCGGGCAGGGCGCGTAGCGCCTCGATGACGGCGGAGCGCTCGAACTCGCCGATCGCGCCGTTCTCGGCGCTCGGCGCGTCCGGCATGCCCTTGGGGGCGTACTTCTCCACGACCGCCCGGTGCCGCAGCACGGAGCGAGATCGGTTGACGACCGATTGGCGCAGGTAGGCGAGTGCCTTGTCGGTGTCGCGCAGGCGGCGCCAGGCGCCGTGGATGGCGACGAACGCGTCCTGTACGACCTCCTCCGCGGTTGCCACATCGCGGACGAGCAGGACAGCGAGACGCACGAGCGACCGGTAGTGCGCGCTGTAGAGCGCGGTAACGGCCGCATCGGCGTCCCAGCCGACGGGCACCGCCCCGAGCGACCTGTCGGCCACGAGGGTCTCGGTGGTCACATCAGTGGGACGCTCGGCCTTCCCAGAGGGTTTACGCTCTTCCGGTTCATTAGGGGGCATGACCCAGTCGTGTCCTCGGCCCGGCGGCCATGTCGTGCGAATCGCAATGGTCTGTAGTTGTTGAAGTTTTGCACACCCACCATATCCGTGTGGATCTTTCTTCGCTGGGCGTGGACCATCACCGATTGGCAACGCCCGGACCGGATAGGGTGCCCGCATGGTGAGTGAAGCCGACTGCCTGTTCTGCAGGATCGTGGCCAAGGAGATCCCCGCGCGGATCGTGCACGAGACCGGCCGCACGCTGGCCTTCCGTGACGTCGACCCGAAGGCGCCGACCCACGTGCTCGTGGTGCCGAAGGAGCACTACCCCACCGCCGCGGCCCTGGCCGCCGCCGACGACGGGCTCACCGACGAGGTGATCAGGGCCGCCCACGAGGTCGCCGAGCAGGAGGGGATCGCCGAGTCCGGCTACCGGCTGGTCTTCAACACCGGTCCCGGCGCCGGTCAGACCGTCTTCCACGTGCACGGACACGTGCTCGGCGGGCGCGGCCTGAACTGGCCTCCCGGCTGATAACCGGGAGGCGTCACGGGTCCCGTCGCGGATACCATGGCGTAGAAGTCACACTCCGATATCTGGAGGCGAACAGGCCGAAAGGCCCGCCTATGTCCGAGACAAACGATTCCAACAGAACGTCGCCGCGGTCGAAGACCCCCGGGCGCACCCAGGCGAAGGTGGTGATTCCGGACGACCACTCGATGGTCAGCCTGCTGGGCTCGGGCGACGAGCTGTTGCGGGTCATCGAGGGCGCCTTCCGGGCCGACATCCACGTCCGGGGCAACGAGATCACCATCACCGGCAGCCCTGAGGAGAGCGGCACCGTCGTGCGCCTCTTCGAGGAGCTGACCGAGCTCGTCCGCAGCGGCGCCGAGCTCACGGCGGACGCGGTGGAGCGCAGCATCGCGATGCTGCGGATGACCTCCGAGCGCCCCGCGGAGGTGCTCTCCCTCGACATCATCTCCTCCCGGGGCCGGACCATCCGCCCGAAGACGGTGAACCAGAAGCGGTACGTCGACGCGATCGACAAGCACACCATCGTCTTCGGCATCGGCCCGGCGGGTACCGGCAAGACCTACCTCGCGATGGCCAAGGCCGTTCGGGCCCTGCAGGAGAAGAAGGTCAACCGGATCATCCTCACCCGCCCGGCGGTCGAGGCGGGGGAGCGGCTGGGCTTCCTGCCCGGCACGCTGTACGAGAAGATCGACCCCTACCTGCGCCCGCTGTACGACGCGCTGCACGACATGCTCGACCCCGAGTCGATCCCCCGGCTGATGGCGGCCGGCACGATCGAGGTCGCCCCGCTGGCCTACATGCGCGGCCGTACGCTCAACGACGCCTACATCATCCTGGACGAGGCGCAGAACACCTCGCCCGAGCAGATGAAGATGTTCCTGACCCGCCTGGGCTTCAACTCCAAGATCGTCGTCACCGGCGACGTCACTCAGGTCGACCTGCCCGGTGGCACCCAGAGCGGCCTGCGGGTGGTGCAGGACATCCTCGACGGCATCCCCGACATCCATTTCAGCAGGCTGACCAGCGCCGACGTGGTCCGGCACAGGCTGGTGAGCGATATCGTCGACGCCTACGGCCGCTACGACGAGTCGCAGCGGCAGAGCGCGCCGCAGCCGATCAAAGGCGTGGCCAAGCGCCCCCGAGGAAGATCGTGAAAACAGTGGAGAACGACCGGTGAGCATCGAGGTCAACAACGAGTCCGGCGTCGAGGTCGACGAGGGCCTCATCGTCTCGCTGGCCGGCCACGTGCTGGAGCGGATGGACATCAACCCGCTCGCCGAGCTGTCGATCCTCGTCGTCGACGAAGAGGCCATGGCCGTGCTGCACGAGCAGTGGATGGGGGAGCCCGGCCCGACGGACGTGCTGTCCTTCCCGATGGACGAGCTGCGGCCCGGCGGCGGCAGCGGCGCCCGGCAGGAGGGCGACGCCCCCGCCGACCCCGCCCTCCTCGGTGACGTGGTCCTGTGCCCGCAGGTCGCCGCCAGGCAGGGGGCCGAGGCGGGGCACGGCGCCGAGGCCGAGCTCGAGCTGCTGTGCACCCACGGCATCCTCCACCTGCTCGGCTATGATCACGCCGAGCCGGAGGAGCACAAGGAGATGTTCGGCCTCCAGGCCGAGCTGCTCGAATCGTGGCGGGAGGTGCGCGCCCAGCGGTGAACGGTGCCAATGGGTGGTTGTTCTCGGCCGTCGTCCTGGTCGTGGTCGCCGGTCTGATCGCCAGCGCGGAGACGGCGCTGACACGGATCTCACGGGTCCGGGCCGAGGAGTTCGTCCGCGAGGGGCGCCGGGGCGCCCCTCGGCTGCAGGAGATCGTCGCCGATCCGCCCCGATATCTCAACCTGCTGCTCCTGATCCGGCTGAGCTGCGAGATGATCGCCACGGTGATCGTCACGCTGCTGTGCATCGACTGGTTCGGCGACCAGGGCTGGGCCTACACCGCCGCCGCGGCGATCATGATCGTCGTCAGCTACGTCATCGTCGGCGTCTCCCCGCGCACGCTGGGCCGCCAGCACGCCGAGCCGATCGCGCTGGCCGGCGCCCCCCTGGTGTACGGCCTCACCCGGATCTTCGGCCCGCTGCCCAAGCTGCTCATCCTGCTGGGCAACGCCCTGACACCCGGCAAGGGCTTCCGTGAGGGGCCGTTCACCTCCGAGGCCGAGCTGCGCGACCTGGTCGACCTGGCCGAGGAGCGCAGGGTCATCGAGCCGGACGAGCGGGAGATGATCCACTCGGTCTTCGAGCTCGGCGACACCATCGTCCGCGAGGTCATGGTGCCCCGTACCGACATGGTGTTCATCGAGCGCGGCAAGACCCTCCACCAGGGCCTGTCGCTCGCGCTGCGCAGCGGCTTCTCCCGCATCCCGGTGGTCGGCGAGAACGAGGACGACGTCATCGGCATCGCCTACCTCAAGGACATCGTGCGCCGGGTCCAGGAGACGGGCGAGGCGGGCCGCGCCGAGCAGGTCGAGACGATCATGCGTCCGGCCGCCTACGTCCCCGAGAGCAAGCCGATCGACCAGCTCCTGCGGGAGATGCAGGCCCGCCGGATCCACCAGGCCATCGTGATCGACGAGTACGGCGGGACGGCCGGCCTGGTGACGATCGAGGACATCCTGGAGGAGATCGTCGGAGAGATCACCGACGAGTACGACCAGGAGGTCCCGCGCGTCGAGTCCCTGCGGGACGGTGCGGTCCGGGTGACCGCCCGGCTCCCCGTGGGAGACCTGGAGGACCTCTTCGACGCCGAGCTGGAGGTCGACGACGTGGAGACCGTCGGCGGCCTGCTGGCCCACGCGCTGGGCCGCGTGCCGATCGCCGGTTCCGAGGCCGTCGTGAAGGGGCTCAGCCTGACGGCCGAGAGCCTCGCCGGGCGGCGCAACCGGATCGGCACGGTCCTCGTCCGGCGGGTCCCCCCGGAGGAGGCCGACCCGGCCGAGACCGCGTCGGAGCACGACCAGAGCAAGGCCTGAGAGAAGGCCGGGTCGGCGGCGTCCTGGGTGTTTGCCGATGATTGCCGCTTTTGCCGAGTGGGAAGGAAGCAGGTCGGCGGGGGCGGGGGCCCGCGCCCGACATCGGGGGAACGGACATGTGGCGGGGGACTCGGACCCCGGGGGTCCGGGCCGCCGCCGCGGTCGCCGTATGTGGGCTGCTGGCGATGGTCCCGGTCGCGTGCGGCACCGGGCCGGCGCGCTACACCCGGGCGGACGCGAGGGCGGAGCAGGCGCGGTTGCGCGGCCTGCTGCCCGTCCAGGAGGACATGCCGGACGGGTTCTCGGCCCGGCCGAGGGACGGCTGGCGGCCCCCGTTCCGCCCGGAGAACCCCGAGTGCCGGACCCTCCTGAACATGGCCGGCGGCGGCTCTCCGCGCCGTGCCGCCGGGCCCCGGGTCACCGTGACCTACCAGGGCGACGACGTGGGCGAGCTGGCCGGGGTCGCCCTGGTGTCCTACGCCGGCGCGGGCGCCGCCCTCCGCTTCGCCGAGATCTCCGACGCCCTGGACGACTGCCCGGTGGCGACCGGTCCCCTGGCCGGCCGCGGCACCTCGCTGCGGGTCTCCCCCCTGGAGGTGGACGTGCCCGGCGACGTGCGGGCCGGGCGGCTGCGCGGCAGGCTGAACGGCTACCCCTACGAGCTGCACGTGGTCTTCGCCCGCGTCGGCAACACCGTCGTCTCGCTGGTGCACAGCGGGATGGCCGGGATCGACGAGGAGAGCACCCGGCGGCTCGCCCGGCTCATGGTCGGCCGCCTCTCCGCCTGATCCGGCGGCTGAATACCCTTGTGCCGTGAGCGACGCGAACCTCGACCCCGAGGACAACAAGATCATCGTGCTGGCCCGTTCCGCCCGTGCCCGCAACGGCACCGCCGAGGGCGCCGCGGTGCGCGACGAGACGGGCCGGACCTACGTGGCGACCGACGTGGCGCTGCCCTCGCTGACGCTGTCGGCGCTGCAGGTCGCCGTGGCCATGGCCGTCTCCAGCGGCGCGGAGTCCCTGGAGGCCGCGGCGCTGGTCACCGCGGGCGAGGGTCCCTCCCCGGCGGACGAGCGGGCCGTGCGCGACATGGGTGGCGAGCGGCTGCTGGTGGCCGGCCCGGACGGGACACCGCGTCAGAACTGAGCCGACGATCGGGGACAATGGGTGACGTGAGTTCTTCAGCAGCTGATTTCCGCGCCGGTTTCGCCTGTTTCGTCGGACGGCCCAACGTCGGCAAATCAACGCTGATGAACGCGTTGGTCGGCACCAAGGTGGCCATCACCTCCTCCAAGCCCCAGACGACCCGCCGCGTCATCCGGGGCATCGTGCACCGCCCGGACGCCCAGCTCATCATCGTCGACACCCCCGGTCTGCACCGTCCCCGCACCCTCCTGGGCGAACGGCTCGACAGCCTGGTGCTGTCCACGCTCACCGAGGTGGACGTGATCGGCTTCTGCGTGCCTGCCAACGAGCCCATCGGCAAGGGCGACCGGTTCATCGCCGAGAAGCTCACCGCCGTGAAGAAGACCCCGGTCGTCGCCGTCGTCACCAAGTGCGACCTGGCGACCCGCGAGCAGATCGCCGCGCAGCTGCTGGCCGTGTCGCAGCTCGCCGAGTTCGAGGAGATCGTCCCGGTCTCGGCGGAGAGCGGGGAGCGGCTCGACGTGCTGCGCGACGTGCTGGCCGGCAGGCTCCCGGCCAGCCCGCCGCTGTACGAGGGCGGACAGCTCACCGACGAGCCCGAGCAGGTGCTGGTGGGCGAGCTGATCCGGGAGGCGGCCCTGGAGGGCGTCCGCGACGAGTTGCCGCACTCCATCGCGGTCGTCGTCGACGAGATGTTGCCCCGTGAGGGCCGCGACGACCTGCTCGACATCTACGCCCACATGTTCGTCGAACGGCCCTCGCAGAAGGCCATCGTGATCGGGCACAAGGGAAGCCGCCTCAAGGAGGTCGGCAGCCGGGCCCGCGGCCAGATCGAGGCGCTGCTCGGCACCCGGGTCTACCTCGACCTGCGCATCAGCGTCGCCAAGGACTGGCAGCGCGACCCCAAGCAGCTTCGCCGGCTCGGCTTCTACGACTGACGGCGCGGGGCGGGACGGCCGCCCGCGGGGTTCCGCCGTCCCACGCGGGTACGGCGGAGCCGCGTGCCCGTCCTCCCGTGTCGCGGCTCGGCGAGCCGCGCGCCTGCCGTCACGTCCCGGTGCCGGGCAGGCGCGACAGGCCCTCGTCCAGACGCCGCCGCAGCTCGACGGCGTCGGCGGCCAGCGCGGAGACCAGCGTTCCCGGCCCGGCCAGCGGGAGCATCGCCCAGCCGTCCCCGACCGACGAGGCGGGCGCCCGCCCGGTGACCAGGACGCTGCCGACGCAGCGGGCGTCGCCGTAGACCGCGGGGGAGCCGTCGGTCACCAGGTCGCCCACGACGAGTTCCTGACGCAGCAGCGGACCCGCGGGGGTCACCGCGTCGAAGCGGGCGTGACAGCGGCCGGGCCGCTCGCCGTACCGGCCGAAGACGATCTCCTCGCGCCAGGACACCCGGGCGCCCTCCTCCAGCGTCAGCCGTATCGCCGAGCGGTGCAGGCAGCCGGCGGCCAGCACGGTCGGCTCGGGCGCGAACCGCAGCGACGCCCCGGCGCCGACCCTGGCGGTGACGGTCAGCGCCGACTCCCCCGTACCGGGCAGGACGAGCGTGCTCGCGACCGAGAGGACCTCCAGCTCGCTGCCCGGACCCACCTCGATGTCGAGGGCCAGGTCGTCGCCGCCGAGCGGACCCGCCGCGGTCGAGACCAGGTGCACCCGGCCCGGCCCGGTACGGCGCAGCGTGAGCGGCGGATCGGACCGCATGGCGACCAGGACGGTCCGGCCGTCCGGGCCGCGCTCGGTGACTAGCGCGGCCCTGGCCCGCATCGAGCGTCGTGGCGCGGAAGGGGCGGGGGAGGGGCGGTGCCCTTCCGTACGGCGAGGATCGGCGGGAGGGGTGGGGGAGGGGCGGTCCCCGTCCGTGCGGCGAGGGTGAGCGGGAGACGCGGAGGTGGGGCGGTCTCCGGGAGGCCGGGCCGCCTCCGCGCGATCAGGCGCGGGCGCGGTCATGCTCGCGGGCGAGGTCGTGCCCGTGCTCGTCGGCGTGGCCGTGCTCGTGGCCGTGGGTGCGGCCGTGCTCGTGGGCCCAGACGTGGACGAGGCCGGAGACCCACTCGGCGACCGCGGGTGCGTCCGGCTCCTCCCGGATCGAGGTGAACAGCACCGGCCTTCCGTCCCGCACGGCCGCCGCGTCCCGGTCCATCACCGTGAGGTCCGCGCCCACCATCGGCGCCAGGTCGGTCTTGTTGATCACGAGCAGGTCCGCGGTGGTCACGCCGGGGCCGCCCTTGCGCGGGACCTTGTCGCCTCCCGACACGTCCAGCACGAAGATCTGCCGGTCGGCCAGACCCCGGCTGAAGGTGGCGGTGAGGTTGTCCCCGCCGCTCTCCACGATCACCAGGTCGAGCGGGCCGAACCGTTCCTCCAGGGACTCCACCGCGTCGAGGTTGGCGGCGATGTCGTCACGAATGGCGGTGTGCGGGCAGCAGCCGGTCTGCACGGCGGCGATCCTCGCCGGGTCGAGCACCCCCGCCGCGCGGAGGAAGTCGGCGTCCTCGGTGGTGTAGATGTCGTTGGTGACCACCCCGAGGCGGAGCGCCGGGCCCAGCGTCCGGCACAGCGCCGCGGTCAGCGCGGTCTTCCCGCTGCCGACGGGGCCACCGATGCCCAGTCGCAGCGCCCGCCCGCGCGGATCGGCCCCCGGGTGGTGGTCGTCGTGGTCAGCGCCCATGAGGGTCACCGTCCCTTCTTTCCCTGGTGGTCTGTCGTGGTGGTCTTCCCGGTGGGCGGCGGTGCCGGCCGGTGCTCCGTCCGGGGCGTCCGTCAGGACGCCCCGGACGTCAGGAGACGAACATCCTCGGCTCGGCGCGGACGTGCCGTTCGGCGAGCAGGTCGAGCGCGGGCGCGGTGGGCGCGGGCAGCCGTTCCCAGGGGTCCGGCGCCCCGGCCTCCGCGGCGGATCCCGAGCCCGGTGTTCCGGGCCTCCCGTCCGGTCCCGGGGCCGGCGCGCCGATTCTCCCGTCTGGTCCTGAGCCCGGTACTCCGGCCTCTTCGCCGGATCCCGGGTCCGGCGGGCCCGCCAGGTGCGCTGCGGAGCCGGTGGCGATCCGTTCCAGGTCGGGGGCGAGGGCGGCGAGGAGCCGGTGGACCGGGACCGGGTCGAGGCCGAGGAGCCTGACCGCCGCCGTGGCGGGGCCGGTGACCGCGGTGTAGGCCGCCGCGAGCGCCGCCTCCGCCGGGGAGCACCCCGCGGCGGCGGCCACCGCGCCGAGCGCGACCGCGTGGTGCGCGCCCGCGGGCGCGGCCCGCGCCAGGTCGTCCAGGATCGGCGACGGCCAGATCCGCCGGGCGCTCCGCAACAGCAGCCTGCCCTGCGTACGGCTCGCCTCCCGCTGCGCGGGCGACGACGTCCGCGCGTCGGCCTCGGCGTCCAGGCGCTCCCACGCGGCGTCCGGAGACGGCCGTCCGTCCGGACGGCTTCGCGCCGGGAGGCCGTCCGCGGACCGTCCCCGGGGGTCCTCCCCGGCGTGATCGTTCCCGGCCCCGTTCCCGGTCCCGATGGTCGTCGCCCCGGCCGTCGCGGCCGCCGCCGTGCCGGCCTCGCGGGACGCGGCGAGGTCGCAGGCCGCGGCGGCGAGACCGGCCGCCACCGCCCCGGCGGTGGCCAGCCGTCCCCGCAGGAACGCGGCCAGGCTCGCGAGATCGCGGACCGCCCCGGCGCGGATCGCCTCCTCGGCGCCCCCCGAGTGCGCGTGCCCCCCGGCGGGCAGCCGGGAGTCGGCCAGCAGCAGCAGCGCGGCGTTCACGCGACGCTCAGAAGAGGAAGTAGCGCTGGGTCATGGGCAGGGTCTCGGCCGGGGCGGGCTCGACCGTCTCGCCGTCCACCCGCACGGTGAAGGTGTCTGGATCCACCTCGATCTCGGGGGTGGCGTCGTTGAGGGGCATGCTCTCCTTGCCCCGGCGGCGGACGTCGGCCACCGGCACCAGGCGCCGCCGTACGGCCAGCCGGTCGGCCAGGCCGTCCTCGATCGCGAGCGGGGCGACGAAGTGGACCGACGTGGCGGCGGCGGTGACCGGGACGGCGCCGAACATCGGACGTGGCAGCACCGGCTGCGGGGTCGGGATCGAGGCGTTGGCGTCGCCCATCTGGGCGTGGGCGATCACGCCGCCCTTGAGCACCAGGTCCGGTTTGACCCCGAAGAAGGCAGGCTGCCACAGCACCAGGTCCGCCAGCTTGCCGGGCTCGACCGAGCCGACCTCCCCGTCCAGGCCGTGCGCCACCGCCGGGCAGATCGTGTACTTGGCGACGTAGCGCCGGGCGCGGAGGTTGTCCGCCGGTCCGTCGCCCGGCAGCGCGCCGCGCCGCCGCTTCATCACGTGCGCGGTCTGCCAGGTCCGGATGATCGTCTCGCCCACCCGGCCCATCGCCTGGGAGTCCGAGCCGATCATCGAGATCGCCCCCAGGTCGTGCAGCACGTCCTCGGCGGCCATGGTGGCCGGCCGGATCCGCGACTCGGCGAACGCCAGGTCCTCCGGGACCGAGGGGTTCAGGTGGTGGCAGACCATCAGCATGTCGAGGTGCTCGTCCAGCGTGTTGACGGTGTGCGGACGGGTCGGGTTGGTCGAGGAGGGCAGGACGTTGCGATGCGAGGCGACCCGGATGATGTCCGGCGCGTGGCCGCCGCCGGCGCCCTCGGTGTGGTAGGCGTGGACGGCCCGGCCGCCGATCGCCTTCAGCGTCGACTCCACGAACCCCGCCTCGTTGAGGGTGTCGGTGTGCAGCGCCACCTGCACCCCGGTGGCGTCGGCGACCGACAGGCAGGCGTCGATGGCCGCGGGGGTGCTGCCCCAGTCCTCGTGCAGCTTGAACCCCGAGGCCCCGGCGCGGAGCTGCTCCAGCAGCCCTTCGGCGCCGGTCGTGTTGCCCTTGCCGAGCAGCGCGACGTTGACCGGGTGGGCGTCGAGCGACTCCAGCATCCGGGCGAGATACCAGGTGCCGGTCACCGTGGTGGCCTTGGTGCCCTCGGCGGGGCCGGTGCCGCCGCCGACGATCGTGGTGACCCCGGCCGCCAGAGCCTCGTCGAGGATCTGCGGGCAGATCAGGTGGACGTGGGAGTCGACCGCCCCCGCGGTCACGATCTTCCCGTTGCCCGAGATGACCTCGGTGGACGGGCCGATCACCAGATCTGGGTGGACGCCGTCCATGGTGTCGGGGTTGCCGGCCTTGCCGAGCGCGACGATCCGGCCGTCCCGGACGCCGATGTCGGCCTTGACCACGCCCCAGTGGTCGAGCACGACCGCGCCGGTGATCACCAGGTCGGGGGCGCCCTCGGCGCGGGTGGTCCTGGCCTGGCCCATCGACTCCCGGACGACCTTGCCGCCGCCGAACACGGCCTCGTCGCCGGCGCCCGCCGGGCCCATGGCGAGGTCCTCGGTGACCTCGACGAACAGGTCGGTGTCGGCGAGCCTGATCCGGTCCCCGGTTGTGGGACCGTACAGCGCGGCGTAGCGGGACCGCTCAACGAACATCGGTGCTCCCGTCCATCCCGTCCAGGGGGCCCGCCCACTCCGGGCGCAGGCCGGGCACGATCCGGCGCCCGGCGATCGGCACCAGGGTCACGTCGCGCTCGACGCCGGGCTCGAAGCGCACCGCCGTGCCGGCCGGCACGTCCAGGCGGGTGCCCCAGGCCGCCCGCCGGTCGAACTCCAGGCCGGGGTTGGCGGCGGCGAAGTGGTAGTGCGACCCGACCTGGATCGGCCGGTCGGCGACGTTGACGACCCGGACGGTGACGCGCTCACGGCCGGGGTTGAGCGGCACGGGGGCCTCGCCGTACCGGATCTCGCCGGGGACCATGCGCTCCTCCCGCGCCGTCTCGTGCGGAAGGTCCGTACGCGGTGACGCCTCCCGGGGGACGTCCGTGCGGTCGCCCGCCGTCACGGGATCGGCCAATGGACGGTGACGAGCTTGGTGCCGTCGGGGAAAGTCGCCTCGACCTGCACCGACTCCAGCATCTCCGGCACGCCGTCCATGACGTCGCCCCGGGACAGCACGGTGCGCCCCGCCTCCATCAGCTCGGCGACGGTCCGGCCGTCCCTGGCCCCCTCCATGAGGAAGGACGCGATGACGGCGGTCGCCTCCGGATGGTTCAGCCGGAGACCCCGGGCCTTCCGGTCCCGGGCGACACCGGCGGCGACATGGATGAGCAGGCGTTCCTGCTCGTGTGGTGTGAGCCGCATTGGACGGACCATAAGAACCGGCTGTTACCGAAGTGTTGCACGGTGATGTCCGGGTGGTTTCCGGTCCGGGCCGTCACGGGGGTGAAACCCCGGCAAAGCGCAATTAACATCCGCGATCTTCTCGGGAAACCTTACTCGCCCACCTTGTCGGCAGGTGGATCGGTGCGGGGCCGTACCGGTGGGAACCGGTGAGAGAGGAAGGCACTTGAGGAGAACAGCCTGGCGCTCCGGCGTCACCGCCGCCCTGCTGGCCGTCGCGCTCGCCGCGTGCGGCGGGGAGGCTCCGGCGGGCGGGAACGCCGCCTCCGCCGGCGGCGGCGCGGACGGCGACGGCATCAAGGTCGGCATCCTGCACTCGCTGAGCGGCACGATGGCCATCAGCGAGGTGACGGTCAAGGACGCCGAACTCCTCGCGGTCGAGGAGATCAACGCCTCCGGAGGGGTGCTCGGGAAGAAACTGGTCCCCGTGGTGGAGGACGGCGCCTCCGACTGGCCGACCTTCGCGGAGAAGGCCACCAAGCTCATCCGGCGCGACAGGGTCGCCGCCACCTTCGGCGGCTGGACCTCGGCGAGCCGCAAGGCGATGCTTCCCGTCTTCGAACGCAACAAGGCCCTGCTGTGGTATCCGGTGCAGTACGAGGGCCTGGAGAGCTCGCCGTACATCTTCTACACCGGCGCCACCACCAACCAGCAGATCATCCCCGCGCTCGACTACCTGAAGGAGCAGGGGAAGAAGAAGCTCTTCCTGGTCGGCAGCGACTACGTCTTCCCGCGCACCGCCAACAAGATCATCAAGGCGTACGCGGCGGCCAACGGGATGCAGGTCCTCGGCGAGGAGTACACCCCGCTCGGGCACACCGAGTACGGCACGCTGACCAACAAGGTCGTCGAGGCCGCGCCGGACGCGGTCTTCAACACCCTCAACGGCGACAGCAACGTGGCGTTCTTCAAGCAGCTCACCAGCGCCGGGGTCACCGCCGAGAAGATGCCCGTCCTGTCGGTGAGCGTCGCCGAGGAGGAGGTCAAGGGGATCGGCGTGGACAACATCGCGGGCCACCCGGTCGCCTGGAACTACTACCAGACCACCCAGGGACCGGCGAACGAGAAGTTCGTCGCCGCGTTCAAGGGCAGATACGGCGCCGGCAAGGTCACCTCCGATCCGATGGAGGCCGGCTACAACGCGGTGTACCTGTGGGCCGAGGCGGTGAGGAAGGCCGGGACCACCGAGGTCGAGGCCGTGCGCAAGGCCGCGGGCGGCATCGCCCTGGAACGCCCCGAGGGCCTGGTCACCATCGACGGCGAGAACCAGCACATGTACAAGACCGCCCGGATCGGGGTGGTCCAGCCGGACGGCCTCATCAAGGAGGTCTGGAAGTCCGGCGAGCCGATCAAACCCGACCCCTACCTGAAGGGCTACCCCTGGGCGAGCGGCCTGGCCTCGGGCTGACGCGCGCCCCGGGCCGGCCGTCCGGCCGGGCCGCCCCTGACCGGCTCCGGAGCGCGGCGGTGAACGACCCGCGGCAAGAACCGCGGCGCCGCCGCGCTCCGGAGCCAGACCCCTCGCGGAAAGGGACGAAGGTGGAGGCGTTTCTCAACCAGCTGCCGATCGGCCTGTCGATCGGCGCGGTGCTGCTCCTCATCGCCGTCGGGCTGACGTTCACGTTCGGCCAGATGGGCGTGATCAACATGGCCCACGGAGAGTTCATCATGGCCGGGGCGTACACGGCCTACCTGCTCCAGGGCGTCGCCGGCCGCGACGCGGTGGTCGTGGCGCTGCCCGTCGCCTTCCTGGTCGCCGGGCTCATGGGGCTCCTGCTGGAGTGGGCCGCGATCCGGCACTTCTACGGCCGGCCGCTGGACACCCTGCTGCTCACCTGGGGCGTCAGCCTGGTGCTCCAGCAACTCGCCCGCGACCTGTTCGGGGCGCCCAACGTCCAGGTCCAGGCACCGGACTGGCTGCGCGGCGGGCTCGGCACGCTGCCGTACAACCGGCTGTTCATCCTCGCCCTGGCGGTCCTCACCGTCGTCGCCGTCTGGGCCTACATGAACCGCACCGGCCAGGGACGGCGGATGCGGGCCGTGATGCAGAACCGGCGGCTCGCCGCGACCAGCGGCATCGACACCGGCCGGGTGGACCGGCGGACCTTCTTCATCGGCTCCGGCCTCGCCGGGGTCGCCGGGGTCGCCCTCACCCTGATCGGCCCGGTCGGACCGGCCCTCGGCACCTACTACATCGTCGATGCCTTCCTGGTCGTCGTCGCGGGCGGCCTCGGGCGGCTCCGCGGCGCCGTGATCGCCGCCGCCGGGCTCGGCCTGCTCAACTCCTACGCCGAGTTCTGGACCGACGCCAGCCTGGCCAAGGTCATCGTGTTCGCCGCGATCGTCGCCTTCCTGCAGTTCCGGCCGCAGGGCCTGTTCGTCACCCGATCGAGGGCACTGGTCTGAATGAACCTCACCCATCCGGAAACGCCGGAAACAGCGGAAACACCGGAAACACCGAGGGCACGGGAAATGCCGAAGACCCTGAAAACACTGAAAGGGCTGAAAACGCTGAAAGGCCCCGGCGTCTTCGCGGCCGTGGCCGTGCTCGCGCTGGTCGCCGCCCCCCTCCTGCTGGAGCCCTTCCGTCTCGGCCTGCTGGCCAAGTACCTGTGCCTGGCGATCGTCGCCCTGGGCATCGGCCTCGCCTGGGGCCAGGGCGGCATGCTGGCCCTCGGCCAGGGCGTGTTCTTCGGCCTCGGCGGCTACGCCATGGGCATGCACCTGAAACTCGCCGACGCCCGGGGCGAACTGCCCGACTTCATGGTGTGGAGCGGCGTCGAGCGACTGCCCGCGCTGTGGAGGCCGTTCACGAACCCGGTGTTCGCGCTGACCGCCGCCGTGGCGGTCCCGACGCTGATCGCCGCCGCGCTGGGCCTTCTGGTGTTCCGGCAGCGGGTCCGGGGAGCCTACTTCGCGATCCTCACCCAGGCGCTCGCCGCCGCGTTCGCCATCCTCCTCGTCGGGCGGCAGGGCCTGACCGGCGGGACCAACGGCCTGACCAACTTCTACGACCTGTTCGGCCTGGACCTGGCGGACGACGCCGTCCAGCGCGGGCTGTACCTCGTGGTCGCGCTCACGCTGGGCCTGCTCTATCTGGGCGCGCGGCAGCTGACCCGCAGCCGCTTCGGCCGCCTGCTCGTCGCGGTCCGCGACGGCGAGGACCGGGTCAGGTTCCTCGGCTACGACCCGGCCCTCGTCAAGACCGTCACCTTCGCGATCTCCGCGGGGATGGCCGGGCTGGCCGGCGCGCTGTTCGTGCCGGTCGTCGGGATCGTCTCGCCGGCGCTGCTGGGCGTGGTCCCCTCGCTGGAACTGGTCGTCGCGGTGGCGGTGGGCGGCCGGTTCACCCTGGCCGGGGCGGTCGCCGGGGCGGTCGTCATGGGATACGCCAAGACCGCGTTCAGCGAGGAGTTCGCCGGCGGCTGGCTGTACCTGCAGGGCACCCTGTTCATCCTCGTGATGACCCTCGCGCCGCGGGGCGTCCTCGGCCTGGCCGCGACGGGCCGGGACGCGCTCGCCCGCAGGCGTGCCCGCCGTACCGAGGCGAGCCCCCGGCCGGGCGGGCCCGGCGCCGGCCGCGTCATGGAGGAGGTCGCGTGACGTCCTCTCCGCGCCGGTGGGAACCGTCCGGCGGGAACCGTTCAGCGGGACGGTTCGGCGAGAACCGGAGGAAGCGATGAACCCGTCCGGCCCCCGGGCATGCCTCCCGGAGGAAGCGATGAGTCCGCCCGGCTCCCAGGCAGGCGTTGACCCGTCCGGCCCCGGAGCGGGCGTTCCGGAGGACCCGATCATTGAGATCCGCGGCCTGTCGGTCGTCTTCGACGGCTTCCGCGCCGTCGACGGCGTCGACCTGACCGTCGGGCGGGGGGAGCTGCGGTTCCTCATCGGGCCCAACGGCGCGGGCAAGACGACGCTCGTGGACGCCGTCACCGGCCTCACCCGCCCCACCGCCGGGGAGATCAGGTTCGCCGGCCGTGACCTGGCGGGTCTGCGCGAGCACCGGATCGTACGGCTCGGCGTCGGGCGGACCTTCCAGACCTCCGTGGTCTTCGAGGAGCTCACGGTGCTGGAGAACCTCGACCTGGCCGCGTCGTTCCGCCGTACGCCGTGGTCGCTGCTCCGGCGTCGGCGCGGCGTCGGTGAGGCCGTCGCCGAGGCGCTGGAGACGACGGGCCTGGGCCCGATGGCGGAGCGGCCCGCCGGGGTGCTCTCCCACGGGCAGCGGCAGTGGCTGGAGATCGGCATGCTGCTCGCGCAGCGGCCCCGGCTGCTCCTGCTGGACGAACCGGTCGCCGGCATGTCGCAGGGCGAGCGCGAGCGCACCGGCGAGCTGCTGACGTCGATCGCCCGCGAGCGCACGGTGGTCGTCATCGAACACGACATGGAGTTCCTGCGCAGGTACGCCTCGCGGGTCACGGTCCTGCACGAGGGCCGGGTCCTGGTCGAGGGGCCCGTGGAGCAGGTCCGCGAGGACCCCCGGGTGCAGGAGGTCTACCTCGGGAGGAGGAGCGGCGATGCTGTCGGTACGGGATCTTGACGCCGGGTACGGCAGGGCCCGGGTGCTGTCCGGGGTCGGCCTGGAGGTGGAGCCCGGGACGCTCGTCTGCGTGATGGGCCGCAACGGCGTCGGCAAGACCACCCTGCTCGACACGGTGATGGGCGTGCTCCCGGCCACCGCCGGGTCGGTCGTCTTCGACGGGCGCGACGTGACCCGTCTCGCGCCCCACGAACGGGTACGGCTCGGCATGGGCTACGTCTCCCAGGGGCACGCGGCGTTCCCCCAGCTCAGCGTGCTCGGCAACCTTCAGGTCGCCCTGGAGGCGGCCGGCGGGCCGAAGGAGGCGCTGGAGGAGGCGCTGGAGGTCTTCCCCCGGCTCAAGCCCCTGCTGAAGCGCCACGCCGGGTTCCTGTCCGGCGGCCAGCAGCAGCAACTCGCCATCGCCCGTGCCCTGGTCGCCCGCCCCAGGATGCTGATCCTGGATGAGCCCACCGAGGGCGTCCAGCCGTCCATCGTCATCGAGATCGAGGAGGCGATCGAGCGGCTACACGCCTCGGGGCTCGCCGTACTGCTGGTGGAGCAGTACGTGGACCTGGCGCTGCGCCTGGCCGACCGCTTCCTGATCCTCGACGCCGGACGCGTCGTCCGCGCCGGCCCGGTCGCGGAGCTGCGGGACGAGGAGGTCCAGAGCCTGCTCGCGGTCTGACCCGGTCTCCCGCCCGGCGGCCGGACGGGCAGGGTCCGTACGGCCCGCCACGGGCGGACGCCTGAGAGCGGGCCGACAGGGGCGGACGCCTGAGAACGGGCCGACAGGGCCGGGACCGCACGGAGCCGGGTGCGTACGGAGCCGGGACCGTACGGACCGGGAAGGCGTCCGTCAGGAGCGGGCCTCGAAGGAGTTGAACGCGACGTCCAGCCCGGGACCGCCGCGCCGGCCCCGGGCGAAGACACCGATGGAACCGGCGGCCGGCGGCCGGGCCCGGTCCACCTGGGAGACGACCTCCTTGCCGTTGACCCGCAGGCTCAGCGTGGTCCCGGTCGCGCCGCCGCGGCAGACCGCCTGCAGGACGGTGAGCCGTCCGGGACGCAGGCCGGGGACGCGCCGCACCGCCGACGGAGCCTTGCCGCTCCGGGTGATCGAGGCGTCGCCGTCACCGGTGAGCGCGAACTCGTAACGCTCGGCCGTCCCCTTCCGGCCGCGGCAGAACACCCCGAAGTCTCCCTTGCCGGAGATCAGGCGCACCTTCACGGTGATGACGGTGTTCCGCAGCGAGGCGGTGACGGGGGCGGTGACCGGGAGGTCCGCACCGGCCCGGACGGTGAGCCGGTAGGCGCCGTGGTCCGGCCGGTGCTTCCCGGCTTTCCCCGCCGCCGTGCTGCTCCAGCCGCCGGCGGCGCCGAAGTCGTCCTTGAACGGCAGGGTGCGCGCGGTGGAAGGCCGGGCGGTGCGCTTCGCGGGCGACGGGGACGGTGACGGCGACGGCGACGCCGTCACGGGGGCGGGGGAGCCCGTGGGGGCGGGCCCGGCGCTCTCCGGGGCGCTGGGCCGGGCCTGTGACGCGACGTCGCCGGTCGCCGGGTCCCGGGGGAGGAGCCAGGCGACCCCGGCGATGACCCCGGCGAGGACCAGTCCCGCAACCGCGGGGATGAGATGCCGCCTGACCTGCCGCGCCGTGTCCGGAACCGCCTCATCGGCCCGGCGGGCCGCATCGGTACGGCGAGCCGTGCCCACGACGGCGGGGGCCGCGCCCGCGTACCCGGGGACGGCCGGTACGGCGGGCGGCGGGGCCTGTCCCGGGACCGCCGCGACGGGCGGCGGGGCGGCTTCCGGACGGGGCACGGGCGGCGGGGCCTGTCCCGGGACCGCCGTGACGGGCGGCGGGGCGGCTTCCGGACCGGGCACGGGCGGGGAGACCGGCTCCGGAACGACCGGCGACCGGACCGGCGCGGGGCCCGCGCCGGGCGGCCTGGGCGGGACCGGCGCGGCGGCCGGGTCGCTGACGCCCGTCAGGGCGCGGACGATGTCGCGCACGTCCGGGCGGCGGGCGGGATCCTCGGCGAGGGCGCTCGCCACGAGATCGCGCAGCGGGCCGTGCAGGCCGGTCAGGTCGGGCCGGAGGCGGACGACCCTCGCGGTCTCCTCGGGGTCGCCGGCGTCGGCGTCGCCGTACGGTTCGCGTCCGGCACGGCCGTACGGATCACGTCCCGTCGCCGCGTACAGGACGGCCGCGCCCCAGGAGAACACGTCCGACGCGGCGGTGGCCGCCTCGCCGCGCGCCCGTTCCGGCGGCGCGGCCTCGCCGGGGACGTCGCGGAGGGGGAGGCCGGCGAGACCGAAACCCCCCACCCTCGGCCCGAGGGGGCTCAGCAGGATGCCGGACGGCGTCAGCCGCCCGTGCGCGATGCCCGCGGCGTGGATCGCCTGCAGGGCGACGGCGACGGACACGGCCAGAGAGCCGAGGCCCGGCCCGGCCAGGGGCCCCTGGTCCCCGACCCGCTCACGCAGGGAGGGGCCTTCGACGTGCTCGGTGACGACGTAGGCGCGGTCACCGTCGAACCCCGCGGAGAGCACCGGGACGACGCAGCGCGGGGCGACCCGGGACGCGGCGCCCGTCTCCTGCTGGAACCGCCACCGGACGCCGGGATCGGCGGTCAGGGCCGGGTCGAGGACCTTGACCGCGACCTGCCGTCCACCGGGGTCGTGGGCGAGGAGGACCTCGCCGGCGGCGTCCTGCCCCAGCCTGCCGGTCACGTGGTACGGCCCGATGATGAGATCCATCCCGTCCAGCATCCCCCCAACGGGTTCACCCGGCAGGGGAATCGCCTCCTTAGCTGCGGTCGAAACGGGCAGAGCTCGTTCGTCGCCCGCCCCGGCCGGGGAAGCCGGGGAAAGCGGGAAGCCGCTCCTCTCGGGGGAGCGGAGGAGTCGTCCTCCGCTCCTGACATTCGGTACTGGATCTTAGGGGGTATTCCGGTCACTTCGCCGGGAGGCGGTTTGATCTCGTATTGATGAAGGGCCTCCTCACAGCCGGTGCCACGCCCTAGCCTGCCTAATGAGCAGGGGGTTCGTGGGATTATGACCGAAGAGCACGAGGGCGTGACGGCACCGTCCGGGAAGGCGGGTCTTTTCGCCGGGAAGCTGCGGCGCCCCGGCGAGAAGGCCGGCCCCGTGCCCGATCCCGTACCCGATCCCGTACCCGATCCCGTGCCCGACCCGGCCCCGCAGCCGGAGCCGCCACCGGTCAAGAGGTTCCGGATCTTCCGGCTCGTCGGCTGGGTGGCCCTGGTCATGGCCGCGGTCGTGGTCGGCACGTCCATCCTGCTGGCGAACGGGCCGCCCACCGAGGCGGAGCTGCGGGAGCGGGCCGGGCTGTTCAGCAAGGACCGGCTCCGGATCGGCGTGAAGTCCGACACCCCGGGCATCTCACTCCAGGAGAAGACGGGCAGGCGTGCCTTCAAGGGGTTCGACATCCAGATCGCCTACATGATCGCCGCCGACCTGGGCTTCTCGCCGGACAAGATCGACTTCCTGTCCATCGAGACCGAGGACAGGGCACGTATGCAGGCCAAGGACGACCAGGGCCGGTTCGTCAAGGTGGACCTGGTGGTCGCCACCTTCAGCGTGACGCCCGATCGGCGGAAGGACGCGGCCGTCGGGTTCTCCACGCCCTACCTGTACACCGAGCAGTCCGTGGTGACGAGGTCCGACTACCCGGGGAAGATCACCTCTCTGGTGGATCTGGAGGGAAAGCGCGTCTGCACGCTCGGCAGCTCCACCTCCGCGATCGAGCTGGAGAAGGCGACCGGGGCCAAGGCCACCGCCCGCAACCTGATCAGTGACTGCATCGCCGATCTGAAGGCGGGCAGGTTCGAGGCGGTGACCACCGACGCGGCGATCCTGGCCGGGTTCGTCGCGGAGTCCGGTGGGAAACTCGTCCACCACGACATCGCACTGGAGAAGACCGAGATGTGGGCGGTCAACACCGGCCCCAACAGGGCGCTGCGCGACCTGGTCGACCTCGCGCTCTACCGCTCCTACGCCGACCCTCGGGACCAGCGGTGGGAGCAGGCGTACCAGATGTACATCGACCCGCTGCTGGCGGCCAACCCCGGCATCAACGTCGCACAGGCGCAGCAGCCCTGCGCGCTGCCCCCGCCGGTGCGCAGGTGGCCGTGGGAGCGGACGCTTCCCGTCCAGGAGTGCTCGACCAGTTGATCGGCATCGGGCGGACCAAGCGCACGTCCAGAATCCACCCCAGGAACCAGGAGTGGCTGCTCGCGCTGCTCCCGGCCTTCCCCCTGGTCCTGCTCATCATGCGGCTGTGGTACGCCAGCCGTCAGGACACCCAGACCCTGCTCCTGCTGGTGCAGAACATCAGCCCGCTGGGCCTGCTCACCGCCGTGCTGCTGACGACCGTGTGGATCCTGCCGGTCCTCGTCCTGTGCGGGCGGATGCTCGGCGCCCTGTACTGGATCAGCACGAGGGACTGGAGCGGCGCGAACCGCTCCTCCTGGCTGCTGAACGCCACCGAGCGCCTGCCGGGCTGGGTGGTGGTGCTGGCGGTGGTGGTGGGCCTGGTCTCCTGGGAGCTGCGGTTCCTGCCGACGCTGGAGATGCTGGCGCTGGCCACCGCCGGGCTGACGGTGCGCGACCGCTTCCCCGGCAGGGAGAGACTGCGGGTGGTCGTCTGCTACGCCCTGCCCGTGGCGGCCGCCGTGCTCGTCTACGCCGCGCTGTGGCCCGCCATCGGCCAGGCGATCGCCGCGCGGGACACGACGACCTCGGTCCTGCTCATCCTGCCGCCGGGGATCGCGGGCCTGCTGACCGGTCCGGTGCCGCGGGTGCTCGCGCGGCTCCTCACCCACGGGCTCGCCGTCGTCGTGGCGGTCTTCGCGCCGTTCCTGGTGGGCGTGGTGGTGATGAAGGCGCCGATCCTGCCGCTGACGGCGTTCCAGATGAAGGCGGACAAGGGGCGGGACACGCCGAGGGTGCTCGTGGGCTACCTGGTCGCCAGCGACGACCAGATGGTGACCGTACTGGGGGCCGACGGCACCGTGAGCTTCGTCCGCGGCGACAGGCTGGAGTCGAAGGTGCTCTGCCCCGACCCCGACCAGGCCCCCCGGACCTGGGTGAACCTGCACGGCTGGTACGTCGAGAAGAGCATGCTGTCGTGGCTGGCCCCGGCCCCGCCGGAGAGACCGGCCGATCCGCGCTGCCAGGGCCGCTCCGCGGACTGAGCGGGGTTCCCGGTCCTTCCCGCCCGCCGTACGGGCAGCGCACGACACGTCCCGGCCGGCCCCGCCGTACGGCGGTTTCCCATCGCGGAGACGGAGGTTTCTCGCAATGGTTCCGGCCCTGAACGGGCGACTAGCGTCCGGCGGGTGTCTCTGAGAACTCTCATCGCGATCTGCATGGCCGTACTTCCCGCGGCCGGTGCCTTCCTGCCCGGGACCCCGCCCGGAGCCGCCCCGCCCGGAGCCGCCCCGCCCGGCGGCGTCACCCCCGCGGCGATCACCGCGTTCGTCGAGGACTACCGCGAGGAAACGGGGCTGCCCGGGGCGGCCGTGGTGGTCACCAGGGGCACGGAGGTCGTCCACGCCGCGGGGTACGGCGTGACCGCCGCGGGCGCACCGGTGACGGCGGACACCCCCATGCCCGTCGCCTCGGTCAGCAAGTCCTTCACCGCCCTGGCCGTGATGCGGCTGGTGGAGGCGGGCAGGCTCGGGCTCGACGACCCGGTCCGCCGCCACCTGCCCGAGTTCACGATGGCCGACCCCAGGGCGGCGAAGATCACCGTACGGCAGCTGCTCCACCAGACGTCGGGCATGGCGGACACGGCGTTCCACGAGCGGAGCCTGCCCCAGCCCACCACGCTGAAGGGCGCGGTGGCCCGGCTCAGGACGGCGAGGCTCGCCACGGAGCCCGGGACCGCCTTCAGCTACCACAACACGAACTACCAGGTCGCCGCCCGGCTCGTCGAGGTGGTGAGCGGCCGGTCGTTCGCCGGATACCTCGACGCGCACGTGTTCGCCCCGCTCGGCATGCGCCACAGCCGGACGGTCGACACCGACCGGGACCTGCCGCCCGCCTCACGTGGCCACCTGTACATCCTCGGCCGGGCCGTCGCCCTGCCGGAGCCCACCGCGTTCGGCAACGGCTCCGGCGGCGTCCTCACCACCGCGAACGACATGGCCCGGTGGCTGATCGCGCAGCGGGACGGCCGCATCTCCCCGCGGACCGTCGAGGAGATGCGCACCCCCTCCGCGCAGAACGACGAGTACGCCCTCGGCTGGATGCTCGGCGAGACGGAGCGCGGCACCCCCGTCGTGGAGCACGGCGGCGACCTGTTCACCGCCACCGCCGGGCAGCTGCTGATGCCGGCGTCCGGGTACGGCGTCGCCGTCATGGCGAACACCGGCATGGCCTTCGCCGACGCCGGAGCCCTGATGGACGGCCTGGTGGCCCTGATCGAGGGCGCGACGCCGGAGATCCCCGCCACGCCCTTCCTCGTCACGGACCTCGTGTTCGCGCTGCTGATCCTGGCGACCGCCGGGCCGGCGGCACGCGGGGTGGCCCGCTCCGGGAGGTGGGCCGCCCGCCGGAGCGGGTGGCGGTGGTGGCTGGGGCTGCTGCCCTGGCTGGCGCCGCTCGCGCTGTGCGCGGCCGTCGTGCCGGTCTTCCGGATCCTCGCCCGGGGGAGCGACATCTCCTGGATCCAGGTGGCCTACCTCTACCCGACCTTCATGGCCTGGCTGGTGACGGCCGCGGTCGCGGGCTCCGTGCTGGTCGCGGCGCGCCTGGTTCAGACGTCGAGATACCGCAGGACCGCCAGCACCCGGCGGCTGTAGCCGGGGGTCCGGTCAAGGCCGAGCTTGTCGAAGACGGCGTTGACGTGCTTCTCGACCGTGCTCTGCGACACGTGCAGCCGCTCGGCGATCGCGGTGTTGACCATGCCCTGGGCCAGGTGCTCCAGGACGGCCCGCTCGCGGCCGGTCAGCGTGTCCAGCGGGGCACGGGCGAGCAGCCGCCTGACCACCTCGGGATCGAACACCGTGCCGCCGGAGCCGATCCGCTCCAGCGACGCGAGGAACCCGGCCACTTCCGACACCCGGTCCTTGAGCAGGTAGCCGAGGCCCTCCCCGGGGCCGGCGAGGAGCCGGGAGGCGGAGGACGGCTCGACGTACTGCGACAGCACGAGCACCCCGACGCCGGGCCACCGGCCGCGGATCTCCAGGGCGGCCCGCAGCCCGTCGTCGGTGTGCGACGGCGGCATCCGCACATCGACGATCACCGCCTCCGGCCGGGCCCCGGCCATGGACTCCAGGAGCGCGGCGGCGTCGCCCACGGCCGTCACCTCGTGCCCGGCGTCCCGCAGCAGCCGGGCCAGCCCCTCGCGGAACAGCACGGAGTCGTCGGCGAGGATCAGGCGCACGGCAGCCTCGCGGTCACCGTCGTCGGGCCGCCGGGCGGGCTGTCCACGGTGAACGTCCCGTCGAGCGCCCGCACCCGCCGGGCCAGCCCGGCGAGGCCGCCGCCGTCCGGGTCGGCGCCGCCCCGGCCGTCGTCGGAGACCGTCACGGTCACCTCCTCCTCCGTCGCGCGCAGGCCGACCATGATCGCGCCCGCCCCGGCGTGCTTGTTGGCGTTGGTGACGGCCTCCCTGACCATGAAGTAGACGCAGGTCTCCCGCTCCGGCGCGAGCCGCCCGGGTGAGTGGCAGGCGACCGTCACCGGTACCGCGGAGCGATGCGCCACCTCGTCCAGCGCGGCGCGCAGGCCCCGCGAGTCCAGCTCCGCCGGATAGATCCGCCACGCCACGTCACGCAGCTCGTCGAGCAGCCGCCGCGCCTCGGAGTACGCCTCGTCGATCAGGGCGGGCTCGGACGCGTGCCGTGCCCGCCCCAGCAGCATCGCCAGCGTCACCCCGCGTTGCTGGACCCCGTCGTGCAGGTCGCGCTCGATCCGGCGGCGCTCGTCGTCGACGGCCCGCACGATCCCGGAGCGCGAGGCGGTCAGCTCGGCGATCCGGCCTCTCATCACCTCGTCCCGCCCGAAGGGCGCGAAACGGTCGGCCAGCCTGCGCTCCAGGCCCACCAGGACGGCGCCCCAGCCGACGGACAGCGCCAGCGCGGTCAGGCCGAGGACGATGCCGTACACCGAGCTGTCCCCGGTCACCCGCACGCCGGGCAACCGGAGGGGGATGGGATGGGCCTCACCCGAGACGAGCTGCCCCGCCCCGCCGTACAGCAGGAGGGCCGCCAGGAACACGCCCGCGAAGGCGAGGTAGCCGCCCAGGACGCCGAGGACGCCCCGCAGCAGGAGATAGGCGCGCCCGCCGCGCCCGCCGGAGCCGCCGACGCGGCGGTGGTCGTACCAGGAGGCCAGGCGGAGCCGTTCCAGGCCGACCAGCGCGGCCGTCGCCCTCCGCGCGCGCTCGCCCCCGACCGCCCAGGAGACGCAGACCCACCCCAGCCCGGCCAGGCCGGTCGGCACGCCGGTGGCCACGCCGACGGCTCGTCGCAGCGGCGACATGAGGGCTCGGCGCATGGGCCGCAGTCTAACCACGCGGACCGCGCCGGCCACGGGCGACCACGGGCGGCGGGACGGCCGGACGGCGGCTCCCGCCGGCTGCTACTGGCGGTAGCCCTCGACCTCGCCGACCGGGCGCGGCGCCGCCGAGTCGGGGTCCTCCCCGGCGTCCCGGCGCGCCCGGCGCTGCCGCAGCAGGTCCCATGCCTGGTCGAGCGCCTCCTCGACCTGCCGGACCCGGTTGTTCTCCTCGTACGAGGAGATCCCGCCGGAGGCCAGCCGCCGGCGCAGGTCGTGCTCCTCCTCGATGAGGTCGTGGATGTGGGCGAGGATGTCGGTGTCCTTCATGGGTCTCCCCGATTCGGATTCGGCGGTAGCGTCAATCTAACCCGGCCGGTACGGCTCTGTCCTGAGCGGGGTTTCCTCGGCTGACGATGTCGTCCCACACCCCCCGTGAGCTGGGACGTCTCGATTCATGAGATCCGCAGGCGTGGATTTGGGACGGTCTGCTAACGTGCTAGACATGCTGCGCGGGCTGCTTCTTAGCTGCCGCGACGAGGGCCTGTAAGAGGTCGGCCCCCTCGTCGCGGAGCGAGCCATGCGCGTCGGCCACGATCGTTTCCCACGTCGAGGAGCCATTGCATGTATCCGCAGCAGCAGCCCAGTCCCATGCCGTTCCGGCGTTATCAGCCCTTCGTCCCGGTCAGGCTCGACGACCGCACCTGGCCCGGCAAGGTCATCGAGACCGCGCCCCGGTGGTGCGCGGTGGACCTGCGTGACGGCAACCAGGCGCTGATCGACCCGATGGACGCCCACCGCAAGCTCAAGATGTTCGAGCTGCTGGTGCAGACCGGCTACAAGGAGATCGAGGTGGGCTTCCCCGCCGCCTCGCAGACCGACTTCGACTTCGTACGGCAGATCATCGAAGAGGACCGGATCCCCGAGGACGTGGTGATCCAGGTCCTGACCCAGGCCAGGCCCGAGCTGATCGAGCGGACCTTCGAGTCGCTGCGCGGCGCCAGGCAGGCCATCGTCCACCTGTACAACTCCACCTCCACGCTGCAGCGCCGCGTGGTGTTCGGCCAGGACCGCGAGGGCATCACCGCGATCGCGGTCGAGGGCGCCAAGCTCTGCAGGAAGCTGGCGGCCGAGCTGGAGGACACCGAGATCTACTTCCAGTACTCGCCCGAGTCCTTCACCGGGACCGAGCTGGAGTACGCCGTGGAGGTCTGCAACGCCGTCAACGACGTCTGGCAGCCCACCCCCGACCGCAAGGTCATCGTGAACCTGCCGGCCACCGTGGAGATGGCCACCCCCAACGTCTACGCCGACCAGATCGAGTGGATGCACCGCAACCTCGCCTACCGCGACTCGATCGTGCTGTCGCTGCACCCGCACAACGACCGGGGCACCGCCGTGGCCGCCGCCGAGCTGGGCTACATGGCCGGGGCCGACCGCATCGAGGGCTGCCTGTTCGGCAACGGCGAGCGCACCGGCAACGTGTGCCTGGTCACGCTGGGGATGAACCTGTTCTCCCAGGGCGTCGACCCCGAGGTCGACCTGTCCGACATCGACGAGATCCGCCGGGTCACCGAGTACTGCAACCAGCTGCCGGTCCACCCCCGCCACCCCTGGGGCGGCGAGCTGGTCTACACCGCCTTCTCCGGGTCCCACCAGGACGCGATCAAGAAGGGCCTGGAGCACCTGGAGCGCGACGCGGCCGCCGCGGGCGTCCCGGTGGACGAGTTCCCGTGGGCGGTGCCGTACCTGCCGATCGACCCCAAGGACATCGGCCGCACCTACGAGGCGGTCATCAGGGTCAACAGCCAGTCCGGCAAGGGCGGCGTCTCCTACATCATGAAGGCCGACCACAACCTCGACCTGCCGCGCCGCCTGCAGATCGAGTTCTCCCGGGTCGTCCAGGCCCGCACCGACACCCTCGGCGGGGAGGTCAACCCGGCCGAGATGTGGGAGGTCTTCTCCGACGAGTACCTGCCGAACCCGGCGCGCCCCTGGGGCAGGCTGGGCCTGCTCGCGCACCGCGGCGTCTCCACGGTCGACGAGAAGGACGTCATCAGCGTCGACCTGCGGCTGGACGGCGAGATCCGCGAGGCCGAGGGCGTGGGCAACGGCCCCATCTCCGCCTTCTGCGACGCCCTGACGCGGATCGGCTTCCCGGTGCGCGTCCTGGACTACGCGGAGCACGCCATGAGCGCCGGCACCGACGCCAAGGCGGCCTCCTACATCGAGTGCGAGGTGGCGGGCCAGGTGCTGTGGGGCGTGGGCATCGACTCCAACACCACGACCGCCTCGCTCAAGGCCGTCATCTCCGCCGTCAACCGCGCCGCCCGCTGAGGGTTCAGGTCCCGTCCGGGCCCACCCGCCCGGACGGGACCTGACCGCGCCGGCCGTACGGCGTGCTTCCGGGCACCGCCGTACGGCTCGCGGGGGAGTCGCGGGCCTTTCCGGGCCGCGGGGCGGGTGCTCAGGTCGCGGAAACCGGTACGGCGGCGGCGCGGGCCTTGTCGAAGTTGGCGACGTAGCGCCGGTAGATGGTCTTGTCGTTGAGCCGCAGCATGGTCTCGTCGTTGCGGCGCAGCGACGTCTCGTTGTAGTTGTGGCTGCCGGTGAAGACCCAGCGGGCGTCGCGGTCCCCGTCGTAGGACCCCTCGACCAGCAGGTACTTGGAGTGGATGCGGCCGGGCAGCGCGTTCCCGTCGCCGAGGGCGCGCAGCTCGACGCGGGGCTCGGCCAGCAGCAGCCGCCTGACCTCGTCGTCCATGATCCCGTAGACGATCTGCACCGAGCAGCCCTGGGCGGCGAGATCGCGGAGCCGCTCGGGGATCGCGACGCGGTAGGCGTCCCACTCCGACATCCCGACGCGGAGCTTCGTGCGGCCCTCGCAGGAGACCTTGTCGAGGTACTCGACGACGGGGTCGGTGGAGGCGTCCGTGCCCGCCCGCGGGAAGAAGTGCGCCCGCACCGAGCCGCCGGCCGCGCCGGTGTTGACGACGCGGTAGTAGTCGAGGTTCTTCCGCTCCGCCGCGAGGTCGGCGAAGTAGCCGTCGTACGCCTGGTACAGCCGCCGGTTGCCGGGCAGGACGACCGCGTTGTTCCAGTACGTCGTGGAGTTCAGGTCGGTGAGGTTGGCCGACGACTGCACGACCACGTTCGAGGCCCGGCCCGTCCGGGAGAACGTGTAGAACTTGTTGTGCTGCCCCTTGTCCCCGATGCAGGCCGCCGTGCCGCCCGACATCGGGCCGGTGCAGACGTGCACCCACGATCCGGCCGAGGTGTCCGTGCCCAGCTCGGTCGCCAGCCGCGACGCCACGGTGGCGCCGCGCTTGTCGCCGTCCAGGATCACCCGCACCTCGACGCCGCGCCGGTGGGCCTCGGCGAGCTCCTCGGCGAACTCCGTGCCGGCCGTACCGGACATGACGAAGTGCGCGACCTGGATCCGCGCCCCCGCGGGAGTCTGGTGGACCAGGCCGCAGAGCCTGCGCACGATGGCGGCCGGGTCGCCCCCGACGGGCTCGCTGAAGACGGCGTCCGTGGTGACCGGGGTGTCCGGGGCGCTCGCGCAGACGCCGCCGCTCGCCGCGGTCGTGTCGCCCGTCGCGATCCTGGACGGGCCGGTGGCGGGTCCGGGAACGGCGGCCTGAAGCCCGGGACAACGGCCGGCGAACTTCTCCAGTGTGATTCACCTCTCTTCGGGAGGCCCGAACCGCGTGTGGGGCGGCCGCCCCCGGTTTCCGCAGAATGAAGTTCCACCCAGAAGGGTTGCGGCCCACACGTCGGGTACGGCAGTCCCCGCCGCAATGGAACGCGGCGGGCCGCCGGGGAACCGGCGGGCCCGCCGCTCGGGGACAGGGGAAAGAGATGCAACGCAACACCATCGTGCGCTCCGTGCACGACCTCGGCATGGCCGCCTGGTTCGGCGGATCGCTGATGGGCGCCGTCGGTCTCAACGGCGCCGCCTCGGCGGTCGACGACCGGAGCGAGCGGACGAGGGTGGCCAACGTCGGATGGAGCCGGTGGACCCCGGTCAACGCCGCGGGGATCGCCGCCAACCTCATCGGCTCGGCCGCCGTGCTGTCGGCCAACAAGGGCCGTGTCGCGACCCAGAGCGGCGTCGGGAAGAGCAGCACCGCCAAGGCGGCGCTGACCGCGGGGGCCATGGTCGCCACCGCCTACAGCAGGGCGCTGGGAAAGAAACTGGAGCGCGCGGGCGACGTGCCCGCCGAGGGCGCCCTGGAGCCCGGCAAGGAGACCCCGGAGGACGTCGCCCGGGTGCAGCGGCGGTTGCGCGTCGTGCAGTGGGTCATCCCCGCCATGACCGGCGGCCTCGTCGTCCTGAACGCCCTGCACGGCGAGCAGCAGCGGCCGAACCAGGTCTTCGGCGGCATCGCGCGCCGGGTGCTCGGCAGGGGATAGGGACGCGCCCCCGGCACGTCCCGTGTGCCGGGGACGCGGTCTCCGCGACCGTCGTCGCGGGGACCCGTCGTCCGCCGGCCGGGCGGGGAGCCCTCAGCCGCCGTGGGCGCCGTGGAACGGCGTGGTCACGCCCTCGTAGTCCAGGTGCAGGACCATCCCCTGGTCGGCGTGGGCGAGGTTGTGGCAGTGGTTCATCCACATGCCCGGGTTGGCGGCGCGGAAGGCGACCTCCCACACCTCGCCGGGACGCACGTCGAAGGTGTCCAGCCACAGCGGGCTGCCGCCCGTCGCCCGCCCGTCACGGGAGAGCACCAGCACCCGATGCCCGTGCAGGTGCCAGGGATGGGTGTCACGGCTCCGGTTGACGACGGTGAAGCGGACGAGCTCGCCGTCCCTGACGACCTGGGTGGGGATGGACGGGAACGCGCGGCCGTTGACCGTGTGCGCGTACATCGGCCGGCCGCCGGAGAACGTCAGGCCGCGGTCGAGCACGAGGGTGAACCGCCGGTCGAAGCGGTTGCCGGAGCCGAACGGCGTGCCGGCCGGGGTCCCGTACCGGGTGATGTCGAGCTCCGGCCAGCTCGCGCCGTCCCCGGCGCTCCCCGCGGCGCCCGCGGGTCCGGCCGCCCCGGAACCGGCCCCCGGGGCGGTTCCCGATCCGGACTCCGACGCGGGCGCCGGGCTCGCCGACGGAGCGGGCGCCGAGGCGCCCCCGGCGCCCTCCCGCGATGACAGCCGCAGACCCTCCGTACGGTCGTCCACCGCGAGCAGCACCGTCCGCGCCGCGGGCATGGTGAACGCCAGGTCGTAACGGCCTCCCGCGGGCAGCCGAAGCCCGGTCCTGCCCAGCCCGCCGGGGCCGTTCAGGTCCTGCCCGTCCACGGCCACCAGCCGGTACGGCGTGCCCGCCAGGGTGAACCGGTGCGGCGTGTCGTCGGTGTTGACCAGGCGGAGCCGTACGGGGGTCCCGGGGGCGGCGGACCGTTCGATCGTCCGGTCCTGGTCGCCGAGCACCGTCGCGCCCCCGAAGGTGTGCACCGGCAGCGTGAGATCCAGTCCCGCCGCGGACACGTCCGGTCCGCCGGAGCCGCCGTCCCGCGTCCGCCCGCTCTCCCCGCCGGACGCCGCACCGGGTCCGGAGCCGGAGCCGGAGTCGGAGCCGGAACCGGCCGGTCCGCCGGCCCGGGGGCTGACCACCAGCGTGCCGTAGAGACCCTTCCGGACGCCGATGTCGGAGACCTCGTGCGTGTGGTACCAGTAGGTCCCCGCCTGGTCCGCCAGGAACCGGTAGGTGAACTCCTGACCGGGCCGTACGGCGTCCTGGGTCAGGCCCGGGACCCCGTCCTCGCCGGCGGGCACGTCGTAGCCGTGCCAGTGGATCGTCACGCCCGACGTGACGTCGGCGTTGCGCAGCCGTACCTCGATCAGGTCGCCCTCGACGGCGGTGATCGGCGGGCCGGGCACGCGGCCGTCGAAGGTCCACGCCGCCACGCGCCGCCCGGAGGACAGGGTGACGGTGGCGGTGCGGGCGGTCAGCGTGAACCTGCGCACCGTGCCGCCCGGCGCGGGTTCGGAGGGGCCGCGCAGCGCGGTCACCGGCCGGGCGTCTCCCACCGCGGCTCCGCGCGTCTCCGGCGCGTGCTCTCCCATGGCGTCCACGCCGGTCGCGTGCTCACCGGCGGTGTGGGCTCCGGTGGCGTCCGCCGTACGGCCGTCCGCCCGGTGCCCGGCGGCCATGTGGCCGCTCGGCGGCCCGCCGCCCGCGTCGGTCTCCGGGGCGGGGACGAACGCCAGCCCCGTCCCGGCGAGCCCCGCCGCCAGTGCCGCCGCGACGGCGACCCTCGTGGCGGACGCCGGAAGGGACACGGGGGCGGAGACGATCCGCCAGGTGAGGAGCACGGCCGCCCCGACCAGGGCCACCGTGACCAGCCCGGCGCTCCAGGTCGCCGGGTATCCGAGCAGCAGCGCGTACACCGGCCCGGCCACGGCGGCGTAGCCGGCGCCGAGCAGCGGGACGACGACGGCGGGCCGCCCCGCGAGGTCCGCCCCGCCGCCGCGGGCCGCCCTGACCAGGCGCGGCCCGGCCACCGCCGCCGCGAGCAGTCCGGCGACGGCGAGCAGCGGCACCGTGAGGGTGATCTTCTCCTGGACGAACCACCAGCCCGCCCCGGCCAGCACGGCGGCGGTGACGGCGCGGGCCACCGACAGGACGGCCGCCGCGACGAACAGGGCCAGCGCGATCCCGGACCGCCGGGCGGCCGCCGCCGCGCCCGCCCCCAGCCACGCCACGGCGACCAGGACCGAGACCAGCAGGTCGAACGTGATGAGGGTGGCGACGCTCATGACACGCGCGCCGCGGGCTCTCCCGGTGCCGTCCCGCCGGACGCGGCTCCGGCCGGGGCCGCCGCCAGAGCCCTGGCCCGTCGCAGGACCGATCCGGCCGCCCCCATGACGGCCAAGCCGTTGATCGCGTGCAGGCCGAGGACGGCCAGGCCCGCGGTGGTGGTGTAGCCGGTGTCGTCGTTCAGCGCCCTGCCCAGGACCACGATCAGCACCTGGACGATCACCAGGCCCAGCGGCAGCAGGGTGAACCCGATCAGCCGTCCGGGCGCCTTGGCCAGGGCCGCGGCCACGGTGGCCAGCAGCGACAGGATCGGGATGGCCATCATGCCGAACGTGTCGTGCAGCGCGAACGAGCCCTCCTCCATGGGCCTGTCGAACGCGCCGACCGCCGCGAAGTAGAACTGCACGACCACGGAGGCCAGCAGCAGGCCGGCCAGCACGACGTAGACCTTGCGCACGGTTCGCTCCTTCCTGTTCCATCGCTTCCGCCCGTCGTCGGACGGTCACTGGCGATGGTGTCCGACGCGGCCCGCGCTGTCGTCCGCCGGACGGAGGCGAACGGCCTACTCTCGGTGCGGTACGGATCACCCCGTGGGAGTACGCCGCCCGCGGTGCCTGCCGTGGCGGGCCGCGGTTCCGGCAGGTCCGGCAGGAGGGACCGGCCGCCCGGCCGCCTCGGGGAGACCGGCCGCCTGGCCGAGGCCCGGGGGGAGAGCCGGCCGCCGGACGCTCAGCGGCGGCGCGGACCCGCCGGGCGGACCCGCCGGAAGAGCTCGGCGACGTAGCCCACGGCCGCGGCGGGCAGGTAGACGACGACCGCCCGGCCGAGCCCGTCCTGCAGGAAGGACTCGGCGAACGGCTCGTCCGGCAGCGTGAGCCGCCGGGACACCACCACGACCAGCAGGCAGCCCGCGAAGGGCACGAGGGCGGCCAGCAGCGGGCGGACGAACGCCGCCCCGCCCCGCCCGGTCGCAACCCGCGCGGCGAAGAACATCCCGCCGACCAGGAAGAAGGCGACGCACGCCATGTTGACGGCGCTGGCGAGCACGATTCCACGCAGCGGTTTGCCGGCGTAGAGCAGCAGCATGAGGGCGAGCACCAGCCCGCCGGCGATCACGGAGGGAAGCCACGGCCATCGCCTGAGTTCGCTCATGGGCTCAAGCTAACCGCTGATACGTAGACTGTCTACATATGATTTCCCGGCCCCGCCCCACCGGCCCGCGCCGGGAACGCCCCCGGTTCCAGCACGGCGGGCAACCCGAAGACCGTGAACACCCCGGCGTCCTGGAAGACCGTGTTACGGCGGACGAGCCCGCCGGCGACGGTGAACACCTGAAGGGTGTGCAGGTGATGGCGGCCGTCCTCCCCGCGCGCGTAGGCCGCCACCGCGGGCTGGCCGTTGGCCGAGGTCGGGACCATCCGCCAGCCGGTGCCCCGCATGGCGAAGACGCGGGCGATGAAACGGCCGTAGGCCGCCCGCCCGGTGAACCAGTCGAGGAACGGCGGCATCTCCAGGACGACGTCCTCCGTCAGCAGCCGCTCCAGCGCCGCGACGTCGGCGTTCTCGAACGCCGTGACGTACCGGTCGATCAGCGCCCGGCGGGCGGGGTCCGCGGGCTCGCCGATGCCGTCCTCGCCGGCCGCAGCCGTCTCGCCGAGCCGCGCGCGGGCGCGCTGCAGGGCGCTGTTCACCGCGGCCGTCGTGGTGCCCAGTGCCTCGGCCACCTCGGCCGCTGGCCAGTCGAGGACGTCGCGCAGGATCAGCACGGCGCGCTGCCGGGCGGGCAGGAACTGCATGGCCGCCACCAGGGCCAGCCGCAGGCTTCCCCGGGCCGCGACGACGGCGGCCGGGTCACCGTGGGCGGGCGGCACCAGCGCGTCCGGGAACGGCTGCAACCAGGGCACCTCCCACCCCGGGGTCAGCGGCCCCTCCGGATCGTCGCCCGGAGCGCCGATCGCCGACGGCAGCGGCCTGCGGTCCCGCTTCTCCAGGGCGGTGAGGCAGGCGTTCGTGGCGATCCGGTACAGCCAGGTGCGCAGCGAGGCTCGCCGCTCGTCGAACCGGTCGTAGGCCCGCCAGGCCCGCAGCATGGTCTCCTGCAACAGGTCCTCGGCGTCGTGCACCGAGCCCAGCATCCGGTAGCAGTGCGCCAGCAACTCCCCCCGGAACGGCGCCGTACGGCCCGCGAACTCCTCGGCGCCCCCACTCGTCGTCATCGTCGGCTCTCTCCTCGTCGTCCCGGCCGTGACCGGACCCTACTCGTCGGTCCGCCGGTACATACCGCGGAAAGGCCCACGACTCATCGCTGAGGCCGCTCTGGGAGGCGGCCCTGTCGAGTGACACGAAATGCGGATGATCGGAGCGCGAGAGGACGTCATCATGAGCTCGTGCCCCTGTCGCCATCGAGAGGGAGAAAGCGTTACCGCGTCGGCGCTCCGGAAGTACGGGCCGGTGGAGTTCTGGGAATCCGAGAGACTGGAAACCATGACCATGCGCTGCACCCAATGTGACGGCACGGACCTGGAGCCGGGATTCGTCGAGGACGCCGGAGAGCATTCACGGGGATACGGTCGCTGGATCGCGGGTCCTCTGAAGCGCGGCCCGCTCGGCAACGCCAGGCGCATGGGAAAGACGCGCTGGATCATCGAGGCGTTCCGCTGCACCCGCTGCTCCCACCTCGAACTGTTCGCCCGCTCCGAGGAATGAGGCCTGGATGCGGAGCCGGTTAGACCTCGGGTGCGGAGCCGACGGCGGCAGGTGCCCCGAGGCCTGGGCTGATCGGGAAACAGCACTGTGGCCTCGCGAAACTACAAATAACTTTTAGTTCCACGTGTAGCCGGTTCACCGAACTACAAGTGACGACGGCGAGCGATCTCGGCCTGCCGCCCGGACGGGCCTTCATCCGATGAGCCACGTCGGCTCTCGACATGGCCGGGTCGCTCTCGCCGGTCGTCAGCGGCCCTGAGCGGGTCTGCCGCCGAAGCGCCAGGGATGGACCTCCGTACGGCCGTCGCCGCCGGCCGGCAACAGCGCCGCGGCGGTCTCCCGGTCCGGAGCCTCCACCAGGGCCGCCCGGCCGAGCCGCGTCTCACCGTCGAGGGAGAGCAGCTCGCCGTACACGATCAGGTGTTCCGACGTGGCCGGCGCGGGGCCGGGGCCGCCCATGGCGAGCACCAGGAACCGGTCGTAGCCGTCCACGGCCCCGGTGAAGTCCCACATGGTGCGGCCCAGGACGTTGCGGAAGCGGTACAGCAGCACCGACGCGAAGACGCCGGCCCGGTGGTACGGCTCCTCGTGGGCGAACGCGCGGGCGGCCTTCGCATCCGGGAGGTCGACGATGTGCAGGCTGCCCGTCGGCTCGGCCTCGTCGCCATGGTGGGTCAGCGTGGGACCCCGGGCGACCAGCACCTCGGCGTACCCGTCCATGAAGGCCCAGTGGTCCTCGCTCAGATCCACCTTGAGCCCGAACGTGCCGGGACGGTCGCGGCCGTACACGAAATACTCCACGACCGCCCAGCCTAGATGATCTCGGCGCCCCGGCCCGGCATCCCATGGAATCAGCCGTCGCGGAAGAGCCGGTTGCGGGGTGCTTCCCATGATCCATCAACATCCATTAGCCTAAAGTACTAGGAGACTAGATAAATGGTGGAAACAGTGATCGAGTTCTATCTGGACGGCAGGTCGGGCGTCTCGCCGTACCTGCAACTGGTCCAGCAGGTACGGCAGGCGCTGCGGCTCGGCCTGCTGCGTGAGGGCGACCGGCTCCCGACCGTCAAGGAGGTGGTGGCGCGGCTGGCGATCAACCCCAACACGGTGCTCAAGGCCTACCGGGAGCTTGAGCACGAAGGACTGGTGGCCGCCAGGCCCGGCGTCGGGACGTTCGTGACGAGGACGCTGACCGACGCCTCGCTGGCCGCGCACGGGCCGCTGCGTCAGGAGCTGCGCCGCTGGCTGACCAAGGCCCGCCTGGCCGGTCTCGACGACGAGAGCATCGAGGCCCTTTTCATGACGACCTTCCGGACCACCGCTCAGGAGGACATAGCGTGACCGCCGTCTTACAGGCCCGGGGACTGGGCAAGAGGTACGGCAGGCGCTGGGCGCTGCGCGAGTGCACCGTCGACATCCCGGCGGGTCACGTCGTCGGGCTGGTCGGTCCCAACGGAGCCGGCAAGACCACGCTGCTGAAGCTGGCCTGCGGTCAGCTCGAACCGACGGCGGGCGGCGTCACCGTGCTCGGCGGCCGGCCGGGAAGCACGCCCGCGCAGCTGGCCAGGGTCGGGTTCGTCGCCCAGGACGCCCCCGTCTACGCGGGACTGACCGTCGCCGAGCACCTGCGGCTGGGGGCGCGGCTCAACCCCCGCTGGGACGACGGCGCGGCGCGGGAGCGCATCGCCCGGCTCGGCATCGACCCCGCCCACCGGGCGGGCGGGTTGTCCGGCGGCGAGCGCGCCCAGCTCGCCCTCACCCTGGGCCTGGCCAAACGGCCCGAGCTGCTGATCCTGGACGAGCCGGTCGCCGCGCTCGACCCGCTGGCCCGCCGCGAGTTCATGCGGGGACTGATGGAGGCCGTCGCCGAGCACGAGTTCAGCGTCGTCCTCTCCTCCCACCTGGTCTCCGACCTGGAACGGGTCTGCGACTACCTGATCGTCCTCGTCGACTCGCGCGTCCGGGTCGCCGGGGAGATCGACACGCTGCTGAGCACCCATCACCGGCTCACCGGCCCGCGCCGCGACCCCGGCAGGCTCCCCGCCGACCAGCACGTGGTCTCCGCACACCACACCGACCGGCAGAGCACGTACGTGGTCCGCACCGACGCCCCGATCCACGACCCCGCCTGGACGGTCAGCCGGCTCGGCCTGGAGGACCTCGTCCTGGCCCACATGGACGGGTCCGTCACCGACGGCCGGCGGGTCGCCCTGGAGGTGCGGCGATGATCTGGCTGACCTGGCGCCAGTTCCGCGGCTCGGCCGCGATGACGGCCGCCGTCCTCGTCGTCCTCACCGCCGTCCTGGCCCTGACCGGCCCGGACCTGGCCTCCCGCTACTCCGCGGGGATCGCCGCCTGTACGAGGGACGACACCTGCGAGCGCTTCTACGACCGCTTCTTCGACGGCCACCAGCTGCCCTTCCTGGCCGTCAGCCTCGTCGTGCTGCTCCTGCCCGTCCTCCTCGGGCTCTTCTGGGGAGCACCGCTGATCACCCGCGAACTGGAGGCGGGCACCCACCTGCTGGTGTGGAACCAGAGCGTCACCCGCGGCCGCTGGCTGGCGGTCAAGCTCGGCCTCATCGGCCTGACCGCCACGGCCGCCGCCTGCCTGTGCGGCCTCGTGGTGACCTGGTGGTCCGGCCCCCTGGACAGGTCGGCCGTTCCCGAACTGGCCGTGATGGCTCCCCTGGTCTTCGGCGCGCGCGGCATCACCCCGATGGGGTACGCGGCCTTCGCCGTCGTCCTGGGCGTGACCGTCGGCATGCTGGTGCGCCGCACGCTGCCCGCCGTGGCCCTCACCCTGACCGCCTTCGTCGCGGTCCAGTTCGCCGTGCCGCTGCTGGTCCGGCCCCACCTGATGTCCCCGATCACCGAGACCTTCGAGATCAGCCAGGCGAACGTGCCCGGCATCGCCATCGACGGGGAGACCGGATCCGCGCACATCGTGCTGAGGCCGGTCGTTCCCGGTCATCCCGGCGCCTGGGCCCTGTCCAGCGACCTCCTCGACCCGTCCGGGCGCACGATCGCCCGTGTCGGAGAGGAAGGCCCCGTCGGCGTCTCCACCACGTCGGGCCCCTGCGCGCCGATGGGAAGATCGCCGGAAATGGGCGCGTGCCTGGCCGAGGTCAACGGCCTCGGCTACCGGCAGCGGGCGACCTACCACCCCCTTGAGCGCTTCTGGCCCTTCCAGTGGATCGAGACCGGGATCTACGCCCTGCTCACCGCCGGTCTCACGGGGTTCTGCTTCTGGTGGATCCGCAGGCGTCTGTCATGACCGGGCGTGCCGAGGTCATCGGTGAGCACGGCACCCCGGGCATCCGATCGCCGAAGGAGACGATCATGACCGCCGTCAGGGCCGCGGCCGCCGGGCTCGCCCTCCTGTCGGCGGCGGCCTGCACCACGCCGCCGCCGCCGCGCAGCCAGGCGGGCACGGCCGCCGGCACGGTCTGCGCGCGGCCTCGCGGAATCCCCGGGCCGGAGACGGCCACCACGATCGACATCATCGAACAGGCGTACTTCTGCATCCTCGGCAACCACTACGGCGGCGCCACCCTGGACGCGCGCTCGCTGCTGACCGCCGGATTCGTCGCCCTGACCCAGGAGCTGAACCGCGATGGGCGCGACCTGCCCGAGGCGACGATGCCCGCGCTGACCGGCGACCGCGGAGCCGACTGGGCCGCCTTCGAAGCCGCCTACCGGAAGATCACCGATAAGGTCCCCGGCCTTCGCGACAGGCTGGCCGTCGTCACCCTCGAGGCCGTCGTGGCCGCCCTCGGCGACGACCACGCCCGCTGGACGCACGATGTCAGAACGCCGCCCGACCACTACGACGGTGACGGCTACGACCTGGGTGTCGAGGCGAACGTCAGCGGCCCGCAGGTGGACGGCGACCCCGGCGCCGCGCTCCCCCCGCTGTTCGTCACCGCCGTACCGGGCGGCGCTGCGCGGGCCGCCGGGCTGCGCCCCGGTGACGTCATCGAATCGATCAACGGCTCGGCGCCCTTCGTCGACGGGAAGGCCGGCCCCGCGATCGCCGCCCTCTACCCGCGCTATCCGGAGGCGCGCCCGGTCGAACTGCGACTCCTGCGGCAGAGCACCGGCCGCCGCCGGACCGTCACGCTCAAGCCCGGCCTCTACCCGCAGGATCCGGCCACCCTGCGGGTGGTGACGTCGAAGCTGCTGGACGACGACGTCGCCTATGTACGGCTGCGCGGGTTCGCCTCCGACTCCGCGAACAGGGTTCTCAAGGCCGTCTCCAGGCTGCGCGCGGGCCGGACGCTGTCCGGCCTCGTGCTGGACCTGCGCGGCAACGGCGGCGGCAGCCCCGCGGAGGCGACCCGGCTGGTGAGCGCGTTCGTCCACGGCAGGGTCACCGCCTACCAGTGCACCGTGGACGACAGGTGCCAGGCCATGTGGACCGACGGCACCGTCGAGCTGCTCGGCCTGCCGCTGGTGGTGCTCGTCGACCGCGGCTGCGCCTCGGCCTGCGAGCACTTCAGCGCCGCGGTCAAGGACCTGCGCGCCGGCCGGCTGGTCGGCACCAGGACCGCCGGGGTCGTCTCCGGCCCGGCGCAGCCATACCTGCTCAGGAACAACACCGTCCTGAGCCTCCCCGCCAGGCACCACCTGGGGCCTGACCGTGAGGTGATCGACCGGATCGGCGTGCCGCCCGACCACCACGTGCCCCCGACCCCCGAGGACGCGGCCGCCGGGCGCGACCCCGCGCTGGTCAAGGCCCTGACCCTGCTGCACGAGTGAATCGGACCTCTCCATGAGACAGTTCCCGGCCGTCGTCGCGGGACCGGCCGTCCTGACAGCCCTGACAGCCCTGGCCGTCCTGGCCGTCCTGACAGTGTCCGCCTGCTCCACGCCCACGCCGCCCCGGACCGGCACCCCGCCGGTCACGCCGACCGGCCCCGCGGCCCTGCCCGCCCCGACCGGCCCCCACCCGGTCGGCACCACCGCCCTGTACCTGAAGGACACCTCCCGCCCTGATCCGTGGAACCTCGACGCCGACGCCAGAGAACTCAAGGTCACCCTGTGGTACCCGGCCGGGCGGCGGGACGGGCCTCGGGCGCCGTACATGACGCCCGAGGAGTCGGAGCTCCTGCTGAAGGGCAAGGGGATCGCCGGCGTGCCGTACGACACGCTGAGCAGGACGCGTACGAACGCCGTCAAGGACGCCGCCCCCGCCGGACGGAGGCTTCCGCTGGTGGTGCTCTCGCCGGGCTTCACCGAGCCGGTGAGCACGCTCACCTCCCTGGCCGAGGACCTGGCCGGCCGGGGGTACGTCGTGGCCGGGATCGACCACACCTACGAGAGTCACGCCACGACCCTCCCCGGCGGGCGGGTCGCCGGATGCCTCGCCTGCGACAGCGACACCGACCCGGGCTTCGGCACGGGCGTGGTCCGGGGCCGGGCCGCCGACGTCTCCTTCGTGCTCGACCGGCTGATCTCCGGGTGGGGGGCGCACGGCCTGATCGACCGCACCCGGATCGCGATGGCGGGCCAGTCGATCGGCGGGGCCGCCGCCCTGGCGGCCATGGTGGAGGACCCCCGCGTGCGGGCCGGGATCGACATGGACGGCACCACCTACGCCCGGATCCCCCGGAGCGGCCTCTCCCGGCCGTTCATGTTCATGGGGTCGCCGCAGCACGTCCCGGGGGGCCGCGACACCTCGTGGGACCGTGACTGGAAGCGGCTGACCGGGTGGAAGCGCTGGCTGGTGCTGTCCGGCAGCGAACACGGCTCCTTCACCGACTCGCCGCTGCTGGAGGACGCCCTCGGCATCAGGCACCCTCCCGGCGTCCTGACCGCGGCGCGGTCCGCCGAGCTCGTCCGCTCGTACGTGGCGGCCTTCCTCGACCGGCACCTGAAGTCACGGCGGCAGCCCCTCCTGGACGGGCCGTCACAGCGCTTCCCCGAGGCCGGGTTCTGCCCCGGGGCGTGCGGCCGACCCTGAGGTCACACGCGCCACGTCCGAGGTCATGCCCCTTCGAGGGCCGGCCTGGTGCGGCTCCCGGGCCCGGCCGGGAGCCGCGGCGGGATGAGCTCGGTGACGGGCTCAGAGGGGCAGGCCGAGGTAGGCGGCGTGGGAGCGCATGGCGTGGTCGAAGGCCGGGCCGCGGTCGAGGATCGCGTTGTTGAACTGGCCGAACAGCTCGAAGTTGACCCAGCCGAACAGGCCGGTCCAGGCGACCAGGGCGCGGGCGATCGCGTCGTCGGGGACGTCCGGGATGATCCCCCGTATCCGGGCGGCGTCCTCGGCGAACGACGCGGCCGTGGGAGGGGTGAGGTCCGGCGGGTTCAGCGCCCCGGCGTGGAAGGCGTCGGAGACGATGCGGCCGTAGACGACGGTGTCGCGCACGGCCGCGGCGACGGTGTCCTGCGGCGCCTGGTAGCCGGGTACGGGCGAGCCGTACAGCAGGGCGTACTCGTGCGGGTGGGCCAGCGCCCAGTCCCGTACGGCGTGGCAGACCGCCAGCCACCGGCCGGTGTGGTCCTCGCGGGGCGCGGCCGTGTCGGCGTTCTCGACGGCTTCGCCGAGGGCGTTGTAGGCGTCGAGGATCAGGGTCGTGAGAAGGTCGTCCCGGGAGGGGAAGTAGCGGTAGATCGCCGAGGAGACCATGCCCATCTCCCGGGCGACGGCCCGCAGGGAGAGCCCCGCGGCCCCCTCGGTGGCGAGCTGCCGGCGCGCGATGTCGGCGATCTCCCTGGTCAGCTCGGCTCTGACCCGTTCCCGTGCTGTTCGGCTTGAGCTCATGGTCAGGACGATATCAGAGCGGCGGAAATAAAAGAGAGCACTGCTCTTGACGAGAGTCTCTCTTTTGAGAGAGCATTGCTCTCACAACGAAGCAACGATCTCATCGGAGCCCCCCATGCTGAACCTCGCTAAAGGCGCGAACCTCCTCGTCATGTTCCTGCTGGAGCTGGGCGTCCTCGTCGCGGCGGGGGTCTGGGGCTTCACCACCGGAGCGAACTGGCCGATGAGGCTGCTCCTCGGGCTGGGCGCCCCGGTGGCGTTCGCCGTGGTCTGGGCGGTCTTCGGCGCGGGCGGCGGCGCCAACGCGCCGATCCCGGCCACCGGGCTCGGCCGGGTCGCCCTGGAGGTCGTCTGGTTCGGCGGCGGCGCGGCGGCCCTGGTGGCGGCCGGCCGTACCGGCGCGGGGGCGCTGCTCGCCGCGGTCTTCCTCGTCAACGCGGGGCTGCGGCTGCTGTGGAACCAGTGAGAAGCAGTGAGAACCGGTGAGAGACCAGTGAGAGTGAGAGGGAGAGCGACCATGAGCAAGCACGTCGTCGCGGGGGCCGGGCAGGTCGGCTCGCAGGTGGCCCGGCTGCTGGCCGAGCGGGGTGACGAGGTGGTCCTCGTCAGCCGTTCCGGCTCCGGCCCCAAACTGCCGGGCGTCCGCCGGGTCGCCGCGGACGTGGCCGACCGCGACCGGATGGCCGGCCTCACCAGGGGCGCCGCCACCCTGTTCAACTGCGTCAACCCGCCCTACCACCGCTGGGCCGAGGCGTGGCCCCCGATGGCCGCCTCCATGCTCGGCGCCGCCGAGACCTCCGGCGCCGGATACGTGATCCTCGGCTGCCTGTACGGCTACGCCGCCCCCGACCGGCCGATGCGCGAGAGCGACCCGCTCACCCCGCCCAGCGCCAAGGGCGCCGTCCGGGTGCGGCTGTGGCGCGACGCCCTGGCCGCGCACGAGGCCGGCCGGGTCAGGGTGACCGAGCTGCGGGCCTCCGACTACTTCGGCCCCGGCTCGCTGGACCAGGCGCACCTGGGGGAGAGGTTCGTCCCCCGGCTGCTCTCGGGGAAGGTCGCCCGCTTCATCGGCGACCCCGGGCAGCCGCACAGCTGGACCTACACCCCCGACGTGGCGCGGGCCCTGGTGACGGCGGCCGGGGACGACCGGGTCTGGGGACGCGCCTGGCACATCCCCACCGACGCGCCGCTGCCGGCCGCCCAGGTCGCCGACCGGCTGTGCGAGCTGGCCGGCGTCCGCAACCCGGGCGTCAGGGCGATGCCGCACTGGCTGGTCCGCGCCGGGGGCGCCTTCTCGCCCATGCTCGGCGAGCTGGAGGAGCTGCGATACCAGTTCACCCGGCCCTTCGTTCTCGACTCCACCGATTTCCAGACGACCTTCGGCATGTCGCCCACCCCGCTCGACGAGGCGCTGACCTCGACGATCGCGTGGTGGCGGAACCGTCTCGCGGCGGCGGCGTAGGCCGTACGCTCGGAGCATGCAGATCGCCATGATCGGCCTGGGGGACATCGCGGAGAAGGCGTACCTGCCCGTCCTGTCCGCGCTGCCCGGCCTCGACATCCACCTCAGCACCCGTAACCGCGACACCCTCGACCGCCTGGGCGACGCCTACCGGGTGGCGTCCCGCTCCACCTCGGTGGAGGAGGTGATCGAGGCCGGGGTCGAGGCGGCCTTCGTGCACGCCGCGACCGCCGCGCACGTCAAGGTCGTCGAGCCGCTGCTCCGGGCGGGCGTCCACGTCTACCTCGACAAGCCGATCGCCTACACCTACGCCGAGTCCGAGCGTCTGGTACGGCTCGCCCGCGAGCGGCGGCGGTCGCTGCTGGTCGGCTTCAACCGTCGCCGGGCGCCGTCCTACCGGGAGCTGCTCGGCCTGCCCCGCGACCTGGTGGTCATGCAGAAGAACCGCAGGGACCTCCCCGAGGACCCGCGCGTCGCGATCTTCGACGACTTCGTCCACGTCGTGGACACGCTCAGGTTCCTGGCGCCCGGCCCGGTCGAGCACACCCAGATCCGCACCCGGGTCGCCGACGGCCTGCTGGAGCACGTGACGCTGGAGCTGTCGGGCGACGGCTTCACCGCGTTCGGGATCATGAGCAGGACGAGCGGCGCGTCCGAGGAGACCGTGGAGGTCATGGGCGGGGGCGTCAAGCGCCGGGTGGTGAACCTGGCCGACGTGATCGACTACGCCGGGGGGGAGACGCTGACCCGGCGCGGCGACTGGGTCCCGGTCGGCGAGCAGCGCGGCATCGAGCAGGTCTGCCGGGAGTTCCTCGACGCGGTCCGCTCCGGCGTCGTCATCGACGCCGGCGACGCCCTGGTCACCCACGCGGTCTGCGAGGACATCGTCCGGGCGGCGATCCACCCGGCGACCGACGCCCTCTAGGACCTGACAGGTCCTAGGCCCCAGCCGGCCGTCCGGGCCGCGTCGCAGGACGGCCCGGACGGCCGGGGGGACATGCCGGGCCCGCCCCTGATCCGGGCCCGAAGATGTCAGCGCTGTCCGAGGTAGGCCCGGCCGAGGGCGCGCAGCCGTTCGTGGGCCGACTCGTAGACCGCCGGACCTCCGAGGTACGCCTTGGGGATCTTGGCGAGCATCGTGTAGTTGGTGTCGCAGACGTTGCCGACCGGCGCCTCGCCGATCTGGCTGACGAGCTGGTAGGCGTCCAGGGTCTCCAGGCCGGTGACCTCCGAGGCCCAGGTGACCAGGTCGTGCTGGCTGATCCGGTAGGCGTCCTCCAGCGGGCGGGCCGAGCCGGTCGACATCAGGTGGGTGTCGTCCTCCAGGCGCGGCCACGGGGTGGTCACCCCCTTGACCAGCTCCACCGCGACGACGGTGTTCATCGCCGCCTCGACGGCGGTGCCGCAGACCTCGCCGTGCCCCTGGCGGGCGTGGCCGTCGCCGACCGCGAACAGGCCGCCCTCGACGTTGACGTTCAGGTAGACCGTGACCCCGGCCCGCAGTTCGGGGGTGTCCATGTTGCCGCCGTGCGTGTCCGGGGTGATCGTCATCCGCGCCTCGGACGCGGCGGGCGCCACGCCGACCGTGCCGTGCATCGGGTCCAGCGGCAGCTCGACGGTGAAGTCGCCGTTGCGGGCGTGGTAGCGGACCACGCGGGCCTCGGCGTCGATGTCGTAGCGCCAGACGACCTCCGGCAGCGCCGGGGCGAGCATGGCCGTCGCGTGGGTGGGCGTGAGCGCGCCGAAGTGCGGGAAGGTCGCCGACACCGCCCAGTCCCTGGCCGGTTCGATGGAGACGAAGTGCAGGGCGAGCGTGTCGCCGGGCTCGGCGCCCTCCACGTGGAAGGGGCCGGTGACCGGGTTCAGGTAGGGGAAGTCGCAGACGCGCGAGGGCAGGTCCCCGACGGAGCGGACCCGCCCGGCGAAGCAGTCCTCGGTGTACATCTCGACGACGGTGCCGGGCCGGATCCGCCGTACGGCCGGCCGCCCGCCGAAGGTGTAGCTCAGCTCGGAGGGCTCGGGCCGGTAGGAGACGACGTTCATCGCGCGTCCCCCGTCCGCCCGGAGCGGGAGGCCGAGGGCTCCGGCGCGTCGCCGTGCATCCCGGACAGCGTGGGGCGGCGGCCCAGTGCGTAGGAGACGGCCAGCAGCACGACGCCGAGGGCGATCCAGGACAGCCCCAGCGTCTTGGCCTCGAAGCTGGCGTTGATCACGACGTAGCCCAGGATCGCGAAGCCGATGACCGGGGCGAGCAGGTGCCGCCACAGGTCGCGGCTGCGCCGCCGTACGACGTAGTGGACGACCACCGACACGTGCAGCACGAGGAAGGCGGCCAGCGCGCCGAAGTTGACCAGCCCGCTGATCAGCGGGATGCCGTTGTCCGGGCGGGTGGTCAGGTACAGCCCGACGGCCAGGGACACCGCCGCCGTCAGCAGGGTGGCGTTGACCGGCACCCGGTGCCGGGGGTCCACCTTGGCGAGGAAGGACGGGAGCTGGCGGTCACGGGCCATCGCGTACAGCAGCCGCGAGGTGGCGGCCTGGGCGACGAGGGAGTTGGCGAAACCCCAGGCGATGGCGGTGGCCACCGCGGTCAGGATGCCGAGCCAGCGGCCCCCGGCGAACTCGGCGACGTCGTAGAACGCGGTGCCGGCCGGGTCGCCCTGGGACAGCAGCCGGGCGCGGTCGGGGACGAGCAGCGCGGCCACCCAGGTCTGCGCGATGAACAGCGCGCCGGCCAGGCCGAGCGCGGCGATCATCGACTTGCCCAGCCGGCGGCTGTCGACCTGGCTCTCCTCGGCCAGCGTCGAGATGCCGTCGAAGCCGAGGAAGGACAGCACCGCGATCGAGACCGCCCCGAAGACCAGCGGCCAGGAGAACGTCGAGGAGTCGAACAGCGGGCTGAGCGCCCCCACCTGGGCCTTGCCCGACAGGAGCGCGACCGCGCCGACGATGAGGAAGATCGCCAGGACGATCAGCTCCGCGACCAGCATGATCTTGGTGACCCGCGCGGTCATCTGGATGCCGGTGTAGTTCACGATCGTGTTCAGCAGCACGAACACGATCAGCCATCCCCAGATGGGGATGAAGGGCACGAACGACGCCATCGCCGCGCTCGCGATGAGGTAGAGCAGCGCCGGCACCAGCACGTAGTCGAGCATGATCGCCCACCCGGACAGGAATCCGACGGGGGCGGCGATGCCCCGTCCCGCGTAGGTGTAGACCGAGCCGGCCATCGGGAAGGCACGGGCCATCTGCGCGTAGGACGACGCGGTGAACGCCATGGCGACCATGCCGATGGCGTAGGTCAGCGCGACCATGCCCCCGGAGCCCTGGTAGACGCTGCCGAAGATGCCGAACGGCGCGATCGGGACCATGAAGATCAGGCCGTAGACGAGCAGGTCGGTGAAGGTGAGGGATCTGCGCAGTTCCTGTCGGTAGCCGAACTGCTCTATGGAGGGCTCGGTGGTCATGGAAGCGAGCTCCTAAGCGCCGGAAAGGGGTCCGGTCGTACCTTAGGGGCGATCCTTCCATATGAAAAGTTTTCTATAGAAAGATTTAACGGACGATGTCGAAGTCCAGACCGTCCGCCCGGCCGAGATGGGCCCGCCGCCGCACCCCCCGGTTCAGCAGGGTCAGCCGCCCGCGCGCGGTGACGACGGAGGCGCCGTCGGCCACCGCGTCCACCGCGGGCACGGCCAGCGTCCCGGCCCGGCCCGCGAGCGCGGCCAGCATCAGCACCGCCTCGTAGCACCCCTGGCCGTGCCCGTTGAGCAGCGGCGCGTCGGGGCCGAACCGGCGGACGTAGCGCTCGCCCAGGCTCAGGCTCTCGTCGGTGACCAGGCTCGCGAAATACCCCATCGCCCCGTACAGCTCGCCGGTCGCGTCACCGCCGATGCCGAGCAGGCCGTGCTCCTCCAGCGCCCCGCACAGCCGCGGATGCGACAGCCCCGCCTCGGCGAAGGCCCGGTTGAAGGAGACGAGGTCGCTGCCGATCAGGCTGACCAGCAGGGCGTCGGCCCGGCAGGCGGCCAGCTCGGCCAGGACCGGCGCGAAGTCGCGCACGCCGTACGGCACCAGCCGCTCCCCGGCCACCTCCGCGCCACGCGAGCGCAGGTGACGCCGGGCCGTCCCGTGGACCAGTCGCGGCCAGACGTAGTCGTTGCCGAGCAGGAACCACCTGCGGGCCCGCCGCCGGTCGATGAGCCAGTCCAGGCCCGGCCGCAGCTGCCGGCCCGGCGTCTCGCCGAGGAAGTACACCCCCGGCGCGTGCCCGCCCCCCTCGTACGGCGGGGCGTAGACGAACGGCACCCGGCCGCCCAGCGCCCGCACGACCGCGATCCGCACGTCGCTGCCGTGCGTGCCCGCCACCGCGTCGATCGCCCCGGAGGCCGCCAGCCCGGCGACCTCGGCCGCCACCCGCGCGGCCGGCCCGCCGCCGTCGACCAGCACCAGCTCGACGGGCCTGCCGAGCATCCCGCCCGCGAGGTTGACCTCGTCGGCGGCGAGGACCGCGCAGTTGACCGCGCACGGGCCGACCAGGCCGAGGACCCCCGACAGGGGCACCACGAGCCCGACGCGCAGCGCGGCGCTCCGCAGCAACCGGGCTTCCAGCGGTTCCATGACGGGCGTGACGATGTCTGCCACACTGCGGAGTATCCTCCACTGCCGACGGGCGCCGACAGGCCCGTCACCCGACCGAGACGGGAGCGTCACGTGGCGACCACCGGGCTGGGCTCCTCGCTCGCCTACCTCCTCAGCCGGGCCGAGCGCAGCGTCAACCGCGGGCTCGCCGCCGCGGTGACCGCCGAGGGCGTGACCGTCGAGCAGTGGCGTATCCTGCGCGCCCTCGCCGACGGCCGGGGCCACTCCATGGGAGACCTGGCCGAGGCCGTGCTGATGCCCCACCCGACGCTGACCAAGGCGATCGACCGGCTCATCGACCGCTCCCTCGTCTACCGCGGCCACGACCCGGCCGACCGCCGCCGGGTCGCGGTCTTCCTCGCCGACCGCGGCGCCGAGCTGCTCGGCCGGGTGGAGGGCGGGGTGGCCGGCCACCACCGGGTGATCGAGGCGGCCTACGGCACCGAGCGCACCGAGCGGCTCATGCGCGACCTGGCGGGCCTGGTCGGCGCCCTGGAGGAGGCGGCGGAGCCGCCCGTCACCGCGACGTGACCGGGCCGCTCCGCCACGCCCGCGACGGGTCCGCCCGCCCCTGACCGGCCCGCCCGCCACGGACGGGCCGGTCTCTCCGCTCCAGAGGGCGGCTCAGGGGTACAGGCCCCGCATCCGGTGGGTCTCGGCGACCCGGCCCACGCCGATGACGTGCGCCGCCTCGCGCAGGGTGATCCCGCGCTCGGCCGACATCGCCGCGACCGCGTCGAAGGCTTCCTCCATCAGCCCGCGCAGCCTGGCGTCCACCTCGCCCGCGCTCCAGGAGCACGCCTGGAGGTTCTGCACCCACTCCAGATAGGAGACGATCACCCCGCCCGCGTTGGCCAGGATGTCGGGGACCACCGTGGTGCCGGCGTCGGCGAGGATCCGGTCGGCCTCGGGCGTGGTGGGGCCGTTGGCGCCCTCGACGACCAGTCCGGCCCTGATCCGGGACGCGTTGCCCGCCGTGATCACGCCCTCCAGCGCCGCGGGCACCAGCACGTCCACGTCGAGCTCCAGCAGCTCGTCGTGGGACAGGGCGTCGGCGTGGCGGTAGCCGTACACGCCGCCGGTCTCCTCCGCCCACGCCCGCAGGGCGTCGACGTCCAGGCCGGAACGGTCCACCACGGCCCCGGTGACGTCGGAGACCGCCACCACGCGGCAGCCGGCGTCGGCGAAGTACCGCGCCGCCCCCGCGCCGACCTTGCCGAACCCCTGGATCGCGACGGTACGGCCGTCCGCGGAGCCGCCGAGGGCCCTGAGCGCGGAGATCAGCACGCCGCGCGAGGTGGCCCCGGCCCGCCCGGCGGAGCCGCCGAGGATGGTGGGCTTCCCGGTCACCACGCCCGGCACGGGACGGCCGGCGTTGATGGAGTACGTGTCCATGATCCAGGCCATGGTCTGCTCGTCGGTGCCGACGTCGGGGGCCGGGATGTCCCGGTCCGGGCCGATGATCGGCATGATCTCGTTGACGTAGCGGCGGGTGACCCGCTCCAGCTCCCGCGTGCTCAGCGAGGCCGGGTCCACGGCGACGCCGCCCTTGGCGCCGCCGTACGGGATGCCGACCAGGGCGCACTTCCACGTCATCCACATGGCCAGCGCGGTGACCTCGTGGACGTCGGTGGAGGGGTGGAAGCGGACACCGCCCTTGGCGGGGCCGCGGGTGGTGTTGTGCTGCACCCGGAAGCCCTGCACGACGTCCATCCGGCCGTCCTCGCGGCGGACGGGCACCGAGACGGTGAGCGAGCGGCGGGGCGTGGCCAGCATCGTGCGCAGGCCGTCGTCGAGTCCGAGCCGGTCGGCGGCCCGGTCGAGCTGGAGCAGCGCGGCGTCGAGCGCCTGGCGCCCCGGGCCGATGAGAGTGGTCGCCGGCGTCGTTGACGGCACCATGGTGGTCATGAGGACAGCCTCCGTAGGATGGGCGGGGCGCCGTTGCCCCGCCCGGTACTGTTGGTGACGATCACATTAATGACGGGTTTTTTGCCCGCCAAGCAGGGCATGTTGCGTTCGTGTGAACGTTTCTTGTGCGTTCCGCTGCCTGCGGGCCTGATCCGTTGAAACCGATCAGATCAGGTGGAACGGGCCGGGGGAACGCGCCGATACGGCAGGCTTCCCTAGGAAAGCCTGCCGTTCTGTACTGGTTGAGAGGTCTGAGGTGCCGGAACTTGTCGTCGGTCCGATGCTGCGCTACGTGGACGAGACCGATGCGTCGGTGTGGGTGGAGACCAGCGAACCCTGCGAGGTGACCGTCGAGGTCGGCGGGGTGCGGTCGCGGGCGTCGACGTTCACCGTGCACGGCCACCACTACGCGATCGTCGACGTCTCCCGTGAGGGGACCTACGAGGTCCGCCTCGACGGGGAGGTCGTCTGGCCGCTGCCCGACCAGCCGCCCAGCCGCATCCGCCTCCTCGGGGCGGGCGGTCCCCGCCGGGTGATGTTCGGCTCGTGCCGCACCAGCGTCCCGCACGACACGCTGCACACCATCTCCCACGGGGTGGACGTGCTGCGCGCCTACGGCTGCACGATGATGGAGACGCCCGAGGAGGACTGGCCCGACCTGCTCCTGCTGCTCGGCGACCAGGTCTACGCGGACGAGCCGTCCAGCGAGATGCTGGAGTTCATCAAGAACCGCCGGGACGGCGAGCCCACCGGGGAGATCGCGGACTTCGAGGAGTACGCCGAGCTGTACCGCTACGCGTGGACCGACCCCGAGATCCGCTGGCTCCTGTCCACGATGCCCAGCGCGATGATCTTCGATGACCACGACCTGCGGGACGACTGGAACACCTCCGCCACCTGGCGCGAGCAGATGGCCCGGGTGTCGTGGTGGCCGCGCCGGGTGATCTCCGGGCTCAGCGCCTACTGGGTCTACCAGCACCTGGGCAACATGTCGCCCGGGGAGCGCGCCTCCGACGAGGTGCTGGCCAGGCTGTGCAAGGCCGAGGGCGACGGGGCGGAGATCCTCGACGCGTTCGCCGAGCACGCCGACGCCGTCCCGACCGACAACCGGTGGAGCTACGCCCGCGACCTCGGCGACACCCGCCTGATCATGCTCGACTCCCGGTGCGCCCGCCAGCTGGACCCGAAGGACCGGCGGATGATCGACCCGGTCGAGTGGGAATGGCTCGCCGAGCAGCTCCGGCGGGAGGGCGCCGAACGCTTCGTGATCGGCACGTCCGTGCCGTTCCTGCTGCCCTCCGGGATCCACCACATCCAGAACTGGAACGAGAAGCTGGCCCAGGGCGCCTGGGGCCCCCGGGTGGCGCGCTGGTCGGAGAAGCTGCGCCAGGCCGTCGACCTGGAACACTGGGCGGCCTTCCGCCGCTCCTTCGAGGACCTGGCCGGACTGCTGGCGCGGACGGGCAAGCCGGTGATCATCCTGTCCGGCGACGTGCACTACTCCTACGTCGCCAAGGCCGACGGGCTGCCGGTCTACCAGCTCGTCTGCTCGCCGATCCGCAACCCGCTGAGCCGTACGCTCCGCCTGGCCAACATCGTCGCCCAGTTCGGCGTCGCCACGCTGATCGGCGGCTGGCTGGCGCGCCTGGCGAAGATCCCCAAGCCGTCCATGAAGTGGAAGATCGCCCACGGGCCGTGGTTCTCCAACGCGGTGGCCACCCTGACGCTGGACAGCACCCCGCCGTCGGTCCGCTGGGACACCGCGGCGGCCACCGAGATCTCCGAGGTCAGCACGGTCCGGCTGCCCTGACACGGCGCCGCGCCGAGTGGAGGGCCGGAGAGGAGCTGTGGGCGTTCCTCGGACGTGCCCTCGCCGATCCCATGTCTCCGCTGCTGGTCTCCGCCGAACGCTCGCTCGCCGTGGAGTTCCCCTCTGACGGCCGTATCCCGATCCAGGACGACGGCGGCCGCCTACGGTCCCGGGGATCTCCTGCGCGCCTGGGAGTGACGGCCGGTACGGCCCGCGCCGTGGGGCGGGGCCGTACCGGGGCGGTCAGCTCGTGAATTCGGCGATGGCGTCGGCGAGCTGTTCGACGGCCCAGACGAGGTCCTCCTCGGAGACGACGATCGGCGGGGCGAGCCGGATGGTCGAGCCGTGGGTGTCCTTGGCGAGGACGCCGCGGCGCATCAGCGCCTTGGAGATCTCGCGGCCGCTCGCCAGGGACGGGTCGACGTCCACGCCCGCCCACAGGCCGCGGCCGCGCACGGCCACCACGCCGTGGCCGATGAGCGCCCGCAGCCGCTCGTGCATGACCGCGCCGAGCTCCCTGGCCCGCGCCTGGTACTCGCCGGTGCCGAGCATCTCGATGACCGCGTTCGCCACCGCGCAGGCGAGCGGGTTGCCGCCGAAGGTGGAGCCGTGCTGGCCCGGCCTGATCACGCCGAGCACGTCCGCGTTCGCGGTGATCGCCGAGACGGGGACGACGCCGCCGCCCAGGGCCTTGCCCAGCACGTAGACGTCCGGGACGACGCCCTCGTGGTCGCAGGCGAAGGTGTCACCGGTACGGCCGAGGCCGGACTGGATCTCGTCGGCGATCATCAGGACGTTCCGCTCGGTGCACAGCTCCCGCACCTGGGTGAGGTAGCCGTCCGGCGGGACCAGCACGCCGGCCTCGCCCTGGATGGGCTCCAGCAGCACGGCGACGGTGTCCTCGTCGATCGCCTCGCGGATCGCCTCGGCCGAGCCGTACTTCACGATCCTGAAACCGGGCGTGTAGGGGCCGAAGCCGTCGTGGGCGTCGGGGTCGGTGGAGAAGCTGACGATCGTGGTGGTGCGGCCGTGGAAGTTGTCCTCCATCACGATGATGTTGGCCCGGTCCGGCGTCACGCCCTTGACCTCGTAACCCCACTTGCGGGCCACCTTGATCGCGGTCTCCACGGCCTCGGCCCCGGTGTTCATCGGCAGGACCATCTCCTTGCCGGTGAGGTCGCCGAGTCCGGCCGCGAAGGCGGCGAACTGGTCGTGGAAGAACGCGCGGCTGGTGAGGGTGAGCCGGGACAGCTGCTCCTGGGCCGCCGCGATGATCTTCGGATTCCCGTGGCCGAAGTTCAGCGAGGAGTAGCCGGACAGGCAGTCCAGGAACCGCTTGCCCTCCACGTCGGTCACCCAGGCTCCCTGCGCCTCGTGGATCACGACGGGGAGCGGGTGGTAGTTGTGCGCGCTGCGGCGCTCACTGAGTTCGATGAACTCGTTGGTGCTGGTCATCCGATATCCGCCGTTCCTTCGGTGCGGTTCCTTGCTGTCAGAGCGGTCAGAGCCGTCAGGCCGTCCTGCCTGCATTCATCCCCGGATCTCCAGCGTGCAGCACTTGGGGCCGCCGCCCGCCTTGCGCAGCTCCGACAGGTCGACGGGCACGACCTCGAAACCGCGGCGCTTGAGCTCCAGCTGGAGGTCTGCCGCCTCCGTGTTGATCACTACGTTGGTCCCGTCGCTGACCGCGTTGAGCCCCAGGACGGTCGCGTCGTCCTCGGAGGCGATGACGGCCTCGGGGAACATGGCGCGGAGCACCTCCTGGCTGCCTGCCGAGAAGGCCCCTGGGAAGTATGCCACGTTATGTCCGTTTAGCGGGAAGAGCGCGGTGTCGAGGTGGTAGAAGCGCGGGTCCACGAGCTGCAGCGTCACCACCGGCAGGCCGAGGAACTCCTGGGCCTCCTTGTGCGCGGTGATGTCGGTCCGGAAACCGGTCCCGGCCAGGATCACGTCGTCGAGCGTGAGGAAGTCGCCCTCGCCCTCGTTGACGAAGGCCGGCTCGCAGATCCGCTCGTAGCCGTTGGAGACGAACCAGTTCAGGTAGGCGGGCCCCTCGGCGGCGCGCTGCGGGTAGGTGAACCGCGCGCCGTACACCCGGCCGCGGACGACCAGCGCGCCGTTGGCCGCGAACACCATGTCCGGCAGGCCCTCGACCGGCTCGATCAGGCTGACCTCGTGCCCGAGTTCGAGGTAGACCTTCCTGAGGGTCTCCCACTGCAGGATCGCCCGGTCCCGGTCGGCGCCCGCCTCCGGGTGCATCCACGGGTTGATCGCGTACTCCACCGCGAAATGGTCGGGCCGGCACATGAGGTAGTGCTTGGACATGCGAAACCCCGCAAAGGACGTCGTGGTGGGAAACGACGGCGGCCGTCGTGGCGAGACCGTCGCGGTGAGAACGGCTACAGCCTAGGAACGCGGGTTCACGCAGGCCAAGGGCGCGATCGTGCGCGTTCGCGCGGATTCCTTGCGTGTTTCACCGGGGAAACGGGGATTCGTTGTGCGTGACGATGACCGGGGTGTCGGTGAGGCGGGAGAGCACGATGGAGCTCTTCGTCCGCACCACGAACGGCTCCGCCGCGATCCGCTCGATCACCCGCTCCACGTGCCGGACGTCGGTGGCCCTGATGTGCAGCAGCGCGTCGGCCTCGCCGGTGATGGTGCAGGCGGAGACCACCTCGGGATGGCGGGCCACGGCCACCCCGATCGCCGACGGCGAGGTCTTGCCCGCGCAGAACAGCTCCACGTACGCCTCGGTGGTCCACCCGAGCGCCGCGGGCTCCACCCGCGCGGTGAACCCGGTGATCGCCCCCCGGTCGCGCAGCCGGTCGACGCGGCGCTTCACCGCCGACGCCGACAGGCCCACCCGCTGCCCGATCTCCGCGTAGGTGGCGCGGGCGTCCTCGACGAGCGCCCCGATGATGTCACGGTCCAGCCGGTCCAACTCCACCGCTGCTTTCTAACACAGCGAGCCGGTACGGCGAGCCGTACGGCCCGCCGCCCGCGCCCCGGTTCCGGCCGCCCCGGGAGCGATGCGCCCCGGCCGATCCGTGCCGATCCGGTCCGCGCCGCTCCGGTTCGCGCCGGTCCGTCCCGCTCTGCGCCGCTCCGGTTCGCGCCGGTCCGCCGCGGTCCGCCCGGTCAGGCCGTACGGCCCGTCCGGGCCGTCTCAGCCGGGGCCGTCTCCGCGGTGGTCGTCGAGGAGCCCGGCCTCGTGGACCAGCAGCGCGATCTGGACGCGGTTGTTGAGGCCCAGCTTGGCCAGGACGCTCGATACGTGCGTCTTGACCGTGGGCACGCTGAGGAAGAGCACCGCCCCGATCTCGGCGTTGGACCGGCCCTGGCCGACCGCGACGGAGACCTCCCGCTCACGGTCGTTCAGCAGGGCGAGACGCTCCCTGGCGCGGGTCCGCCTCAGGTCGGGGGCGGGATCCGCCACCCGGTCGATGAGGCGGCGGGTCACCGAGGGCGACAGCACCGGATATCCCCGCGCCACCTGGCGTATCGCGGTCACGATCTCACCGGGCGGGGTGTCCTTGAGCAGGAACCCGGCCGCCCCGGCGCGCAGGGCGCGCAGGACGTGCTCGTCGGCGTCGAAGGTGGTCAGGACGATGACCTCCGGCGCGCCGCCCCGGGCGCGCAGCCTCTCGGTCGCGGCCAGCCCGTCCATCGAGGGCATCCTGATGTCCATCAGGACCACGTCGGGGGAGTGCCGGTCGGCGAGACGGAGCGCCTCGGCCCCGTCGCCCGCCTCGGCGACCACGCGGATGTCGGGGGCGCCGCCCAGCATCATCGTCAGACCGGCGCGGACCAGGGGGTCGTCGTCGGCGATGAGCACGCCGACCGGCGCGGGGACGGAACCGGTCACGGCGGTCATGGCGGCCATGGTAGCCAGGCCGTCAGCCGCCGGCCGCCCGCGTCGTCGGGGCCGTGCTCCAGGCGGCCGCCCGCCAGGGCGACGCGCTCGGCCAGCCCGGCCAGGCCCCGGCCCGACCCCGCGCCGGACGCGGATGAGCCCGGCCTGCCGTACGCGGCCGCCGCGAGGGCGGGGCCCTCGTCCGGGTGATCGCCGTGCGTGGGCGACGCGGACCCGGCGACGCCGGACGCGGGCCCAGGAACCTCCGGCGCGGCGGGGGGAGCGGTGTTGCGCACCTCGACGGTCAGCCCCGTCCCCGGCGCCCCCGCGAGCCGTACCGTCACCCGGGCGCCGGGGGCATGCTTGCGCGCGTTGGTCAGCGCCTCCTGGACGATCCGGTACGCGGTGCGGCCCGCCGGATCGGGGGCGGCCCCGGCGAGGTCCTCGCCGAGGGTCACCTCCATGCCCGCCCTGCCCGACTCGGCGACCAGCTCCCGGACGTCGGCGAGGGTGGGCTGCGGCAGCTCGCCGACAGGCGCCCGGAGCACGCCGATGACCTCGCGCAGGTCCTGCAGCGCCCGGTGGGCGCTCTCCCGGATCACCTTGGCCGCCCGGGCGACGTCCTCGGCCGGGGCGCCGGGGTTGTACTCCAGCGCGCCGGCGTGCACGCTCAGTAGCGACAGCCGGTGTCCGAGGACGTCGTGGATCTCCCGGGCGATCGCCTCGCGGGTCCGGTGCTGGGCCTGCTCGGCGCGGAGCGCCGCCTCGGTCTCGGCCCGGGCGGCGCGGTCGCGCAGCGACGCCGCGAGCCTGCGCCGGTGGTGGACGAACAGACCCCAGCCCACCGCGGCGCCCTGGAACGAGACGCCCAGCAGGAACACCAGGAGGGGAGGGTCCTCGGGCTCCGGGCGCAGCACGACGAAGCCCAGCGCCCCCACGAGGCTCAGCGCGAAGACCGCCGAGGAGGTGCGCGGCGGCCGGTGCACCGCCACGGTGAACAACGCGGCCAGCATCGCGCCGCCGACCGTCTCGGAGAACGACGACAGGATCACCAGCACGACGGCCAGTTCGACCGGCCGGCGGCGGCGCAGCCACAGCGCGGCGCAGCCCAGCGCGCCGGTGACCTGGTCGAGGTTGAACAGCCACGTCTCCGGCCGGGGGTGGACCTCCAGCCGCAACCCCGCCATCACGAGCCCGAAGAGCACCGCCAGCAGGAACAGCAGGAGGTCCACGGCCCAGTCGCGCGGGCTCCGCCGTACCCCGGCGGCGGGTGCGGATCCGTTCATCGCCCGAAAGCCTAGGAGCCCGGAGGGGGACGCCGCTCCTCACGGACGGCAGGAGATACCAAAGTCGCACCCGGCGTCTACCTTCGCCGGTGGCGGGGCCCGGGGACGGCGACGCCGGTCGGAGCGGGGCGTTCCGACGGCCGATCCCCGCCGGGACGGCGATCCCTAGCGTCGGATCCATGGGCAAAGCCATTCAGTTCATCGGATTCCTCATGCTCCTCCAGGGCGTCAGCGGGACGATCGACCGCCTGTTCGTCCAGCCGTTCATGGGCGGGCTCCTCAACCTCTTCAACCGCGTGGTCATCCCGCACCTGGACTTCCTGACCGGCTACGAGGTCTATGCGAACCTGAGCCTGGCGGCCCTGGGCGCCGCCGTCCTCGTCGCCGCCGACCGGATCGGAACGTCGGGGACGTCGTGACGGAAAGCGAGAAGGGGGCCGCGACGGATCGTCGCGGCCCCCTTCTCCGAAGGACCGGGTGAGGAAGGAGGATCAGGCGGGCTCGCCCGTCACCTGCTCCTGCGCCTCCTCGGGGGAGGCCTCCAGGTCGTCGCTCGCGCTCGCCTGCATCGCCGACTGCTTGTCGAGGCGCACCCAGCTCGTCACGCTCTCCACGGCGAACAGCACGCCGAGATAGACGGTCAGCGCGGCCAGCACCCAGGTCAGCACGCCCAGCGCCGCGCCGGCGCCGATCAGCAGCAGCCGGATCTCCCAGCCCAGGCCCGCCCGGAACACCCAGTCGGGCGGCCAGATGCTCTGCCGGGTGCGGTACACCGTGTCGTAGGTGTGGTAGCCGATCACGTACAGCAGCACGTACATCAGCCACTTGGGCGCGTCGGCCGCCAGGCCGATCAGGATGATCGTGAGGAACTCGGTGGACCGGATCAGCGGCGGCAGCAGCCAGTCGATCCTGCCCAGGTGGTCGCGGGCCGCGGTCGGCAGCACGAGGACGAGCATCACCACCGGCGGGAGCAGCAGGACCGGGCCGTCCTTGAGGATCCCGGCCGCAGCCATCGCGATGATCGCGGCGAGTGCGGCGAGCGCGGCGGGCACCGCGGGCAGCCCGGGGCCGACCCTGCCGCGCAGCGCCGTCACCAGCGGGCCGTCGTCGCGGTAGGCGAGCAGCCGGGCGGTCTGGATGCGCAGCCGTTCCTCGTACGGGTCCGGGACGGGCGCGGTCTGCGGTTGGGTGATCATGCGAGCGACCTCATCAGACGTCCGGTGAGCGTGTAGGTGGCGGCGATGCCGCCCCAGATGATCAGCGTGATGAAGGTGATCCTGGCGTCGAAGAGGGCACTGACGATCGCGATGGCCGCGAAGCGCTCACCGATCGGGAAGACGATCATCTTGCGGGCCCAGTACACGGCGCGGTTCCGGCCGGCCCTGCTCCACATCCTCAGCAGCCCGCGGATGCCGCCGCTGCGCGCGAGACGGCGCTGCTCCAGCGCCAGGCGCAGGTCGGTGTCGGGGCTGATCGACAGGGGCATCGACGGCAGCGGCGACGGCGGCTTGCGCCGGTTGGCCGCGCCGAAGGAGAAGTCCAGCAGGTGCTTGGCGGACTGCAGGGCCAGCGCCACCAGCGCGAGCGTCCACACGTCGCCGACGCCGGACACGGCCGCGCCGACCGCCAGGCCCGCGAAGACCACGTACTCCTTGAAGCGGTCGAAGGTGGCGTCCAGCCACGCCCCGAGGACGCCGAACTTGCGGGCGTACCGGGCGACCTGGCCGTCCACGCAGTCGAACACGAACGCGAAGTAGATCAGGACGCCGCCTGCGATCATCCCGGCCCGCGCACCGGTGGCGAAGCACGCCGCCGCCGCCACGCCCAGGGCGATCGAGATCAGCGTGACCTGGTTCGGGGTGAGCCCGCGCCGGGCCGCCCAGCGGGCGATGAACCGCGAGTAGGTGCTGACGAAGTAGGTGGTGAAGAAGCCGTCGGCGCCCTTGACCGCGTTGTTCAGCCGGGCGCGGTCCTCGTCGAAGGTCGCCAGCTCGGCCACGGCCTCGTCGGCCTGCTCGGGCGAGGTGATCCGCCGGAAGAACAGGTCACGGCGGCCGCGGATGCCGACCGAGACGCCCCGCCGTACCAGGCCCAGGATCAGGAGCTGGACCAGGTCGTCCTCGGGGCCGAACAGGTGGGCCATGTCCGCCAGCTCGCGGGCGGCCTCGGCCAGCGTGGGCGCGTGCTTGCGGTGCAGGTGCAGCGGGCCGAGCGCGATGGCGTTGGGCCGGGTCACCGCGTGGAACGCCGAGCCGACCGAGACGACCCGGGACCTGGCGGCGCGCAGCCGGACCGGCAGGCCCTCGTACACCCGATCGCCGATCTCCGGCTCGGCCTCGGCGATCGGGACGTCCGGGACGATGAGATCGCCGTTCTCGTCCTCCTCGCGGTCCTCGCGGGGCTCCTTGGCGATCAGCGCCAGCGCGCCGCGCTTCGACTTGGTGATCTGGTAGATCAGCTCGTCGTGGATCAGCGAGTCGGCCGGGAGGATCAGCAGGTTCTCCTCGCCGTCCTCGACCGCGTCGGCCAGGGCGCGCAGGTCGCCGGCGAGATCCGCGGTCTCGACGAGCGTGCCGGGGAAGCCGCGGTAGGCCGGCGCGTCGGCGACGCGGGCGATCGTGACCGGCGCCGGGTCGAGGGAGGCGAGCTGTCCGTGCAGCTTGCCGATCACCGTGGGGCAGCCGGGGAGCGCGGGCAGCGTCAGCGCGGCGGGCGGCGCCGGCTGGCCGGGGACGTCATCGTGGCCGGGCGATGAACCCAGCAGGACCACGCGGGGCATGGCACCCTTTCGTGCGGGGGTGGGGGTGGAACATCAAGGCGGAGGGTACGCCGAGAGCCAAAGTTTAGTTAGTTTCAGGTGAACAACGTGCACTCGTGATCGTTCCGTGCCGATGAACCGGGTAGAACGGCCTTTCACCCCGGTCACCGCACTAAGCTGATCCGGTGAGTCTGTACCGTGACGAGGGCATCGTGCTGCGCACCCACAAGCTGGGCGAGGCCGACCGCATCGTCACCGTCCTGACCAGGCGCACCGGCAAGGTCCGCGGCGTCGCCAAGGGCGTCCGGCGCACCATGTCGCGCTTCGGCGCCCGGCTGGAGCCGTTCACCCACGTCGACCTCCAGCTGCACACCGGCCGCACCCTCGACGTGGTCACCCAGGCCGAGACGATCCACCCGTACGGCGAGGCGCTCGTCCACGACTACCCCCGCTACACCGCGGGCAGCGCGATGCTGGAGACCGCCGACCGGCTGATCATGGGGGAGAAGGAGCCCGCGCTCCGCCAGTTCCTGCTGCTGGTCGGAGGCCTGCGCACGCTCGGCTCCGGCGGGCACGAGCCCAGGCTGGTGCTCGACGCCTACTTCCTGCGCTCGCTGGCCGTCGCCGGCTACGCCCCGGCCCTGGAGGCGTGCGCCCGGTGCAAGGCCCCCACGGTGCGGGCGTTCGCCATCGTGGCCGGGGGAGTGGTGTGCGGCGCGTGCCGCCCGGCCGGCGCCGCGGTGCCCGCCGGGGAGACCATCGCCCTGATGAGCGCGCTGCTGAAGGGCGACTGGGCGACCGCCGACGCCTCCGAGGGGCGCCACCGCGCCGAATGCAGCGGCCTGGTCGCCGCGTATCTCCAATGGCACCTCGAACACGGAATACGCTCTCTTCGACACGTAGAAAGGGAGTCTGCAACGTGAACGTCCGCCCTCCGGCACCGCACCCCTCCGGAGCCATTCCGCCCCCCATCCCGCGCGACCTGGTGCCCCGGCACGTGGCGATCGTGATGGACGGCAACGGCCGGTGGGCCAAGCAGCGCGGGCTGCCGCGCACCGAGGGCCACAAGGCGGGCGAGGCGTCGCTCTTCGACGTCATCGAGGGCGCCATCGAGCTGGGCGTCCCGTACCTCTCGGCCTACGCCTTCTCCACCGAGAACTGGAAGCGCTCCCCTGACGAGGTGCGCTTCCTGATGGGCTTCAACCGCGACGTCATCCGCCGCCGCCGCGACCAGCTCCACGAGATGGGCGTGCGGGTCCGCTGGGCGGGCCGGCCGGGGCGGCTGTGGAAGAGCGTCATCGGCGAGCTGCAGGACGCCGAGCGGATGACCGAGCGCAACTCCACGCTGACCCTGCAGTTCTGCGTCAACTACGGAGGCCGCGCCGAGATCGTGGACGCCGCGGTCCGCCTGGCCGCCGACATCGCCGCCGGGCGCGTCAAGCCCGGCCGGGTCAATGAGACGACCTTCGCCCGCTACCTCGACGAGCCGGAGATCCCCGACGTCGACCTGTTCGTGCGGTCCTCCGGCGAGCAGCGCACCTCCAACTTCCTGCTCTGGCAGAGCGCCTACGCCGAGATGGTCTTCCTCAACCGCCTGTGGCCCGACTTCGACCGCCGCGACCTGTGGGAGGCGTGCGAGACCTACGCCAAGCGCGACCGCCGGTACGGCGGGGCGGTGCCCAACCAGGTCTGAGATCGAAAGGGGCGGCGGCTCCGCGCGGAGCCGCCCGAACGCGGTGACTCGGTGATCAGTCCGCCGGCGATGGGCCGATCCCGAGGACCGGCAGGCACTCATCGACGGCGACGAGTTCGATGTCGTCGCGCCGCCGCTCGTTCCACTGCTCGCGGGTCAGCCTCCACTGTCTGATCTCCGCCGGCTCACCGCGCCGGGTGTCCCAGGCGATGCCGTTCGGCACGTATCCCAGGGACTGGGAGACACGGTTCGAGGCATGGTTGTCGAAGAAGGCGTCGCTGCCCGCCTCACGGGCACCCAGCCCGGCGAAGGCCAGATGCAGCACCGCCTGGCGCATCTCCCTCCCCAGGCCGCCGCCCCGCGCGTCCGGACTGAGCCAGGAGAAGGTGGTGACCGTACCGAAAGTGGTGAAGTCGATGCCGATCAGGTCCTGCATGCCCACCGGCTCTCCGTCGATGACCACGACGAAGTACAGACGCCAGAAGCTCGGGCCGACCCTGCCGCGGCCGCGCCACACTCCCTGCAGCCAGCCCCACTCGCGTTCCGGGCTCTCCTCGTAGAGCGACATCGGATCGTCGAAGGGCCACGGAGGCTTTGTGGCCACGCCTTTGCGGACCGTTGGGACCAGGCGTTCCAGGAGTTCGTCCGTGGCCCCGGACAGTGTCAGGCGGGGCGTGTGCACCTGCACGTTCAGGGGAGGATAAGCGGACAGACGCGAAGCGGTCCTCACCATGTACGTCACCCTATGAACCGGCGAATGCGGCGCGCATCCCATATTCGGTCCGGAGCCCGAACACGGTGTTTCCCGGGCGGAGACCCGCAGTCGGGGAGCTCCCGGTTGAATGGGGGAGTCGGATCGGGCCACGAAGGCCCGAAGGGTCGGGGAACGCCGCGCCGGAGGTGGGCGATGACCGTCAGGATCGAGCGGGACGGGCCGGTGACGACCGTGGTTCTGTCCCGGCCCGAGGCGCGCAACGCCGTGGACGGGCCCACCGCCACGGCCCTGGCCGACGCGTTCCGTGAGTTCGACGCCGATCCGGGCGCGTCGGTGGCCGTGCTGTGGGGCGAGGGCGGCACGTTCTGCGCCGGTGCCGATCTCAAGGCCGTCGGCACCGCGCGGGGCAATCGGGTGGCGCCCGGAGGCGACGGGCCGATGGGTCCGACCCGGATGCGGCTCACCAAGCCGGTGATCGCGGCCGTCGCGGGGTACGCGGTGGCCGGTGGGCTGGAGCTGGCGCTCTGGTGTGACCTGCGGGTGGCCGAGGAGGACGCGGTGTTCGGGGTCCTCTGCCGCCGCTGGGGCGTGCCGCTGGTCGACGGTGGCACCGTACGGCTGCCGCGGCTGGTCGGGACGGGCCGCGCGATGGACATGATCCTCACCGGCCGGCCGGTGGCCGCCCTGGAGGCACTGGACATGGGCCTGGTCAACCGGGTGGTCCCGGCCGGCCGGGCACGCGCGGCCGCCGAGAGCCTCGCCGCCGACCTGGCGCGTCTCCCACAGGACTGCATGCGCGGCGACCGCATGTCGGTGCTGGAACAGGAGGGGCTGAGCGAGGAGGAGGCCATGGAGGGCGAACTGGCCCATGGGTTGGAGGTCCTGCCGGGCATCGTTACGGGCGCCGCGCGTTTCATCGCGGGGGAGGGCCGTCACGGGAGCTTCGGCGCGAGCTGAGCCCCGCCCCGGACGGCGCTTCACCGTTCTCGTCCGCCCCGCCTTTCGGGTGCTCCCGCGGAGCCGTCCGCCGTGAAGCCGATCGCCGGAGCCGTTCCCGCGGCGTCACCCGCCGCGAGGGCGCCCGGAGGAGGTCAGGCGCGGCGGCGGGCGCGGTAGGCGGCGACGTGCATGCGGTTGCCGCAGGTGCGGCTGTCGCAGTAGACACGTGAGCGGTTGCGCGACTCGTCCAGGAAGAAGTGGTCGCAGTCGGGGGCCGAGCAGCTCCGCAGGCGCTCCCACTCGTCCTCGACGAGCAGGTGGGCCAGGGCGACGCCGAGGTCGGCCGACAGTCGCTCGGCGAGCGACACGCCCGGCGCGAAGTAGTGGATGTGCAGGGGGTGGCCGTCGTGCTCGGCCAGGGCCGCGGTGATCCTGGTGCCGCCGAGCAGCGTGTTCAGCCGGATGATCACGGTTGCCCGGTCGGGGGCGGTGATGACCCGGTGGAAGGACTCGCGCAGGGCCCGGACCTCGGTCAGGTCGGCGGCGCGCAGCCTGCCGACGTTGCTCACCTGTTGACGTTCCACGAACTCGCCGAGCGTCCGCAGATCGCCCAGCCCTTCCTCGCCGTTGACGGTGGGCGAGGTGTTGATCAGATCGATCATGGTGGCGAGTGAGCACAGCATGTCATGTGCGAATGGCATGTTGACTCCTGTTATATGTGGTTTTCGCGGGAACGCGTACGGCGACCGGCCGTCTCGGAAGCGTATCCCGCGAACGGTCCCGCGGGGGCATCTCGCCGGACGGGCGCCGCGGGCCGGTCAGGAGCGGACGCGGCGGGAACCGCGGACCGGCCGGAATCGGACCGGACGGGCGCGGCGGGCCGGCAGGAAGCGGGCCGGTCAGGAGCGGGCCGCCGTTCCCGCCGTTCCCGTCGTTCCCGCCGCCTTCGCCGCCGAGCAGGCGCCGCAGGTGCCGAAGACCTCGACCGTGTGGGTGACCTCGGTGAAGCCGTGCTCGGCCCCGACCGCCTCGGCCCACCGCTCCACCACGGGCCCGGCCACCTCGACCGTCCGCCCGCAGACGCGGCAGACCAGGTGGTGATGGTGGTCGCCGCTGGCGCAGGCGCGGTAGACGGACTCCCCGTCGTCCGTCCGGAGCATGTCGACCTGACCGCCGTCGGCGAGGTTCTGCAGCGCCCGGTAGACCGTGGTCAGGCCGATCTTCGCGCCCTGCGCGCGCATCTCGGCGTACACGTCCTGGGCGCTGCGGAACCCCTCGCTGCTGCGGAGGACTGCGTGTACGGCATCGCGCCTGTTGCTCATGGCGTGGACTCCTGTGATCGGCTGCGGCGTACGAATCTACCGAGCCCCAGGGCGAGGACGAACCCCGCGAGGGCGACCACCACGATGATCGCACCCGGCGGCACCTCCACGTAGAAGGACGAGGTGAGCCCGCCGACCGTGGCGAGCACCCCGAACACCATGGACAGCAGCATCGTGGCCCGGAACCCCCGGGTGAACTGCTGGCTGGTCGCCACCGGGACCACCATCAGCGCGCTGACCAGCAGCAGGCCCACCACCCGCATGGCGATGACCACGGTCAGCGCGGCGGTGACGGCGATCAGCAGGCTGAGGAAGCGCACCGGCAGGCCGCTGGCCCTGGCGACCTCCTCGTCCTGGCACAGCACGTACAGCTCGCGCCCGAAGACGGCGACCACGCCGAGCACGGCCGCGGCCAGCAGGCCGATCGCCCACACGTCCTGGGCGGTGACGCTGCTGATCGAGCCGAACAGGTAGGACATCAGTGTGGTGTTGCTGCCGCCCGGGGCCAGTGAGATGAGCAGCGCGCCTCCGGCGATGCCGCCGTAGAACAGCAGGGCGAGCGCCACGTCGCCGCTGGTCCTGCCGCGCGCCCGGACCAGCTCGATCGTCACGGCGCCCAGCACGGAGACCGCCACGGCGGTCAGCACGGGGGCGGTGCCGGTCAGGAAGCCGAGCGCCACGCCGGTCAGGGCGACGTGGCCGATGCCGTCACCGAGCAGGGCCAGGCGGCGCTGGACGATGAACGTGCCGATGGCCGGGGCGGCCAGGCCGACCAGCAGGGCCGCGATCAGCGCCCGCCGCATGAGGCCCAGGCTGAGCAGTTCGATCACGGCGTGGGCCTCCAGTCGAGCGTGCTCACGGGATTCTCCTCGGCGTGCGGGTGCACGTGGTCGTGGCCGGGCAGTGCGTGGGCGCCGACGGCGCGCGGCGGCGGGCCGTCGTGGCAGACGCAGCCGTCGCGCAGCACCACGGCGCGGGTGATCAGCGGCTCCAGGGGGCCCAGCTCGTGCGCGACCAGCAGAACCGTCCTGCCCTGGGCGACGAGCGTGGACAGGGTGTCGGCGAGGAGCTGCTGGCTGCCGGAGTCCACCCCGGCGGTGGGCTCGTCCATGACGTAGGTGTCGGGCTCCCCGGCCAGGGCGCGGGCGATCAGCACCCGCTGCTGCTGGCCGCCCGACAGGGCCTGGACCGGGTCGCTGGCCCGGTCGGCCAGGCCCACCACGGAAAGGGCCCGCTCGGTCGCCTCGCGGTCGGCCGCGCTCGTCCGGCGGAACCTCCGCTGCCGGGCGATCCTGCCGGAGGCGACGACCTCGCGGATGGTGGTCGGCACGCCGCCGCCCACCGACAGCCGCTGGGGCACGTAGCCGATCCGCCGCCAGTCGCGGAACCGGGCGGGCGGCCTGCCGTACAGGAGGGTGGTGCCGGCCGTCAGCGGGGTCAGGCCGAGCAGCGTGCGGATGAGGGTGGACTTGCCGGATCCGTTCGCGCCCAGCACGGACACGACCTCGCCGGGCTCGATGGTCAGGTCGACGCCGCGGAGCACCGGGCGGCGGTCCAGGCTCACCTGGCCGCCCTTCATGGCGAAAACGGTTTGGTCAGAGGTCACGATGGTCCTTCACGAGCAGCGGAGCGCCGCCTGGAGTGCGGTGAGGTTGCGGCGCATGGCGGAGGTGTAGTCGCCGCTCTCCGGCCGGCTCTCGATGGGGTCGAGGACGGCAGTCTTCGCGCCGACCTCGGTGGCGAGGACCTCGGCGACCTTGGGGCTGACGAGGCTCTCGGTGAAAATGGTAGTCACTTTCTCGCGCCGGGCCACCTCGGCCACCTGGGCGAGGCGGGCGGGGGCGGGCTCGGCGTCCGGGTTGACGCCGCTGACCCCGATCTGGCGGAGGCGGTAGCGGTCGGCGAGATAGGCGAACGCGGAGTGGCTGGTGACGATGGCGTCCGAGGCGCAGGTCCGCAGGCCCCGCGCCAGCTCGCCGTCCAGGGCGGTCAGCTCGGCCGCCACCTTGGCGGCGCGGTCCCGGTACCCCGGGGCGTGGGCGGGGTCGGCGGCGGCGAGCCGCTCGCCCAGCTTGGCGGCGACCGTCGCGAAGCGGGACGGGTCGAGCCAGATGTGCGGGTCGTAGGAGATCGGGGAGCCGTCCTCCCCGGCGTGCTCGTCACCGTGCTCGTCGCCGTGTTCGGCGGCGTGCTCCTCGGCCGTCTCCCCGGGGTGCTCGTCACCGTGCTCGTCGCCGGCGGTCGCGGGGAGGGTCCGTACCGTGGTCGCCGCGTCGAACCCCCGGTCGGCGGCGTGCTGCCCGACCGCCTCGTCCACCGCCGGCTGCACGCCCCTGATGTAGACGACCAGTCCGGTCTCCTCCAGCCGGGCCACCTGGATGGGCGACAGCTCCAGGTCGTGCGGCTCGACGCCGGGCTTGGCCAGGCCGGTGACGGCGATGTCGGGCCCGCCCACCCGCTCGGTCAGCCACTGCAGCGGGTACATGGCCGCGCTGACGCCGAACGCGTCTCCCGATCTCCCGGCGTCGGCCGAGCCGGAGCCGCAGGCCGCGGTGGTGGTGAGGAGGGTCGTGAGGGCGAGGGCGCCGGCGATATGCATGGGCATACGTCGGGAGAAGTCCGACTTCATGTCCATCAGTATGGACGAGAATGAAAATGATTGTCAAAATCAGGTTAGAAGGCCCCGAAACGGTCGGCGATCAGCAGGACCAGGAAGGTGATCAGCGCCACCCGCAGGACGCGCCCCTTCACCCCCAGCGACGGCCACGACATGTAGGCCAGCCAGGCGACGAACGCCAGTGCCGGCAGCACCGCGAGCCCGCCCCAGACGGACGGCACCGCGAAGCCGGCCAGGAGCAGCACCACCAGCAGCGCGGGCAGGATCCAGCGGGGGAGCCCGAACAGGAAGACCAGCGGCGCCGCGCTGCGCCGCTCGACCGTGCGCCGCAGGCCCGTGGCGCCCGGGGTGAGGAAGTGCTCGCCCGGCGGGAGCGGGCGGCCGCCCCGGGGGCGTCCTCGCTCCGGGGGGCGGCTTCTGGCCAGCGGGTGCGCGGGACGCTGGCTTCGTTTGTCGGCCACGGCCCGAGCCTAACGCCGCCCTCCCCGCGACGGCACGCGCGGCGCGGCCCTTCCCGCGCCGGTGTACGGCGCGGCCCTTCCGGTGGCACGTGCGGCGCCGCTCTTCCCGCGCCGGTGCGCGGTGCGGCCCTTCCGGGCGGCTCTGGCATGCTGGGCGGATGCTCGCAGTCATCCGCTACTCGGTGCCCGCCGCCCGGACCGGGGAGTTCCTGGCCCAGGCACACGACATCGCCGACACTCTGGCCGCCCAGCCCGGGCACATCAGGGGCCGGGTCGCCAGGTCGGTGGACGACCCGGAGCTGTGGGCGCTGGTCAGCGAGTGGGAGGGTGCCGGGTTCTACCGGCGGGCGCTGGGCGCGGCCCGGATGGCGATGTACCCGCTCATGACACTGATGATCAACGAGCCGAGCGCCTTCGAGGACGTCGCACGGGCCTGACGGGCCGCCGGGAACGTTCCCCCGGGCTTTTCACGGACAAGACGGACGTGCCGGTCCGTGCGGGCACCCGGCCCGCCCGGCTCCCCTAAGCTGGAGCCCAACGATTCCTCGCCGACCTCCAGCCGGATGGAGATTTTCCCTTATGGCACGCCGTACGGACATCATGGACACCATCGTCAGCCTCGCCAAGCGACGTGGTCTTGTCTATCCCTCCAGCGAGATCTACGGTGGCCTGCGCGCCTCCTGGGACTACGGCCCGCTGGGTGTGGAGCTCAAGAACAACGTCAAGCGCCAGTGGTGGAAGGCCGTGGTGCAGGGCCGTGACGACGTGGTCGGCCTCGACTCCTGCGTGATCCTGGCCCCCGAGGTGTGGCAGGCCAGCGGCCACGTCGAGACCTTCACCGATCCGCTCACCGAGTGCCAGTCGTGCCACAAGCGCTACCGCGCCGACCACCTCGAGGAGGCCTTCGAGGAGAAGCACGGCCACGCCCCGGAGCGCGGGCTCGCCGAGATCACCTGCCCCAACTGCGGCAACAAGGGCTCCTTCACCGAGCCCCGGCAGTTCAGCGGCCTGCTGAAGACCTACCTCGGCGCGGTCGAGGACGAGTCCGGCCTGGCCTACCTGCGGCCCGAGACCGCCCAGGGCATCTTCATCAACTACCTCAACGTGCAGCAGTCCGCGCGCAGGAAGGTCCCGTTCGGCATCGGCCAGATCGGCAAGTCGTTCCGCAACGAGATCACCCCGGGCAACTTCATCTTCCGCACCCGCGAGTTCGAGCAGATGGAGATGGAGTTCTTCGTCAAGCCCGGCAGCGACGAGGAATGGCACCAGTACTGGATCGACGAGCGCTACCGCTGGTACACCGACCTCGGCATCAACCCCGAGAACCTCCGGCTGTACGAGCACCCGCAGGAGAAGCTGTCCCACTACTCCAAGCGGACCGTCGACATCGAGTACCGCTTCAACTTCACCGGCAGCGAGTGGGGCGAGCTGGAGGGCGTCGCCAACCGCACCGACTTCGACCTGACCGCGCACGGCAAGGCCTCCGGCACCGACCTCAGCTTCTTCGAGCAGGAGACCGGTGAGCGCTACGTCCCGTACGTGATCGAACCGGCGGCCGGCGTCGACCGCGCCACGCTCACCTTCCTGCTCGACGCCTACACCGAGGACGAGGCGCCCAACGCCAAGGGCGTCATGGAGAAGCGCACGGTCATGCGCCTCGACCACCGCCTCGCCCCGGTCAAGGTGGCCGTGCTGCCGCTGTCGCGCAACGCCGACCTGTCGCCCAAGGCCCGCGACCTGGCGGCCGCGCTGCGCCGCCGCTGGAACGTCGACTTCGACGACGCGGGCGCGATCGGCCGCCGTTACCGCCGCCAGGACGAGATCGGCACGCCGTTCTGCGTCACCGTCGACTTCGACACCCTTGAGGACCAGGCGGTGACCATCCGCGAGCGCGACTCGATGGCCCAGGAGCGCGTGGCCCTCGACCAGGTCGACTCCTACCTCCGCAAGCACCTCAACGACTGACCCGCCGCCGGCCCGCCCGGCGTCCCGTCCCGTACGGCCCCCGCCTCCCGTGAGGCGGGGGCCGTACGCGTTCTCCGGCCTGTCATGGAATGCGCTTTCCGAACCTCGCGGCGCGGCTCCGGCGGCCCGTGAATGCCCGGTGAATTGGTTTATACCAATTGGTATAAACCAATTCACCGGCGGGCCGATATGGCGGTTTATTTGGCTCTCCTTTGGATTGGATTAGACCGTCGTATGCCCGCTGACATGCCGAAACGCACTGCATACCGATGGGTGACGTTTCATCATCTTTTTCATCGGTAGAGTCCCGAGTGAGGCGGTGACACACGTCGCTTGAAGTCGCAGAAGGAGCAGCCGTGCCCAAGTACGTTTACGACTTCACCGAGGGCAACAAAGATCTCAAAGATCTGCTCGGCGGTAAGGGGGCGAACCTGGCGGAGATGACCAACCTCGGCCTGCCGGTGCCCCCCGGCTTCACCATCACCACCGAGGCGTGCCGCCACTTCCTGACGGAGGGCGGGCTCCCGGACGGGCTGGAGGAGGAGGTCTCCGAGCACCTCTCGGCGCTGGAGGCGAAGATGGGCCGCCGCCTGGGGCAGGCGGACGACCCGCTGCTGGTCAGCGTGCGCTCCGGGGCCAAGTTCTCCATGCCGGGCATGATGGAGACCGTCCTCAACATCGGGCTGAACGACGAGTCGGTACACGGCCTGGCCAAGCAGGCCAGCGGCAACGAGCGCTTCGCCTGGGACTCCTACCGCCGCCTCATCCAGATGTTCGGCAAGACCGTCCAGGACATCGACGGCGAGCTTTTCGACGACGCGCTCGAGGAGCTCAAGGCCGGCCGCGACGACCTCGACCTGGAGGCCGCCGACTTCCAGCGCCTCGTCGAGACCTACAAGGGCATCGTCCGCGACCAGACCGGCGAGGAGTTCCCCGCCGACCCGCACCTTCAGATGCGCATGGCCGTCGAGGCCGTCTTCAGGTCGTGGAACGCCCCGCGCGCCATCCTCTACCGCCGCCAGGAACGCATCCCCGCCGACCTCGGCACCGCGGTCAACGTCTGCTCCATGGTCTTCGGCAACTGCGGCATGGACTCCGGCACCGGCGTGGCCTTCACCCGTGACCCCGGCACCGGCCACCAGGGCGTCTACGGCGACTACCTGCAGAACGCCCAGGGCGAGGACGTCGTCGCGGGCATCCGCAACACCCTGTCGCTGCAGGAGCTGGAGCGCATCGACAAGCCCGTCTACGACGAGCTCATGCAGATCATGGCGACGCTGGAGAACCACTACCGCGACCTGTGCGACATCGAGTTCACCGTCGAGCGCGGCAAGCTGTGGATGCTGCAGACCCGGGTCGGCAAGCGGACCGCCGGCGCGGCGTTCCGCATCGCCGTACAGCTCGTCGAGCAGGGACTGATCAGCATGGACGAGGCCGTCACCCGGGTCACCGGCGACCAGCTCGCCCAGCTCATGTTCCCCCGCTTCGCCGGGGACGCGGACGCCGAGCGGATCGCCAAGGGGATGAACGCCTCCCCGGGCGCGGCCGTCGGCAAGGCCGTCTTCTCCTCCGAGCGGGCCGTCGAGCTCGCGGGCAGGGGGGAGGACGTCATCCTGGTCCGCCGGGAGACCAACCCCGACGACCTGGCCGGCATGATCGCCGCCCAGGGGGTGCTGACCAGCCGCGGCGGCAAGACCTCACACGCGGCCGTGGTGGCCCGCGGCATGGGCAAGACCTGCGTCTGCGGCGCCGAGGAGCTGGAGGTCTCCGTCCAGGACCGCTCGTTCACCGCCCCCGGCGGCGTCGTGGTCTCCGAAGGAGACGTCATCTCCATCGACGGCTCCACCGGCGCGGTCTACCTCGGCGAGGTGCCCGTGGTGGACTCCCAGGTCGTGGAGTACTTCGAGGGTTCGGGCGACCACGAGGACGAGCTGGTGCGGGCGGTGGACCGCGTCATGCGGCACGCCGACGAGAAGCGACGGCTGGAGGTGCGGGCCAACGCCGACAACGCCGAGGACGCCGCCCGCGCCCGCCGGTTCGGCGCCCAGGGCATCGGGCTGTGCCGTACCGAGCACATGTTCCTCGGCGACCGGCGGCAGCTCGTCGAGGAGCTGATCCTGGCCGAGACCGACGCCGAGCGCGAGCGCGCGCTGGAGGCGCTCCGCCCGCTGCAGCAGGGCGACTTCGTGGAGCTCTTCCGGGAGATGAAGGGCCTGCCGGTCACGATCCGCCTGCTCGACCCGCCGCTGCACGAGTTCCTGCCCGACTGCACCGAGCTGTCGGTGAAGGTCGCCCTCGCCGGGGACCAGGCGGAGGAGAAGGACCTCAAGGTGCTCGCCGCGGTCAAGCGGCTGCACGAGCAGAACCCGATGCTGGGCCTGCGCGGCGTACGGCTCGGCCTGGTCATCCCCGGACTGTTCGCCATGCAGGTCCGGGCGATCGCCGAGGCGGCCAAGGCCGTCGAGGGGACCCGCGCGGAGATCATGATCCCGCTCGTCGCCGCCGTGCAGGAGCTGGAGAACGTCCGGGACGAGGCGCGGGCGATCCTCGCCGAGACCGGCGTCGAGGCCCTGGTCGGCACGATGATCGAGGTGCCGCGGGCGGCGCTGACCGCCGGGCAGATCGCCGAGGCCGCCGAGTTCTTCTCCTTCGGCACCAACGACCTGACCCAGATGACCTGGGGTTTCTCCCGCGACGACGTCGAGGCCGCGTTCTTCTCCCGCTACCTGGAGCTGGGCGTCTTCGGCGTCTCCCCGTTCGAGTCGCTGGACCGCGACGGCGTCGGCCGGCTCGTACGGCTCGCCTCCGAGGAGGGCCGCCGGACCCGTCCCGACATCAAGCTCGGCATCTGCGGCGAGCACGGCGGCGACCCCGACTCCATCCACTTCTGCCACGAGAGCGGACTGGACTACGTCTCCTGCTCGCCGTTCCGCATCCCGGTGGCCCGGCTGGAGGCGGGCCGCGCCGCCCTGGTCGGCGGGGACTCCGACACCCGCTGACCCCCCCGGGAGGCCGGGAGGAGCCGGACGGAACCGGGGACCGGACGGAACCGGGGACCGGAAGGGGAGACCTGGCCGGAAAGGGGCGGCCGGGCCGGGAGGTCCAGCGCCTGAGAGGTCCGGCAGGCGGGGTCCCGCGAGACGCGGGACCCCGCCCGCCGGGCCGCCGCCGGCGCGGCATCCGAGGTTTTCCCATAGTTCGGAATGGATTGGCGGACGCCGGATAAAATCACTGCACTTATGCACGGTTACGAGGAGCATGACCAGGCCAGATGGGTGCCGGAACCCCCCGGCAACCCGGAGCGAGGGCCGTTCGAGCGCGATCGGGCGCGGGTACTGCACAGCGCGGGCCTGCGACGGCTGGCCGCCAAGACCCAGGTGGTCGGGCCGGGCGAGACCCTCGGCAGCGGGCAGCACATCCCCCGCACCCGGCTGACCCACTCGCTGGAGTGCGCGCAGATCGGCCGGGAGATGGGGCAGGCGCTCGGCCGCGACCCCGACCTCATGGAGACCGCCTGCCTGGCCCACGACCTCGGTCACCCCCCGTTCGGGCACAACGGGGAGGCCGCGCTCGACGAGATCGCCGCCCCGTGCGGGGGGTTCGAGGGCAACGCGCAGAGCCTGCGCCTGCTGACCCGGCTGGAGGCCAAGGTCCTCACCGAGGACGGCCGCAGTGCCGGGCTCAACCTCACCCGGGCCTCCCTGGACGCCACGATCAAGTATCCCTGGACGCGCCGGACGAGCCCCAAGTACTGCGCCTACGACGAGGACCTGCCCGTCTTCACCTGGATCAGGGAGGGCGCCCCCGAGCGGCGGGTCAGCTTCGAGGCCCAGATCATGGACTGGGCCGACGACGTCGCCTACTCCGTGCACGACCTGGAGGACGCCCTGCACGCCGGGGACGTCGTGCTCGCGGCCCTGCGCGACCCCGCCGAGCGCCGCGAGGTGTGCGTGACCACCGCCTCCTGGTACGCCCCGGACGCCGACCCCGGCGAGCTGGAGCACGTCTTCACCCGCCTGGTGGCCCGGCCGATCTGGCCCCGTCACTTCGACGGCTCCCTCGGCGACCTCGCCGCGCTCAAGGCCCTGACCAGCGAGCTCATCGGTCACCTGTGCCGGTCCGCGCAGGTCGCCACCCGAGAGGCGTACGGCCCGGCCGCGGGCCGCCACGAGGCCGCCCTCATCGTGCCGAGGGTCACCCGGCTGGAGTGCGCGGTGCTGAAGGGGCTCACCGCCCACTATGTGATGACCCGCGACGTCCACCATGCCAACCAGGCCAGGCAGCGCGAGCTCATCCGCGGCCTGGCCGACCTGATCATGCGGGGCGCCCCGGAGACGCTGGAACCCGCGCTGCGGGCGGCCTTCGTCAAGGCGGCCGACGACGCCGGGCGGCTACGGGTGGTCGTCGACCAGGTCGCCTCGCTGTCGGACACCGCGGCCGTCACCTGGCACCGGCGCCTGGAGGACGGGGCCCGCTGACCGGCGCGGGCCGCGGCCTCACCCGGCCACGCCGCCCGCTCCCCCGGTCACGCCGCACGGCCGGTCGCACGGGGCCGCACGGCCGGCCGGTCGCACGGGGCGGGACGGCCGGGCCGTACGGAGGTCAGCCGCCGCTGAGCGTGCCCACCGTGATGTGCTTGTCGTCGGGCCGCGGCGGGCGCTCGGTGGGCTTGGACTTCGGCTTCGGCTTCGAGGCGCACAGGGTCGCGCACCTGGGCGTCGCGCCGGTCCGGTTCCTGACGGCCGTCATCTCGTCACGCGGGGACAGGGTGCGGTTGCCGTTCAGCCAGGCGTCCAGGTAGTTCCACGGGTTGACCATGCCGCGCCGTACCCACCAGAGCGACGGGTCGGTCTTCCACGAGATCGCGAAGTAGAGGTTGCTGGCCGTGGAGCGGGCGTTGCCCGAGTTGCCGACCTGGCCGAGGATCTGGCCGGCGGTCACCCGCCGGCCGGGGACGATCCCCGGGGCGACCCGCTCCAGGTGGCCGCCGAGGTAGCGCACGCCGTCGTCGCCGATGACGGTCACGAAGCGGCCCTCGCGGTCGGCGCCCCGGTCGGTGGAGGCCGACCACCGGTTCTTGACGTTGACCTCGTCGACCACGCCGTTCACCGGGGAGACGAACGAGCAGCCCTTGGCGGCCCAGACGGTGGTCTTGGGCAGCACGAGGAGCTGGCTCTGGTAGGTCACCCGGCATCCCCGGACGGGGAAGGAGTAGGTGAAGTTCGAGAGTCTGGGCGGCGGCACCTGCACCGGCTCGTCGGCCTTGGGACGCCGCACCGTCTGCGGCGGCACCCGGGGGACGGGCGTCCCCGTGGCCGCCGGCGCCGGGCTCCCGGTCGCCGTGGCGGCCGGGGTCCCAGGGCTCTCCGGGGTGGCCGTCGCCGTCGCGGCGACCGCCTGGGAAAGGGCGGCGGGCCGCGCGCTGACGCTCGTCACCCCGCCGGCCGAGCCGCAGGCCCCGGTGACGAGCACCGCGCCGGTCACGGCGGCCAGTCGTGCTTTGTGCCCCGATCGCATGATCTCCACCCGCGTAACCTATCGAGAAACAGCCCTTACATTTGTAACCGACCTCATTGCCCGTCATGACCGATTCGGGAAAGTCGGCCCCCTCGCGGCTCCCTCGCGGCCCTGCCGTGATCCCACCGGGGTCCCGTCGCGGTCCCATCACGGCCCCGCCGCGGCTCCGTCGCGGAGACGCCATGGAGACGCCCTCGGGGACGCCGTGGAGACGCCACGGGGACGCCCTCGGGGACGCCGACCTGTCGGGGCGCCCGACTAGACTCGCGGCGTGGCAGGCCGGATCAGTGACGACGACATCGCGCTCGTGCGTGAGCGCTCCCCGATCGCCGACATCGTGGGCGAGCACATCCAGCTCCGCAACGCGGGTGGCGGCAACCTGAAGGGGCTGTGCCCCTTCCATGACGAGAAGAGCCCGTCGTTCAACGTCACGCCCGCCCGCGGCTACTGGTACTGCTTCGGCTGCGGCGAGGGCGGCGACGCCATCACCTTCGTCCGGCGGCTGGAGCACCTGTCGTTCGCCGAGGCCGTCGAGCGGCTGGCGAACCGCGCGGGCATCCAGCTCCGCTACGAGCAGGGGGGATACGTCCCCGGCCGGGAGCAGGGCGAGCGCAGCCGGCTGATCGAGGCGCACCGGGCGGCGGCGGAGTTCTACGCCTCCAAGCTGGCCGCCCCCGAGGCGGCGGCCGGGCGCAGGTTCCTGTCGGAGCGCGGGTTCGAGCGGGCCGACGCCGAGCACTTCGGCGTGGGATACGCCCCCGCCGAGTGGGAGGCGCTCACCCGGCACCTGATGTCCCGCGGGTTCACCGCCGCCGAGCTGGTCAAGGGAGGGCTGGCCAAGGAGGGGCGCCGGGGCCCGATCGACCGGTTCCGCGGGCGGCTCATCTGGCCGATCCGCGACATCACCGGCGACGTCATCGGCTTCGGCGCGCGCAAGCTCAACGACGCCGAGGACGGCCCGAAATACCTCAACACCCCCGAGAGCCCCCTCTACAAGAAGAGCGAGGTCCTGTACGGCGTCGACCTCGCCAAGCGGGAGATCTCCCGGCGGTCCCAGGCGGTGATCGTCGAGGGCTACACAGACGTGATGGCCTGCCACCTGTCGGGCGTGCCGACGGCGGTGGCGACCTGCGGCACCGCGTTCGGCGCCGAGCACATCAAGGTGCTGCGGCGGCTGCTGCTCGACCAGGCGGGCTCCCACGGTGAGGTGATCTTCACCTTCGACGGCGACGCGGCCGGCCAGAAGGCGGCGCTGCGGGCCTTCGCCGACGAGCAGAAGTTCGTCACCCAGACCTTCGTGGCCGTGCAGCCCGACGGCCTCGACCCGTGCGACCTGCGCACCGGGCACGGCGAGGCCGCGGTGCGCGAGCTGATCGCCTCCCGCGAGCCGCTGTTCGCGTTCGCGATCCGCAGCGTGATCTCCCGCTACGACGTGACGACCAACGAGGGCCGGCTGTCCGCCCTGGACGCCGCCGCGCCGATCGTGGCCGGCATCAAGGACCGTGCCCTGCGCCAGCTGTACGCCGTCGACCTCGACCGGTGGCTGGGCTTCAACAACGAGCGGTTCGTCATGGACCGCATCGCCGAGATCTCCGTCTCCGCCGACCGGCAGCAGCAGCGGGCCCAGCGGCCCGCCGGGCCGAGGAAGGTCGCCGACCTCACCGATCCGGCCGTGCGGACCGAGGCGGAGATCCTGAAGCTGGCCGTACAGCGTCCCGCGCTGCTCGGACCCGGGTTCGACGCGGTCGGCGCGGAGGCGTTCACGCTGCCCGAGCACGCCGCCCTGCACAAGCTGATCGTCGACGCCGGGGGCGCGGCCGCCGCCGGGCCGGGCGGCCGCGAGTGGGTCGACCGCCTGCTCGCCGGGGCGCCCGACGACCTGCGCGGTACGGTGACCCGCTTCGCCGTGGAGGAGCTGCGCGCCGGCGTGGGGATCGAGGAGCGCTACGCCTCGGCCATGCTGGCCGCCCTGGAGCTCATCTCGGTGTCCCGGGAGATCGAGCGGCTGAAGTCGCGGATGGAGCGGACCAACCCGGTCGAGGAGCAGCAGGAGTACAACCGCCTGTTCGGCGAGCTGGTCGCGATGGAGCAGCAGCGGCGCGTGCTGCGGGAACGCGCCGCGGGAAGCTGAAGCGTAATGGTCTTTGATTTCCATGCCGTCATTAGGTCAAACCCTAATGAGGTCTCGATTCGATAATGATCGCGGCCTTACCTTCGGTTACAAAAATGGGTCTGCCATTTTGACTGCCTAATACAGCAGACTGTCTCCCGTGGGTGCATCGGTGCTGCCAAGCGGGCCGCCAGCGGTAGACCAGGTGGCCGACCTCGTCGCAAAGGGAAGAGAGCGCGGAAGCGTCACGGTCGAGGACGTGGCCGCCGCTCTCGACAGATCAGAGCTGCCGTCCGACGCGCTCGAACGCGTCGTGCGCATGCTCGCCGAACAGGGAGTGGAGGTCCTCGAGCCCCAGGGCGACGAGGAGCCGAGCCGCCCGGATGAGGAGGACGTCGGCAAACGCGCGCCGACCAGCGATCTCGTCCGCATCTACCTGCGGGAGATCGGCCGGGTGCCGCTTCTCACCGCCGAGGAGGAGGTGGAGCTCGCCAAGTCGATCGAGGCCGGGTTGTTCGCCGAGGACAAGCTGACCAGTGCCGCCTCGCGCCTGGCCTTCCCGGAGTTCCGGGAGCTCGTCTGGGAGGGCAACCGCGCCAAGCAGCGCCTCATCGAGGCGAATCTGCGGCTCGTCGTCTCGATAGCCAAAAGATATGTCGGCCGCGGGATGCTGTTCCTGGACCTTATCCAGGAGGGCAACCTCGGACTCATCCGGGCGGTCGAGAAATTCGACTACACCAAGGGCTACAAGTTCTCCACGTACGCCACGTGGTGGATTCGCCAGGCGATCACACGGGCGATCGCCGACCAGGCGCGCACCATTCGTATTCCGGTGCACATGGTCGAGACGATCAACAAGCTCGTCCGGGTCCAGCGCCAGCTCCACCAGGATCTCGGCCGTGAGCCGGCGCCCGAGGAGATCGCGCTGGAGATGGACCTCCCGATCGAGCGGGTGATCGAGATCCAGCGCATCGCCCAGGAGCCCGTCTCACTGCAGTCGCCGATCGGGGAGGAGGACTCCGACCTCGGAGACTTCATCGAGGACGCCGACGCCGTCGTGCCGATGGAGGCGGCCGCCTTCATCATGCTGCAGGACCAGCTCGACGACATCCTCGCGACGTTGTCCGAACGTGAGCAGCGCATCATCCAGCTGCGCTTCGGCCTGGCCGACGGCCACCCCCGCACGCTGGAGGAGGTCGGCCGGGAGTTCGGCGTGACGCGGGAGCGGATCCGCCAGATCGAGTCCAAGACCCTGGCCAAGCTCCGCCATCCGACCCGCGCCCAGATGCTCCGCGACTACCTCGACTGAGCGTCCGGCGGGACATCCGTACGGCGAAGGCCCCGGGAGCGATCTCAGCTCCCCGGGGCCTTCGCCGTTCCCACGGCCCTTCCAGGACTTCCCGCAGCCGTTTCCAGGGCGTCCCGGCGCGGCCCCGGACGTCCCGGAGCGGTCCCGGAGTCTCCCGGCGCGGCTTCGGGCGGCCCGGCGCGGCCGGGCCCGCCCGGCGGCGGAGCAACGGGTCGGTAGCCGATCCGAACCTTGTTCTCCTCGTCGATGCGGGAGCAGACTGGGCGAATGGAAGCGCGGCCCGCGTTGGACAACGGCGCGCTCGGGCGTGAGGCGTGGTCCGTGCTCGGTGCGAACCGGACGGGCTCCTGCACCGTGCCCGCACCCGGCCTCTACCCGCACCAGTGGAACTGGGACACGGCCTTCGTCGCCGCGGGCCTGGCCCGCTGGGACACCCGCCGGGCCGGCGCGGAGCTGCTCGGACTGATGGAGGGTCAGTGGCGCACCGGCATGGTGCCGCACATCGTCTTCCACCCCTCCCACGCCTCCCACGCCGAGACGTACTTCCCCGGCCCCGCCTTCTGGCGGTCACGGGACCACCCCGCCTCCCCGCGCCGGGTGCCCACCTCCGGACTGACCCAGCCGCCGTCGCAGGCCCTGGCCCTGTGGCGGGTGTGGCGGCACGCGACGGACCGCGACGAGGCCGCGGCGCTGGTCCGCCGGGTGCACCCGATGCTCGTCGCGCAGCACGACCACCTCGCCGCCACCCGGGACCTCGGCGGGGGAGGGCTGGCGGCGATCGTGCACCCCTGGGAGTCGGGGATGGACGACAGCCCCGTCTGGGACGCCCCGCTGGACGCGCTGCCGCCCCTGCACCCCGCCTACCGGGGCCGGGAGCCGCACGGTGAGCCCCACGGCGAGCCGCAGACCGGCCACCACGACCGCTACGTCTGGCTGGCCTCCCGCTACCGCGACTCCGGCTACGACCCCGCATACCTGCACGACCACCCCTTCGCGGTCGAGGATCCGATGTTCAACGGGATCTGGCTGGCCTCCTGTGAGGCGCTCGCCGAACTGGCGCCGGTGGCGGGGGCCGATCCCGCGCCGCATCGGGAGGCGGCGGAGCGGATCCGCGCGGCGCTGCTGGAACGCCTCTGGTTCGACGGCCTCTTCCATGCCCGCGACCTGCGGTCCGGACGGCTCAGCCCGGTCTGCGCGGTCGGTTCCTTCGGCCCCCTGCTCGATCCGGGGCTGCCGTCCGACCGGGTGGACACGCTGGTGGGAGTGCTGGAGTCGCCCAGGTTCATGGGCGCCGCGGGGTACCCGGTGCCGAGCTGCGAGATCCGCTCCCCGCAGTTCGACCGCTCCCGCTACTGGCGGGGACCGTCCTGGGTGATCACCAACTGGCTGCTGCTGCGGGCGGCCGACGCGCACGGCCGTACCGAGCTGGCCCGGTTGCTGGCCGCCGGGACCCTGCGCCTGGTACGGCAGGCGGGTTTCCGCGAGTGCTTCGACCCCTTCGACGGCAGCGGCCGGGGCAGCCGTGACTTCTCCGCCTCGGCCGCCCTCACCCTCGATCTGCTCGCGGATAACGTGGCAGCATGAAGCTCTTCAACCGCATGCCCGCCGAGGTCCGCGAGGCGGTCACGCCGCCCGACCGGGTGCTCACCTACGCCGAGGGGCCGGACGGCCACGTCATCGCCACCGACCGGGCGCTCTACATCCGGGGGACCAGGCTGCCGTGGTTCCGGGTGGACCGGGGGGTGTGGGACGAGGAGGGCCTGACGGTGGTCACCACGTCGGGCGAGGAGCACCGGGCGCTGCTGCCCGAGCCCGGCCGCGTCCCGGAGACGGTGCGGGAGCGGGTGACCGCCTCGATCGTGGTGAGCCGGTACGCCCCGCTGGACGCGCGCGGGGGAGTGCGGCTGGTGGCCAGGAAGACCGACGACGACCGGACGGTCTGGGAGTTCGTCTTCGACAGCGGCATGGACCCCGACGACCCCGGCCTGCGGGCCCTGGCCGAGCAGGCGCTGGAGGAGGCCCGCCGCAGCTTCGGCGTCTGACGGCGGGCCGGGGGACTCCTGCCCCGGACACGACGAAGGCCCCCGGGAAAGGGGCCTTCGTCGTGCTCGTGCACCTCGCGGGTCAGTAGGGTCCGGCCGCGGCCTGGCTCTCCTTCTGCGGCCAGCCGGTGCCCGCTTCGTCGTGCTCACCGATCTGCGAGCCGTTCTCGGACTGCAGGAAGGGGAGCTTGTTCTTGGCCACGTCGCCGACCTTGGTCCTGGCGATGTCGGTGGCCTTCGAAACACGCGCGCCGACCAGACCGGCGGCCTCCTGCACGGCGGGGCTGTCGGCCACCCGCTCGGCCATGCGCTTGATCTGCTCGTAGCGCTGCCGTCCGGCCCTGCTTCCCAGGACGTAGCCCACGGCGAGCCCTGCCCCGAACATCAGTCGATACATCTCAACCTCCACATCCGCGCTTCGCGAGAACCCCCTACCCATGGACGGGCGGTCCTCTCCGACCTACCCGCGAGCTTCGATGCGACACACACTCTCAGAGTGCGCTAATCTATTCCTGCGCCGAGAGGAGCGGGGAAAACCTCCCCCCTGACCAGCGCAAAGCGACGATCCCGTGTAGCTCAATCGGCAGAGCAGCCGGCTGTTAACCGGCAGGTTATAGGTTCGAGTCCTATCGCGGGAGCCAACGAAGGCCCCGGGAGCCCCGCTCCCGGGGCCTTCCGCGTTCTCGCGCTCTCCTCCGGTGTCAAGGTTCGGAGATCCAGCGTGGTGACGTGAAGGAGCCGCTGCGACGAGGCGGGGCTGCGTCCGGCGTTCGTCCACCACCCCGGCGCCCTGGAGCGGTCACGCGGCCGGTGGCCCGTTCCGGAAGGGTGATCGGCCGGGCGGTAGGTTCTGTCACGTGCGTCCTCGCCCGGGAGACCGCGGCGCCCGGAACGGAAGGAAGACCATGTACGTCCCCGCCCACTTCGCTCCCGACGCCGACGCCGTACGCGACCTCCTGGCCGCTCCGGGTGCGGCGGACCTGGTCACCGTGACCCCGGCCGGGCTCCTCGCGACGTTCCTGCCCTTCGTGTACGAGCCGGACGCCGGCCCGCACGGGGCGCTGCTCGGTCACCTCGCCCGCAACAACGACCAGTGGCGGCAGCCCGCCGAGGGCGAGGCCCTGGTCATCGTCCGGGGCCCGGACGCCTACGTCACGCCCTCGTGGTACGCGTCGAAGGCCGAGCACGGGCGCGTGGTGCCGACCTGGAACTACGTCACCGCGCACGTCCACGGCCGGCTGGTCGTCCACGACGACCCGGCCTGGACGGAGTCGGTGGTCCGCAGGCTCACCGAGCTGCACGAGGCCGGGAACGATCCGGCCTGGTCGGTGGACGACGCCCCCGCGACGTTCGTCGCCGGTCAGCTGCGGGCCGTCGTCGGGGTCGAGGTGGTCATCAGCCGCGTCGAGGCGAAGTTCAAGCTCAGCCAGAACCGGCCGGGGCCGGACATCGACGGCGTCATCGCCGGGCTGGAGGAGCGGGGCGACGCCGGGAGCGCCGCCGCCGTACGCGCCGCCCGGCCCCGGTGACCGCCCGGCGGGTGGTGTTGCGGGCCTGAGCAGAACATGATTCGGTGTTCTGGCCGGGCCCGTGCCCGGCGGCGGGAGGCGCGCTCCCCGGAGGGCGTTCCCCGCAGGCGTCTCCCGGGCCGGGAGGCGTTCCGGTGCGGACGGCCGGTGGAGGGGATGGGCGGGACATGGCGGATCCGGTGCTGTCGTCGATCGACGGGAGCGTGCTGACGCTGACGTTCAACCGGCCCGACCGCCTCAACGCGTGGACCCACGCGATGGGGCGCCGCTACTTCGATCTGCTCGCCGAGGCGGAGCGGGATCCGGCGGTCCGGGTGGTCGTCGTGACCGGCGCGGGCCGGGGCTTCTGCGCGGGCGCGGACTTCGAGGACCTCACCGCGGTCCTGGACGGCTCCCACCGCTGGGAGGGCGAGCCCGACCGGCGCTCCGTCACCCTCCCGGCCACGCTCGGCAAGCCCGTCATCGCCGCGGTCAACGGAGCCTGCGCCGGGCTCGGCATGGTCTGCGCCCTCGCCTGCGACCTGGTCTTCACCGCGGACGAGGCGAAGTGGACCACGGCCTTCGCCCGGCGCGGCCTGATCGCCGAGTACGGCCTGTCCTGGATCCTGCCCCGGCTGGCCGGCCAGGCGCGGGCCATGGACCTGCTGCTGTCCGGCCGTACGTTCACCGGGGCCGAGGCGTACGGGCTGGGGCTGGTCAGCCGCTCGGTGCCGGGGGAGGGCCTCATGGCGGAGACCGCGGCCTACGCCCGCGAGCTGGCGCTCCACAGCTCGCCGGCGTCGATGGCCGTGATGAAGCGCCAGATCCGGGGCGACTGGAACCGGAGCCTGGAGGAGGCCGAGGCCGACGCGGTCCGGCTGATGGCCGAGTCGTTCGGCCGTCCCGACGTCACCGAGGGCGTGGCGGCCTTCCTGGAGCGCCGCCCGCCCGCCTTCCCGCCGCTCCCGCCCTCGTGACACCCCTCATGACACCAGGGAGAGCCAGTGGGGCGCGGGACCGAAGGGGGCGGTGCGGGCGGTGACGGCCTCCAGCAGCAGGTCCGCCGAGGCGCGGGCGTTGCCGATGACCTCGGGCGGGTAGGCGTAGCGGACCTGGTGCTCCTCGAACTCGTCCTCGTCGTCCAGGATGATCCGGCCGTCGCGCATGCGCAGCACGTCGAGGTCGAGGTCGACCATGGTCACCTCGCCGTCGCGCCACTCCGGCACGGTCGAGATGTCGCAGTAGATCTCCGCCTTGTACGGCTCGGCGTTGAAGCAGGCCGTCCACCAGGCGTCGCGGGGGAAGAGCATCACGAACGCGTGGTGCCAGGTGATGGGAGCCTCGGAGCCCCGGCGGGCGACGGTGCCGGTGGGGCAGCCGGTCCAGACGCCGTGCTCGTCCTCGCCGAGGAGCACGGCCGGGTGGTGCCAGTGCAGGGAGTCGTCGTACTTGCGGTAGACCACGTTCACGATCTCGGAGGGCATTCCCCGACCCTATGGGGCGGCCGGCCGTCCGTGCCTCCCGTTTCCGGCCGGGCCGAGGGCGCCGGGGCGCGGCCCCCGGCCGGTCGGCGCCCTCGCCCCGCCGTCCGGGATCCCTCCCGGGACGTTCCGTCCGTGCCCCCGTGGCCCGGGCGGTGGTGGACGCCGTACGGCCGGCGGGTGCGAGTTCGCGGGCCGTACGGCGTCCGGGGTTCCCGCGGGACGCCGCGCGGCCGGCTGCGGACGGCGTGAAGGCGCGGCGGGAGGTACCCCGCGGGCCGCCGTACGGGCCGGACACGGTGGCCGTACGGCGGAGCTCGGTGGTGGCGCCGCGTGGTGAGGCGCGGCCGGCGGGCCGTCAGACGGCTCGCAGGAAGGCTTCGATGTCGTCCTGCCAGGAGCGGAGGAAGGCGGTGTAGCCGCGGGCGAACTCCGCGAGCTCCCGGGCGGCCTCGTCGTCGAACGGGGTGAGGTCGTAGGTGACCGTCACCTCGCTGCCGTCCCCGTCCCCGTCCCCGTCCCCGTCGCGGGCCAGGGCGACCGTCACGGTCCCGGCGCGGTGGCCCGGGGTGACGCGGGCGTAGGAGATGCGGGAGTGCTCCTCGCGGGCGGTGACGACCCAGGTGGTCGTCACGCCGTCGGCGTCGGTCTCGAAGACGGTGCCGGGCACGGTGTCGTCCTCGACGGGCACCGGGAAGCGGGGTTTCCAGCCCTCCACCCAGTCCTGCTCGCCGCGCGCGGTGAACAGGCGGAACGCCCGGCTCGGCGGGAGGGGGACGGTGAGCGTGCCGGTGAGTCTCATCGCCCCTCCTCCAGCCGGTGAGCGTCGGCGGAGGTCAGGGTCAGCCCGTAGACGGCTCGGAGCTGCTCGATCTTCGCCATGGTCTCCTCGGAGAAGGGCGCCCTGCCCTCGAAGGAGTGCAGGACGATGCCCTCGACGAGGTCTCCGAGGGAGACGTCCAGGTATTCCGCGAGGCCCTTGAGGACCTTCAGCACGTTCTTCTCGACGCGCAGCCCGGTCTGGACCCGCTCAACTGTTACCATGTTACCAAGGTAACATAGATGGATCACTGGAGACGACGCGCTCCGGCGGCCGGGACGGCGGGGTAGATCTCCGGACGGGCCCAGCCGCGCTCGGCGTAGGCGAGGATCACCGAGTCCTGTACGGCCTGCACCCGGTCCTCGGCGACCAGCGCGATGGCCGACCCGCCGAACCCGCCGCCGGTCATCCGCGCCCCGCGCGCCCCGCCGCGGATCGCCGCCTCCACGGCCACGTCCAGCTCCGGGCAGGACACCTCGAACTGGTCGCGCAGCGACAGGTGGGAGGCGTTCAGCAGGGCGCCGATCTCCTGGACCGCCCCGGCCCGCAGCAGCCCGATCACCGCCTCCACCCGGTGGTTCTCGGTCACCACGTGCTGGGTGCGCCTGCGCTCGTCGCCGCTGAGCCGCCCGAGGGCGGCCGCCAGGTCGGTCACGTCGCGCAGCGCGGCCACGCCCAGGTGCCCGGCGGCGCTCTCGCAGTCGCGCCGGCGCCGGGCGTACTGGCCGTCGGCCAGCTCGTGGCGGACCCCGGTGTTGATGATCAGCAACCGCATGCCGTGCGCGGAGAGGTCGAACGGGACGTTCCTGCTCCCCAGGCTCCGGCAGTCGAGGAAGAGCGCCCTGCCCTCCTCGGCGAGCGCGGAGGCGGCCTGGTCCATGATCCCGCAGGGCATGCCCACGAAGTCGTTCTCGGCCCGCTGCGCGACCCGGGCGACCTCCATCTTCGTCATGCCCAGGCCGTACAGGTCGTTGAGGGCGGTGCCGACGGCCACCTCCAGCGCCGCGCTGGACGACAGCCCCGCCCCCTGCGGGACGTCCCCGTCGATCACCAGGTCGGCGCCCCGCACCGGGTGCCCCGCCTCGCGCAGCGCCCAGAAAACCCCGACGGCGTAGCGGGCCCATCCCGCGGCCCGCCCCAGGTCCTCGAGGGTCTCGACGGCCCCCGGCTCGGCCGCCTGGAGCGAGCGCAGCCGTACGACGTCGTCCTCACGCGGCGAGACCGCCGCGGTGATCCCCCACGGCACCGCGAACGGCAGGACGAGCCCGTCGTTGTAGTCGGTGTGCTCGCCGATCAGGTTGACCCGTCCCGGAGCGTGCCACACCCCCTGCGGCTCCGCACCGAAGGACTCACGAAAAGCATCAACAACGCGCATGGTCAAACACTCCTCAACAGGGTCCCTCCGTAGGGTAGCGAGTCCGGGACGCCCCATCGGCCTCCGAAGGCGGCGCGAAGGCGTTCGAAGCCGCCTGAAGCCGCTCGAAGCTCCTTGGAGCCCGCTCGAAGGCCCGTGAAGATCACAGCTTGAACGCGACCCGCTCGCCGGATGTGCGAACGGGCCCGACCTTTGGTTGAATGCCGCAGTACGGTACGCGCGCGAGGGGCGGTAGCTCAGCCGGTTAGAGCAGGGGACTCATAATCCCTGGGTCGCGGGTTCGAGTCCCGCCCGCCCTACCTCTCGCGGTCCACGGAGAAGTCCGCCCTGCCTGCGTCCAGCCAGGACTTGTCCGGAGGATCCCTTGCGGCTCCTGACGGAATGATCAGTGGGTGAGGCGGCGCCGGATCCTCGACTCACCGGGTGTCCCCGGCCGAGGCGCTCCTCGCCCGCAAGGCGATCATTCCGGTGGGCCGCCGAGTGCGGGTGCGAGGCCGACGAGCTTGGCGAGGAAACGATCGACCTGCTCCGCCAGCGGTGGCCATGGCAGGTCGGGCTGATTGACCCGCATCGACACGGCTCCGTGCACCGCCGCCCTCAGATCCAGTGAGACCGCGGCGGCATCGTCGGCCGGGGCGATTCCGGCATCGATGCACCGCTGCACCGCGGCGGTGGTGCGCTCGGCCGGCTCCTGGGCGCTCACCCGCCTGACCGAACTGGAACGGGCGCACGTCCTGCCCGTCCCCGCCGGCCAGGGTCACGAGGTGAACACCGGCGGCACGGGCAGCCCGATGCCCGAGTCGATGCGGCAGGCCGTGGCCGCCCTGGACGCGCCGTTCGGCGGCCCTCGCTTTACTTCGGAATGTGTTCCGAAGTATGGTGTGGTATGGCTGTGCCGACCGTTCCGTTCTCTGACCTGTCGAAGCATTCCAAGCAGGTCGCCGAGACCATCGATCAGTTCCATCGGGTCCACGTCAAACGCCGTGACGGGGAGGATCTGTTCATCTCCACGGCTCAGCACGACCGCCAGCGCGAGGAGACGGCGGATGTCGCAGCCCGCATGATCGCCGCCCTGCTGTCCAGCGATGAGGGTGTCCGCGTCATCTTGCACGCCCTGCCCGTGGTCTTTCCCTGGGGACGGCACCTGTCCGCGGATGAGAGGCGCGAGTTCGCGCAGGAACTCGTCGATGCCACGCGCGACGCGGTCGATCTGGACGTCCACGCCACCTTGCACCGAGTCATCGTCGAGTGGCGCGCCACCGCCCGTATCCTGGCTGACCCGGCGCTGACCGCGCAGCTCACCCGTCCACTGCCGGATGAGGACCATGGTGAGGTGACCACACCGTGAGCCCCAAGCGCGGTGACGCGGTAGCGCCGCCGTCGGTCGGTGACGAGTGGCATCTGCGTTTCGCCACCGGAGAGGCGGCCAAGGGCTGGATCGATCTGTGCGGTGAGGCGCCGGGCAACACCCGGCAGTGTTTCGAGGCGCTGCGTACGGATCCGCTGTCGCAGAAGGACCCGGACCGTCAGCGCCGGCTGCGCGGGCGTCTCGCCTCCGGGACGCTGGGCGGCCGCGAGTATCCGCAATGGGAGTACGAGGTCACCGCGGGAGGGCGGGTGCGCTGCCTCGTCGACGAGCCCCGGAGGACCGTTCATCTCGTCTATGCCTCACCCCGGCATCCTAAGGACACCGACGCCTGAAGCCGCTCGCAGGACGTACCACTCTGGACCCGCATGGCCTTCCAAGGTCGGCATTTACATGATTAATCATGATTGTTACCGTCGGTGGCGTGGAGATCATGATCACGACGGCGCGGGTCGAGGACGTGCCCGCGCTCATCGCCTCGGCCGCGGCGCTCTTCCGGGAGGACGGCGGCAGGCGGGATCCGTTCATGGACGTGAACTGGCCGGCCCGGGAGGGGCACGACTACTACCGGGGGATGGTGACGGGCGAGGGGAGCCTGGCGCTGCTGGCCCGGTCCGATGCGCGCGAGGGGCCGGTGGTCGGTCATCTCACCGCCCGGATGCGGGGCCGGGACGAACTCCGCCCGGACGCCGTCGTGGCCGAGCTGCTCAGCATGCGGGTGGACGAGGAGCATCGGGGGCGCGGCGTGGGGGCCCGGCTCGTCGAACGGTTCCTCGCGTGGGCCGGGGAGCGGGGCGCGAACCAGGCCGTCGTGTCCGCCTACGCGGCCAACTCCGACGCCGTCCGCTTCTACCGGGCGCGCGGGTTCACCCCCGTGCACGTCTCGCTCCAGGCGGACCTCGGCACGTAGGGGCCGGTGACCGGTGACCGTACGGGGCCGGTGAGGCTGCCGAAGACCGACGAGCCCAGGTGGTACGTGAACAGGTGGAGCGAGGCGGCCTGACCGGTGGACACTCCGCCGGGCGGGCGGGGCGCGGGGGTCACGCCGGCGATCTCGTTCGAGAGCCAGGACCTGGCCGCCATCGAGGACCTCGTCGCCGCCGGGCCGGGCGTGGCGATCGTGCCTATGCGACCCGCCCGGCCCCCTGCCCCGAGGCACCGCCGCCACCCGCCTCCGCGACCGCGTCACCGGCCTGCCGCGCAGGCAGCCGGAGGCCGGGCCGGCCCCCGGCGGGGTTCACCCCCGCCGGGTTCGTCAGAGCCAGCCGCGGGCGGCGGCCGCCGCGCCGGCCTGGAAGCGGGTCGTCACGCCGAGCCGTTCGACCACGGCGGCGATCTTGCGGGTGGCCGTCCGCGGGCTGACGCCCAGATGCCGGCCGATGGCCTCGTCCTTGAGACCGGTGTTCAGCAACCGCAGCACGAGCAGGTCCTCCTCTGGCGGCCGCTCGTCCACCGTCGGCGGTACGCCCGTCAGCGGCCTGCCGCGTTCCCAGTAGACCTCGAACAGCTCGACGAGCGCGTCGAGCAGCCGGGAGGGGTGAAGCAGCGCGATGTTGTCGTAGACCCCGTCCACCAGTGGGAACAGGCCGACTCTGCGGTCGGCGATGCGCAGCTTGAACGGCAGGCGCTCGACGAAGCGGGAGCGCTCGCCCTCCTCGGCCAGCCGTACCAGGGTCTCCAGGCGTCCCGGGCGGTACAGGGAGTCGGCGCAGTAGACCACGCGTATGTCCACGCCACGCGCCAGCAGGCTCCGGGTGTCCTTCAACTCCGACTCGTTGGTGTCCGCCGTGTCGTCGGGGCGGCCCACGTAGGGCGGGCGGTCGAAGCCGAGCAGTTCGGTGCCGACCGTCCGCTGCACCTCGGTGACGACCCGCTTGACGGCCTCCTCTCCCACCAGGACCTCCACGACCCCGGCCGGACCGGCCTCCATCCGGCCCGAGTGGTAGAGCTGGGAGAAGTCCGAGACGACCGTCCTTACCGCGGCGAGCCGCGCCTCGGTCTCCAGCCGTCGCCGATCCACCAGCCACTCGATCGCCGCCTCCGGGGGCACCGCCTCGTACCGGCCGGGCCCACCGCGGCGCAGCAGCCCCGCGTCGGCCAGGCGAGCCAGTGCGGAACGCACCCGGGCCGGGCCGACGCCGAGTTCGGCGGCCATCTCCCCCGTCCGCCGGCCAGGCCGGCGCAGCAGCAACCGGTACACCCGTTCGTCGGAGTCCGTGACGCCCACGGCGCCGAGCACGGACCGATCGCCCACGAAGCACCTGCCGAAATGTCGTTTTTGGTCATGCGGCCGAAAATGTCAGCACTATATCTCGACAGGGATCCACGCCGGACGCTTGACTCCGTAGCGGCCCTCCGGTGATCTTCCCGGACGGGTGACCAGTCTCTTTCCCCCTCAGAGGCGCAATGTTCCGCAACCCCCGCGTCCGTCGTGTGCCGGCGCTGGCCGCCGCGCTGGCGGTCACCGTCATCACCCCGGCCATCGCCCGGCCCGCTGCGGCGTCGGCACCTCCCGGGGCCGCCTCCGCGGTCGCCCCCACTTCGTACATCGTCACCCTGGCCGAACCACCGCTGGCCACCTACGACGGCGGCACGGAGGGCATCGCCCCCACCAGGGGCGGCAAGGGCAGGAAGGTCGACACCACCAGTTCCCACGCCAGGCGCTACCGCGACCGCCTGGTCGACCGGCAGAACAAGGTGGCCCGCGGCGTCGGCGCGGCCGCCACCGGCCACCACGCGGTCGCCTCCAACAGCTTCACCGCCGAGCTGACCCCAGCCCAGGCACTGCGGCTGCACACGACCCAGGGCGTGCTGTCCGTCGTCCCCGACACTCTGCGCAAGGCCCTGGACGACCGCAACTCCGCCGATTTCCTCGGCCTGACGGGCGACGCCGGCCTATGGGCGAAGCTCGGCGGCGTCGGCAAGGCGGGGAAGGGCGTCGTCGTCGGTGTCATCGACACCGGCATCTGGCCGGAGAACCCTTCCTTCGCCGCCCCGGCCCTCAGCACGGAGCCGCCCACGAGAACCGATCCGTACCGGCCCTACCTGAAGGACGGGGTCACGGTCATGAAGAAGGCCGACGGCGCCACCTTCATCGGCCTGTGCCAGACCGGCGAGGAGTTCGCCGCGAACCTGTGCAACCAGAAGGTCATCAGCGCCCGGTACTTCGGTGAGCAGTGGTTGAAGGGCAATCCGCCGGACAAGCGCGCCGACTACGTCTCCCCGAGGGACGCCCAGGGCCACGGCTCGCACACCGCCGGCACCGCGGCGGGCGACCACGCCGTCCGGGCCACGGCGAACGGCGCCGACTACGGCACGATCTCCGGCGTCGCCCCCGGTGCGGCCGTCGCCGTCTACAAGGCCCTCTGGCAGGGCAAGGACGGCGGAGTCACGGGCGGCTACACCTCCGACCTCGTGGCGGCCGTCGACCAGGCGGTCGCCGACGGTGTCGATGTGATCAACTACTCGGTCGGCGGCATGTTCGAGTCGGCGGCCGACGATCCGGTCCAGCGCGCCTTCCTGGCCGCCGCCGAGGCCGGCGTCTTCGTCGCGACGGCGGGGGGCAACTCCGGTCCCGACCCGTCCACGGTGGACAACACGATGCCGTGGACGACGACGGTCGCGGCCGGCACGATCGCGCCCTGGCAGGCCGAGATCCGGCTCGGCGACGGCACGGTCGCCGACGGCGTGAGCACCACGGTCCTCGCCCCGCTCGGTCCCAAGCCGCTGGTCACGGCCGCGTCGGTGAAGATGGACACGGCCGCCGAGGCCGACGCGCAGGTCTGCGCGGCCGGTTCGCTCGACCCCGCCGAGACCGCCGGGAAGATCGTCTACTGCCGGCGTGGGACCACGCTCCGCGTGGACAAGTCGGCCGAGGTCAAGCGGGCCGGCGGTGTCGGCATGGTGCTGGGCAACCCGACCGACCAGGACACCGACGTCGACCTGCACTCCGTGCCGACCGTGCACGTCAACGCCCCCGACTCGGGCAGGGTCGAGGGCTACGCGGCCACCGCGGGCGCGACGGTCACGTTCGTCCCGGCCGCCTCCGGCGGCGCGCCGTACCCACAGGTCACGAGTTTCTCCTCTCGCGGCCCCTCGCTCACCAACAACGGCGACCTGCTCAAGCCGGACATCACCGCGCCGGGCTCGGCGATCCTTGCCGCCGTGGCGCCCCCCCGGCAACGGCGGCAAGGACTTCGATTTCTACTCCGGCACCTCGATGGCCGCCCCGCACATCGCCGGCCTGGCCGCCCTCTACCTCGGCGAGCACCCACTCCTGTCGCCGATGGCGATCAAATCGGCCATGATGACCACCGCCTACGACACCAAGACCCCGGACGTGTTCGCCCAGGGCGCCGGGCACGTCGACCCGGCCCGCATGCTCACGCCGGGCCTGACCTACGACGCGGGCGCCGAGGACTGGTACGGCTACCTGGAGGGCCTGGGCGTCGGCACCGGGACCGGCGTCAAGCCGCTGGCCGGGCCCGACCTGAACTACCCGACGATCTCCGTCGGCACCCTCTTCGGCTCCCGGACGGTCACCCGCAGGGTCACCGCCGTCACCCCCGGCGTCTACCACTCGGCGATCGAGCTGCCCGGTTTCAAGACCAAGGTCAAGCCGTCCACGCTGGTCTTCAAGAAGGCGGGTGAGACCAAGGAGTTCACCGTCTCCATGGAGACGGTCCCGTCGGACATCACGGGCACCGTCGCCGGGCGGCTCACGTGGACCGGCGCGGGCACGACCGTGCGCAGCGCGGTCGTCGCCACCCCGCTGAGCGCGCGGGCGCCCGTCGAGGTGAAGGGCGCCGGAACCGACGGTTCGGTGGGCTTCGAGGTGACGCCCGGGGTGAAGAGGTTCCCGGTCATCCCGTACGGTCCCGTGTCGGCGGACGAGGTGCCGGGCACCGTCAGCGAGAGCGAGGTGCTGGGCCGCGAGATCCCGGTCATGGTTCCCGACGGCGCCAAGGCCGTCTCGTTCAAGATCCGGGCGGCGAACCCCGAGGCTCAGGTCGGCGGCGTCATCTTCTACGAGAAGAACGGCACGCTCGAGTTCGAGTCGTGGGTGTCCAGCCCGGACGGCGACCATCGCGTCGTGCTGCCCCACCCGCGCCCCGGCAGGCACACCCTGGTCGTGCTCAGCCTCGGCGACCTGCCCGGGACCACGTCCACGGACTTCCTCACCCAGATCAACCTCGTGACCGCCGACCACGTGCGCGGCGCGCTCACTCTGGCACCGGGCAAGCCGAAGGCGACCGTCGGCACGCCGATCCCGCTGACGGCCTCCTGGACGAAGGCGACGCCGCGGACGAACACCGGCTACGTCGAGTACCCCAACGGAGCCGGAACGATCGTCACGATCAACTGACACGGTTCCGCCGCCCCGCCCTCGGCCCCCCTCGCCTGCCCGGCGGGCGGGGCCCGTCGGCTTACCCGGTCACCCGGCCGCCCGCTTCCGCGACCACGTCACCGGGTCGCCGCGTTGATCCTCATGCTCCGCGCGGCCCGCCGGTGTCGCCGCCCGGTCGCGTTCCGCCGGTGGGCGGCCGGACACTCCCGGTGCGGGAGGTCCGGACGCCGTGGCCGGTCAGACGCAGCGCAGGACGAACGACTCGCCCGTGCCGTCGTGCACGTTGTACGTGCTCCCGGCCACCGAGCCGTCGTCCGAGGCGACCGTGAGCGACATGCTGTACGTGGGCGACTTCGGGACGGCGTGGACGAACCGGTCGAGGCGCCAGATGCCCTCGCCGCCTCCGGTGGCCTCGTCGGTGGGGCCGGTGATCAGGCCGTCGCGGTTGAGGGCCCGGGTGTCGGAGCTGTTCGGCAGCAGGCGCGGCACCCCGTCGGTGTCCCACAGCACGCCCTGGCCGCGGGAGGGCGAGGCGTAGCCGGCCCGGCCGATCACGCGGCCGTTGGAGATCCTGGTGGCGGACGTGGAGGACGCCCCCGGCACCTTCGCCAGAGGGGTGATCGCGCCGTTCCGCCACAGCGCCGGGCCGTCCGGGCCGCGCAGCAGCACCGTGCCGTCCTCGTCGGCGTCCTCGGGCTGGTAGCCGCCGGGCAGGACGGTTTCGATCACCTGGCCGGGACGGTCCGCGGGCCAGCGCAGCAGGCGGTACTCGAACCGGTTGTCGATCCGGACCATGTTCTTGCCGGTGACGTCGCCTTTCTCGTTGATGGCGAGCGGGGTGACGAATCCGGTTCCGTCCGGGCGGACGAGTTTCGCCGCCTGGCCGTTCTTCAGGAGGACCGCGTAACTGGGGCCGTAATACGGCGGGACGGCTATGGCGGCCCAGGCCAGTGTCGTGCCCGACCGGTTCTCGTCCGGCAGCCTCAGGAGCGGCTCGTTGCCTATCTTGGTGCCGTGGTCGGTGAACAGCCCGTTCCGCCATGAGACGCCGTGCCAGTAGCCGTCGGCGAGTACGGCGCGGCCCGAGAAGCCACCCTGGTGGTTCGTCGCGGTGACCTCGGACTGCCCGGTGCCCGCCGGCACGGGTAAGGCGGATCGCGTCCAGGTGCACGCGGCGCCCGCGGAGGCCGAGACGGCGCCCGGCGCCACCACACCGGAAACGAGCAGCAGTACGGTTCCCGCGGTCGAACGGACCAGCCGTTTCATATTCATGGATTCCTCCTGCGATTGACGCGGTCGGTGTCAACCGTAGAGGGGAAGGAATGGCCGGTCGCTTTTTTCGTTCGAGAATGGCGGTTTCCAAGAAATCCGCGGTGCGGGAAGGGCGCCGGCGCCCCGGAGAGCCGGGGCGCGCCCTTCGCCGCGGGGGAGACCGCAGGGGAGACGGTGACGCCCCGGGCGCACCCCCGGAACCGGCGTCGCGTCCGCCGGCCGAAGCCCGGGTCACCCTCCCCGGCGGAACAGACCGAACAGGCCGAACAGGCCGAACGGTCCCCGTCCGCGCCGCGCGGGTGCGGGCGGGGGCTCGGAGGGCTCCTCCCGGACGGGGTGGCGGTCGCGCCAGTCGCGTACGGCCTCCTCGACGTCGAAGGGCATCAGGTTCAGCGGGGGACCGGAGAGGGCCTTGCGGTTCCCCTCGACGATCTCCTCGTTGATCTCCCCGACGATCCGGCGGACCTCGTCCTCCGACCGCGCCTCAGCGGCCGCGGCCCGCGCCTCCTCGGCCTTCCTGCGCAGGGCGAGCGTGCCGGGCAGCGGCATCGACAGGCCCTCCGAGCGGAGCTTCTGCCTGATCCACCACATCTCCTCGTACGGCTCGCCCTCGCCGGGCAGCGGCTTGCCCGCGCCCGGCAGGTCGTCGAACGCGCCGCGCTCCGCGGCCTCGCGGATCTGCCGGTCGACCCACGTCTCGAAGCCGACACCGAGTGGCCTGCGTTCCGTCATCGCCCGCCTCCAGCACGCCGGACAGTGGTGTTCCCGAGCATAGCCATCCATCGCCGGCCGGCAGGGGCGCGGGTGGACGGCGCCGACGGCTTCGGCGGGCGGCGCACCACATGGACGTGGCCGTCCATGCGGCGCGCGGGCGCGGCTCCGCGAGCGCCGGCGGGCCATGCCGTACTCTCGGGCGTTCCGTATTCCGGAATTCCGGTCCGCACCGCAGCGTCTCAAATTCCCGTGAATGGCTCAGAAGTCCGGAGGGGAATTCCTTTACGTGGCGTGGAACCCGCGACGGCGGCGATTTCGCGTACGATCGGTTTTCCGGTGGCGCCCGCCTCCACGGCCCTTCCGGGGCCGCGCAGGCCCGCTCATCCCGGGGCCCGGAGCGGACGGCCACGCCGTATTCACCGGACAATCCCTGGAGCGACCATGAGGATCGGCATCATCGGCGCCGGAAACATCGGCGGCGCCCTCACCCGGCGGCTGACGGACCTCGGCCACGAGGTGACGGTGGCCAACTCGCGCGGCCCGCACACCCTCGCCGACCTGGCCTCGGAGACCGGGGCGAAGGCGGTGACCGTCGAGGAGACGCCACGCGGGGCCGACCTCGTCGTGGTCACGATCCCGGAGTGCCGGGTGCCCGAGCTGCCTCCGGGTCTCTTCGACGGGGTGCCGCACGACGTGGTCGTCGTCGACACCGGCAACTACTACCCCCAGCAGCGTGACGGCCGCATCGAGGAGATCGAGTCCGGCCTGCCGGAGAGCCGCTGGGTGGAAAGGCGCCTCGGCCGTCCGGTGATCAAGGCGTTCAACAACATCTACGCCCGGCACCTCGCCGAGCACGGCCGTCCCGCCGGCGCGCCGGGCCGTGTGGCCCTGCCGGTGGCCGGTGACGACGAGGCCGCGAAAAGGGTCGTCATGGACCTGATCGACCAGCTCGGATTCGACCCGGTCGACGCCGGCGGCCTGGACGACTCCTGGCGCCAGCAGCCCGGCACGCCCGTCTACGCCACGGACAGGGACGCCGGGGGAGTCCGCGAGGCGCTGGCCCAGGCGAGGCCCGAGCGCGGCCCGGAATGGCGGGCCACCGACGGCAGCCCGGGCACCTTCGTCGCCCCGGCCTGACCGACCCTGCCTGGACCCTGGCCCGGACACCTCCGCCTGGTGTTCCGGGCCGGGCCGGATCAGACCGGACCGGGCTTCATACGGCCAGGCGTTCCCGAAGCCGTTCTCAACTCGCGGCTTCCGTGAGTAGATCGTCGTCGGCCCGGGTGCCGTCGCGCGGCGCGTCCGCGGGTGTCCGGCGGCGGCGGAGGACGTCGGGTACGAGGGTGAGGATCCCGGCCGCGGCCAGGGCCGCGCCGAGCCACAGCGGGGCGCGCAGGCCGAACGCGTCGATGCCCAGTCCGCCGGCCGAGGATCCGATGATGACGCCGAGGGTGATGAAGGAGGTGTGGACGGTGTTGACCAGGGGCCCGGCGTTCCCGGCCCGCTGGACGCGGGCGGTCATCGCCGCGTTGAGGGTGACCCCCGCCAGGCCGATCCCCATCATGAACGTCACGGCGGGGACCGGAAGGTGGGCCAGCAGCGCGAAGCCGGTGAGGAAGGCGAGGTTCAGGACCAGGCCGCAGAGCAGGACGGCGAGGGTGTGCCGGTCGGCGAGGCGCCCGACGACGACGTTCCCGATCACGGTGGCGGCGCCGTAGGCGACGAGCAGCACCGGGACGGTCCCGGCGGCGAAGCCGGTGACGCCGGTGAGGACCGGGGTGAAGTAGGTGAAGGCCGCGAACGTCGCGCCGATGACGAACGTGCTGGTGGACAGCGTCAGCCACAGGCGTGGGGCGCGGAAGGCGGCCAGTTCGCTCCGGAGGTTCCCGCCGTCGCCGTCGCGCTCCAGGCGCGGCACCCCGGCGAGCGTGGCCAGGGCGGCGATCACGGTCAGGACGCCGACGGCCCAGAAGGCGGCGCGCCAGCCCAGCCACTCGCCGATCAGGGTGGACAGCGGCAGTCCGAGCAGCGTGCCGAGCATCAGGCCGTTCATGGCCGCCGCGACGGCCCGGCCCCGTGCCTCGGGACGCGCCAGTCGCATGCACAGCGAGACCGAGATCCCGAAGAACGCCTGGGAGGCGGCTCCGGTGATCACCCGCGCCACCGTCATGGCCCCGTAGCCGGGGGCGACGGCGGCCAGCACGTTGCCCGCCAGGAAGACGGCGAACAGCGCCGTCAGCGCGGTCCTCGGGTTCACCCGCAGCAACGCCACGGTCAGGAAAGGGCCGCCCGCGGCCATGGCCGCCGCGAAGGCGGTGACGAGGTAGCCGACCTGCGGGACGGTGACGCCCAGTCCGTCGGCGATCTGCGGCATGAGGCCGGCGACGGCGAACTCGCTGGTCACCATGGCGAAGATGCCGAGGGCCATTATGTGTACGGCGCGGTGCACGGCGCTCCTTGGGGACATCTGTTTTGGATTGATCAGTTCAAAATTCGGGCATGGAGACGCCGCGGGGCTCCGGGGATTTTCGGAGGGGCGGGGTCCGAGCCGGTGGGACGGCGTTCAGCGGTCCTGGGCGGGCGGCCCGGCGGTCCGGCGGCCGGAAGTCCGGGGCCGGTGAACCGGTGGGCCGGCGATCCGAGGGCGGTGAACCGGTGGGCCGCCGGTCCGGGGCCGGTGAGCCGGCGGTCCGGCGTTCAGCGGTCCTGGGCGGGCGGTCCGGCGGGCCCGAGGTCCGAGGGTGCGGGCTCGCGGGGCGCGGAGCCGGACGGATCCGGCTCGCGGGTGAGCGCGTCCATCGCCGTCGCCGCGACCGCCTCCAGCGTGGCGCGGTCGGCGCCTCCCTGGCCGGAGACCCGCAACCCCGCGATCACCGCGTTGACGAAACGGGCCAGGGAGGCCGCGTCCCGGGAGGAGGTGATGCCGCCCTCACGCTGCCCGGCCTCCAGCGCCACGCGCATGACGGCCAGCCGGCGCGCGGTGTCGCGTTCCAGCATCGCGGCCGCCTCCGGGTCGCGGTCGGCGAGCTCCACGACGGTGTTGACGGAAAGGCAACCGCGCCGGTCGTCCGGGTCGTCGCCGATCACCATGGCGAACAGGGTGCGGATCCGCTCCGCGCCGGGCCGGCTCTCGTCCTCCAGGAGGGCGAACTGGGCGGCGTTCATGGTCTCGATGTAGCGGGCCAGCGCGCGCTTGAACAGGTCGTGCTTGCTGGCGAAGGCGTTGTAGATGCTGCTGCGGCCCAGGCCGGTGGCGTCGCACAGGTCCTGGGTCGAGGTGGCCTCGTAGCCCTTCTCCCAGAAGGCGTGCATCGCCGCGTCCAGGGCCCGGTCCTCGTCGAACGTCCTCGGCCGTGCCATGCGGTCACCGTAACACATTTTGGAATGCTCGATACAGTAAGGTCCGCGTCCCGCCGGGATCCGGAGTGACCCGTGCCCGCCGGGATCCGGGGCGGGCCGTACGGCCGTCCGGAGGCAGGCTCGGCGCGGTGGCCCGGCCGGTCGGCCACATGGTCGGGGCGGGACGGGGGGTCACGGATCCGGCTCGGCCCTCACACCGCGTGAGGCCGGGAGCCGGGTACATGGGCGATCACTGCGACGCGTTCGGGATGAGCCCCGTACCCGTCCCCGGAGCCGCCGGGTCACCGTCCTTCGGGTCACCGCCCTTCGGGTCACCGTCCTTTGGACCGTCGTCCGCCAAGCCGCTGTCCGCCGGACCGTCGTCCGCCAGGGCGTCGCGGGTGTCCATGAGGGCGAAGCCCAGCAGGTTGAGGCCGAGCCAGGCGGCGGGGGAGGCGGCGCGCGCGTCGTCCGCCGCCAGCCCGATGCCCCAGATCCGGTCCACCGGGCTGGCCTCGACCAGAACCCGGCCGCGGGTGCCCAGCAGGAACTCCCTCAGCTCCGGGTGCGCGCCGAACTTCGCGACACCGCCGCGCACCACGATCCCGTAGCGATGCTCGCGCCAGACGGTCTCGTCGAAGCCCCGGACCTCGCGGCCGAGCTGTTTGACCTCGCCGGGATGCCGGGCTCCGAGGATTCGCGCGGCGGTCCCGCCGTCGCCGAACAGCCACGCCTTGTGGGCCATCATGTAGTGCTCCGCGGAGCGGAAGACGTGCCCGTCCGCGGTGAAGGGGGCCTCCCACCACTGGCTGAGGCATCCCGGGCCGACGCCTCCGCCGCGTGGCGGCCGGTGCCCCCAGAAGAACAGGTGACGGAGCATCACGCCGTCCCGCTCGGCGGCCACGGCCTCATCGACGGAACGGGGAAGTCTGCTCATTCCGGACACCGGTTCACCATGCCACGTACGGCCGCGGCCGGGCCACCGGATTGACGGGCACGGCCGGGCGCGGGGTCACTCCCGGTTCAGCCGGCTGAGCGCCCAGTCGAAGGAGGTGTGGGCGGTCGTGGTGAACAGGACGAACCACACCTCCGACACCCGTGTGGCCGTGGCGTTCACGGTGTCGACCGCGATGCGGGCGGCGTCGTCCATCGGCCAGCCGTAGACCCCCGCCGACACCGCCGGGAAGGCGACGCGGGCCGCGCCGAGCTCGTCGGCGACCCGCAGCGACTCGCGGTAGCAGGAGGCGAGCAGCTCCGAGCGGTCCTCGTCGGCGGAGAAGACGGGGCCGACGGTGTGGATGACCCAGCGGGCCGGCAGATCGCCCGCGGTGGTGGCCACCGCCATGCCGGTCGGCAGCCCGTGGACGTAGCGGGAGGCGCGCAGCTCACGGCACTCGGCGAGGATCGCCGGGCCGCCGCGCCGGTGGATCGCCCCGTCGACCCCACCGCCCCCGAGGAGCGAGGAGTTGGCGGCGTTGACGACGGCGTCGACGTTCTGGGTGGTGATGTCCCCATGGACCAGCCTCATCCACATGGTTCGAGTCTGCCATCCGGCGCGGGGACGCGGACACGTTCCGGCCCCCTCGCGTCCCACGGGTGCGCCGCCGAGTCCTTGACGTCCTCGGTCAGATCGATTAGACCTCATGAGGTCATCGATCATCTCCCGGGAGGTCACCGTGTTCGACAGAGCGTTGCCGCGCCGCGCGGTACGCGCCGCGCTGGTCATGGCGGCGGCGGGCTCGCTGGTCGCGTCGGGAGTGATGCCCGCTTCGGCCGCCGGGGCCGCAGGCGGGCCGTCGAGCCCGTCGAGCCCGACGAAGGGTCCGTGCCGGTACACCCCGACCCCGGACGAGCCTGCCGTGCGCAGGGTCCCGCTCCCGCCGGACCCGCGCCGCACGCCCGCCCGCCCCGTCTCCGCGGTCCTCAAGACCAACCACGGCGACATCGGGCTCACCCTCGACCCGGCCAAGGCGCCCTGCACGGTGCAGAGTTTCGTGCACCTGGTCCGGCACGGGTTCTACGACCGCACCTCATGCCACCGGCTGACCGCCTACGACCGGCTGAAGGTGCTGCAGTGCGGTGATCCCGGCTTCACCGGCGAGGGCGGACCGGGCTACCGGTACAAGGACGAACTGCCCACCGATCTGCCGCCGTGGCCGGGCGACTCCACCGGGCAGCGCAGGACGTACGCGCGCGGGCTGCTGGCCATGGCCAACGCCGGACCGGACACCAACGGCAGCCAGTTCTTCCTGGTCTACGGCGACTCCGGTCTGGCGCCCAACTACACGGTCTTCGGGACGGTCGACGCCGCCGGGCTCGCCGCCCTGGACCGCGTCGCGGCCGGCGGCATCCAGCCCACCGAGGGAGGCCCGACCCCGCCGGTGGACGGCAGGCCCGTCCTCCCGGCCGACATCCGCGACGCCCGGATCCGTCACTAGACGCCCGGATCCGGTACCGGTCGTCGGCGGTGACGCCTCTTCGCGGCGGATCACCCGCGAAGGGCGTCACCGCCGGACGCCGCTCCGCCGCCGCGACCGTACGGCCGTACGGCGGACCCGCCGGAGACCGTACGGCGGGCACGCGCGAGGAGAGGGTGTGGGTGTGAGGGCCGACGGAGACTCCGGTGTGCCGGGATCCCTGAGGAGGGTTCTCGCCGACGTCGCCGCCGAGCGGGCCGCGCAGGACGCCATGTGGGGCGTGCAGGAGCACCCCGACGGCACCGGCCCCGAGGGCACGGCCGCCGCCGACCGCGCCAAGCGTGACCTCGACGGGGCCAAGCGCGCGGGGAGGGTCACCTGGCGGCACATCCTGCACGAGGAGGTCCTGGAGGCGTTCGCCGAGGACGACCCCGACCTGCTGCGCGGCGAGCTGATCCAGGTCGCCGCCGTCGCCGTCAAGTGGGCGCAGGCCCTCGACCGGCGCGTCGCGACCGCGCCGCACCGGGTGCGTGAGACCCGGTTCACCGCGATCGTCGACGTGCACGTGATGTTCGTCCGCGACGGCGCGCTGCTGCTCGGACGGCGGGCGAACACCGGGTACGGCGACGGCCTGTGGCATCTGCCCAGCGGGCACCTGGAGGCCGGGGAGCCGGCGATCCGGGCCGCGGCCCGCGAGGCGGCGGAGGAGGTCGGCGTCACCGTCGACCCGGCGGACCTGACGTTCGTCCACGTCATGCACCGCGCCCCCGACCGGATCGGACTGTTCTTCCGGGCCGGGCGCTGGACCGGCGAGCCGTACAACGCCGAACCCGGCAAGTGCGACGGCCTGGACTGGTACCCGCTCGACGCGCTGCCCGCCGACATGGTCGCCTACCCCGCGGCGGCCCTGCGGGCGATCGCCGAGGGGCGGGGCTTCGCGCTCCACGGCTGGGACGACCCGGCGGGGTGAGTTCCGGGCAGGCGGGCTCCGGCCGGTGAACTCCACGCGGACGGATCCCGGGCCCTGACCCCCGGCCCCGGCTCCGGGCCGTGGGGCTCCGGATCGTGGGGCTCCGGCCGGGCGGGGCAGGTGAAATTTTCACGGGCCCCGCGGCCCGCCGGTGAGGATCGCGCCTGGTGACCGGCCGGACGCGGCGCGGCACGGCCGGACGGCCGTTTGCAGCGGGGAGACCGGACTTTATGGTGCGTCGTGCAGGAGGGACCCTGCAGACGTTCGCGACCCCCGGAGCAGCGCACCATGACGGACACGACGGAACGACGCGGCATGAGCCGGGCCGTCGCGGTGATCCTCGCCGCGCTCGGCCTGGTCCTCGCGGCCGGAGCGGTCACCGCCCCGGCGCGTGCCGACACGACCATCTGCGAGAAGTACGGCTCGACCGGCATCCAGAACGGCAGGTACATCGTCCAGAACAACAACTGGGGCGACGACACGACCCAGTGCATCAACGTCACGGGCACCGGTTTCACCGTCACCCAGGCGAGCCACAACAAGCCGACGAACGGCGCGCCGGGCTCGTACCCGTCGATCTACGCCGGCTGCCACTACGCCAACTGCACCTCCGGCAGCGGCCTGCCGATGCGGGTCAGCGACAGCCGGTTCAACGGCGTCCAGACCAGCGTCAGCATGAGCTACCCCGGAGGCGGGGTGTACGACGCCGCCTACGACATCTGGTTCGACCCGACCCCGCGGACCGACGGCCAGAACACCGGCGCGGAGATCATGGTGTGGCTCAACCGCGTGGGGTCGATCCAGCCGGTCGGCTCGCGGGTGGGCACGGTCAACCTCGCCGGGGCCACCTGGGAGGTCTGGTACGGCAACATCGGCTGGAACGTGATCTCCTACGTCCGCACCTCGGCGACGAACTCGATCAGCTTCGCCGTGCGCACCTTCGCCGACGACGCGATCAACCGCGGCTACGCCCAGCGGTCGTGGTACCTCACCAGCGTTCAGGCGGGCTTCGAGCCGTGGGTGGGCCAGGCCGGTCTGGCGGTGAACAACTTCTCCTACAGCGTCGGCGGGAGCGACCCCGGCAACGGCGACCCGGGTAACGGCGGCGGCCGCACCTGTTCGGCCGCCGGGTCCACCGCGAACCAGTGGAACAACGGCTACGTCATCGATCCGGTCACCGTCACCAGCACCGGCTCCTCGACGACCAACGGCTGGACCGTCACCTTCACCCTCCCGGCCGGGCACACGCTCTCCGGCTCCTGGAACGCCGGCGTGACCGTCAACGGGCAGACCGTCACCGCGCGCAACGCGAGCCACAACGGCTCCCTCGCGCCCGGCGCCAAGGCGAGCTTCGGCTTCCAGGTCACCCGTCCCGGCGGCAACCTCCAGGTCCCCTCGGGCTACACCTGCACCGCGTCCTGAACCGGCCCGGGGGTACGGCGCACTCGCCCGGCCGTACCCCGGGCCCTCCGCCGCGGCGTCCCGGTCCCGGACCGGGACGCCGTACCCGTGCCGTGCCGCCGGCCGGCACGACGCCCGCCCCGCCGACGACCCTCGTGAAGGGGACCGAACCCTGTGAAGGGGACCGAAGTGCGCACCTCCCTCCCACCCGGCCGCCGGGCCCGGCTCCGCGCCGGGCTCACCGCCGCGCTGCTGGCCGCCGGGATGTCGATCCCGGCGGCGACCACCACGGCCGGGGCCGCGTCCGGCCCGGGAACCGCGACGGGGGCCACGACCGTGGCCGGAGCGGGAACCCCGGCCATGGCCGGCCCGGGAGCGGGGCTCCGGGCCACGGCCGGAGAGCCCTACCGGGACCCGTCCCTGCCGGTGGCGACCCGCGTCGCCGACCTGCTCTCGCGGATGACGCTGGACGAGAAGATCGGCCAGATGACCCAGGCGGAGCGCGCCTCCGTCACCGCCGCCGACATCACGGCCTACCGGCTGGGCTCCCTGCTGTCCGGCGGCGGCTCGGCGCCCTCCCCGAACAACGCCGCCTCCTGGGCCGACATGTACGACGGCTTCCAGCGGGCCGCCCTCGCCACGCCGCTGGGCGTCCCCCTCGTCTACGGCGCGGACGCGGTGCACGGCCACAACAACGTGGTCGGCGCCACGATCTTCCCGCACAACATCGGGCTCGGCGCCACCCGGGACCCCGAGCTGGTGCGGCAGATCGGCCGGGCGGTCGCCGAGGAGGTCTCCGGCACGGGCGTCGACTGGGACTTCGCCCCCTGCGTGTGCGTGGCACGCGACGACCGGTGGGGACGCACCTACGAGTCGTTCGGCGAGGTGCCCGAGCTCCCCGCGTCGATGACGACGATCGTCACCGGACTGCAGGGCTCGCAGCTGGGCGGCCCGGCCTCGGTGATGGCCACCGCCAAGCACTACGTCGGAGACGGCGGCACGGCCGGCGGGGATGACCAGGGCGACGCCCGCCTGACCGAGGCCGAGCTGCGGGCGGTCCACCTGCCGCCGTTCAAGGCCGCGGTGGATCGCGGGGTCGGCTCGGTGATGGTCTCCTACAGCAGCTGGAACGGCGTCAAGACGCACGGCGACCGGTACCTGATCACCTCCGTGCTCAAGGGCGAGCTGGGCTTCACCGGGATCGTCGTCTCCGACTGGAACGGCGTGGACCAGATCGACGGCGCCGAGGGGCTGTCGGCCACCGACGTGCGCACCGCGGTCAACGCCGGCGTCGACATGGTGATGGAGCCCCAGGCGTGGAAGCAGTTCATCACCCTGCTGCGGGCCGAGGTGCAGGCCGGGCGGGTGGCGACCTCGCGGGTGGACGACGCCGTACGGCGCATCCTGACCAAGAAGTTCGAGCTGGGACTCTTCGAGAAGCCGCTGACCGACCGGTCCTACACCTCCACCGTGGGCAGCGCGGCGCACCGCGCCCTGGCCCGCCAGGCGGTGGCGAAGTCGCAGGTGCTGCTGAAGAACAGCGGGAACGTCCTGCCGCTGACCGCCTCCGGCGGGAAGATCTTCGTCGCAGGCAAGAGCGCCGACGACATCGGCGTCCAGAGCGGCGGCTGGACCGTCACCTGGCAGGGCTCCACGGGGAACATCACCCCCGGCACCACCATCCTCCAGGGCATCCGCGACACCGTCGGCTCGGCGGCGACGGTGACCTACAGCCGCGACGGCAGCGGCGTCGACGGCTCCTACCGGGCGGCGATCGCCGTGGTGGGCGAGACCCCGTACGCCGAGGGCCAGGGCGACCGCACCGGATCCATGGGCCTGGACGCCACCGACCTGCGCACCCTCGACACGCTGCGCCGGGCCGGGGTGCCGCTGGTCGTGGTGCTGGTCTCGGGCCGCCCGCTGGACATCGCCGCCCAGCTGCCCGGCTGGGACGCCCTGGTGGCCGCCTGGTTGCCGGGCACCGAGGGGCGGGGCGTCGCCGACGTCCTGTTCGGCGCGGTCAAGCCCACCGGGAAGCTGCCGATGACCTGGATGAGCGACGTGAGCCAGCAGCCGATCAACGACGGGGACGGCAAGACGCCGCTCTTCCCCTACGGCCACGGCCTGACCTACCGGGACACGCCCGCCGACACCGCCCCGCCGTCCGCGCCCGGTGTGCCGGTCGCGTCGGAGGTGACGTCCTCGCAGGTCGAACTGTCCTGGGCGGCGTCGAGCGACGACGTCGGCGTGACGGCCTACGACGTCGTACGGGTGCAGGGCACGACCGAGACCACGGTGGCGACGCAGGCGGCCCCCTCGGCGACGGTCACCGGCCTGTCCGCGGGCACCGCGTACACGTTCGCGGTCTACGCCCGCGACGCGGCGGGCAACCGCTCGCCCAGGTCCGGCACAGTGAACGTCACCACGAGGGCCGGGAACGGCGGCGGGGGATGCCGGATCACCTACGCCGCCGGCGACTGGGGCGGCGGGGGCTTCGGGGCCACCGTCACCGTCGCCAACACCGGAACCTCCGCGATCAACGGCTGGACGCTGCGGTTCACCTTCCCCGGCGACCAGCGCGTCACCCAGGGCTGGTCGGCGACCTGGTCACAGTCGGGCGCCGACGTCACCGCGACGAGCCTGTCGTGGAACGCCTCCCTCGCGCCCGGCGCCTCGACCGGCATCGGGTTCAACGGCTCCTACGGCTCCGGCAACCCGGCCCCGGCCGCGTTCACCCTGAACGGCACGCCCTGCTCGGTGTCCTGAGAACCCGGACGGCCGGCGTCCTGTATGGGGCCGGCCCCGACCGGCGTCCCGGGGCTCCGCGCGGAGCCCCGGGACGCCGGTCGGGCCGCCGGACCCTCCGGCCGGGACCGCGTCCGGGTGCCCGCGCGGACGCCGCCCCGCTCAGGAGGGCCCGGGGACGCGGGGCAGCCGGGACACCGGGGTCACGGCGGGCCCGTCGTCCGTCCAGCCCGCCTCCAGCACCACCTCCACCTCGTCGCCGGCCGCCCCCGGCCGGCCGGAGGTGGTGCTGGACAGCACCTGGGAGGTGCCCGGGTCGATGACCAGCGTCCGCCGGAAGGGCACGGGGGTCCGCACGGTGAAGGAGAACGCCTCGCCCGCCCTGCCCCGCACGTCGGCGGCCCGGCCCAGGTAGCGGACGTCCGGCGACTCGGCGAGGGCCCGGTAGGCGGCGGCGCGTACGGCGGGCGGGGACGGCTTGCTCCACAGCAGACCGCTCAGCGCGTCCGCCACGAGACCCCCGTCCACCGCGGCCCGGCCGGCCCCGCCGGTCCCGTGGGTCCCGTGAGCCATGCCGGCCTCGCCGGTCGTGTCCCCGATGCCCGCCGTGCCACCCGGCACGGTCCCGTCGCCGCCCGTCGTGCCGTGGTCCGTCGTGCCGGGGGCGGGCGGCTCCGCCACCGTCCCGGTCACCAGGTCCCGCAGCGCCCGCGGGTCGGACGGGAGGCCCTCGACCCGCCGCAGGGTCATCCCGTGACCCGCCATGCTGAAGGGCGCCTCGCCGGTGATCTCCGTGAGCTCGCCCCCGCCCGGGGACGTGGACAGCCTCGCCGGTCCGTTCCGCCACTCCGACGGGGAACCGTCGCGGCGCCAGGCCGCCTCGTCGGCCTCGCCCGCGGGACGGACCCCCAGCGCCCGGGAGGCGGTCCAGGCCCGGCCGTCCCGGGCGGCCCACAGCTCGGTCAGCCGCCACTCCACCACGCGGTACCGGTCCGGGCCGCCGCCCAGCGGTTCCGGCAGGGTCCGCCGGCGCAGCTTCGCGACGTGCCAGTAGGCGCCGGCCGCCGTCGTCCCCGCCCCGGCCCCGGCCCCGGCTCCGGCTCCGGCTCCGGACTCGGCCGAGGTGGCCGCCGCGAGCAGGATCGACCGCCCGGAGAGCCCGGAGAGCCCGGCGGCCCCTGTGCCGGGCCCGCCGGATCCCGGGCCGCCGGACCCCGGAACCCCGGACGTCACCGGGACCGCGATCACCGCCGTCGCCGCCGCGACGGCGACGGCGAGGCCGGCGACCGCCATCGCCCACGGCGGCCGCGGACGGCGGGAGCCGCTCCCCGCCCCGATCCCGCTCCTCGCGCCGGCTTCGCCCTCCGCCCCGGCGCCGATCGCGGCATCCAGCCTGGCGCGCACCCGGGCCTCGGCGAAGGGGCCGGCCTGCGGCTCGCCGTACAGCTCGCGGACCCTCTCCAGCTCATCCACGACCGGCCTCCTCGGCGTCGAGCATCGGGTTGACGCCGCCGAGCGCGGCGCGGAGCTTCCTTCTGGCCCGGTTCAGCCGCGAGCCGACGGTCCCGTACGGGATGCCGAGAGCGGTGGCGATCTCCTCGTGGCTCAGTCCGGCCAGGGCGACCAGGAGCAGCACGTCACGGTCGCGGCGGTGCAGCCCGGCCAGGGCCGCCGCCAGCTCCGGCCGCAGGCTCTGCGCACTCACCCGTACGGTGACCCGCTCCTCGTGGCCCGGATGGTCGGGGTCGGGGCCGTGCCGTCCGAGGGCGCGCAACGTGCGCACCTCGACGCGGCGGTGCCTGCTGACGAGGTTGGTGGCGATGCCGTACAGCCAGGCCCGGACGCCGGCGCGGGAGGGGTCGTAGCGCGCCCGCTTGCGGAACGCGGTGAGGAACGTCTCGGCGACGACGTCCTCCGCGGCGTCCGGGCCGAGCCGCTGGGCGACGTAGCGGTGGATCTCCCCGAAATGGGCGTCGAAGACCGCGGTGAACCGCTCCGGGTCGTCCAGGGGGAGCCGGTCGGTTCCGGCGTCCCCCACCGGGCGGGCGGCCTGGCACATCGTCGTCACGACGGTCTCCGGTCGGGTGCGGCCCTCGGGTCCCGTCTGGCGGATCCCCGTCGCGGCGAGGATCCACCGGGCGGACCCTGGGCGTGGTTCGGCGGTCACCCTTTCCTCTCCCGATCCGCCGCCGCGCTTTCACGCCCGTGCGGCGGTCGCCTTCCCGGGCCGGTTTCCCGGCATGCCTGCCTGTCCCACCGGCATGTCACAGCCCATCCGACCCGGCCCCGGCCGCGGTCACCCTGAACGGCACGCCCCGCACGGTGTCCTGAGGGGACCGTGCGGGGCGCACCCCGGGACGCCGCGGTGCCCGGGGAGTGCCCCGCACCGGGGCCGGAGTTCCGTCGGCGGGACGGCCGCTAGCTCCGCTTAGCTCCGCTTCCAGACGCGGACGTAGTCGACCTGGAAGTCCGCGGGGAACCGGGTGGCGGCGTCGGGGTCACCGAGCCAGCCGCCCACGTGGAAGGTGAACCGCAGGTGGTACGGCTTGCTGAACGCCGAGTCGAACCACGAGGTGGTCGTGCGGTCCCGCTGCCAGACCTTCCGGCCGTCGATGTACCACCGCATCACCCCGGGTTCCCACTCGGTGGTGTAGGTGTGGAAGCCGTCGCCGGGGTACCCGGTGGTGAAGGGGAAACGCTGGTCCTGCTTCACCTGGGGACTGTAGCTGTTGAAGATGGCCTGGGTGGCCGCCGCGTAGTACGCCGACCCGCCGGGCAGCTCCATGACGTCGATCTCACCGTTGGCGCCGTCCTCGGGGCGGAGCCAGAAGGCGGGCCACAGCCCGGTCGAGCCGGTCGGGCCGTTGGGCGACTTGGCCCGTACCTCGAAGCGCCCATAGGTGAACGAGAGCCGCTTCATGGTGGTGAGGTAGGCGGTGGTGTAGGCGCGGGTCTCCGAGCCGCAGGTGCGCGTCTCCTTCCGCGCCGTGAGGAAGAGCGACCCTCCCGAGACACGGACGTTCTCCGGCCGGTTGGTGATGCAGGCCCGGTCGAAGTCCACGCGGGTGTTGTTCCGTGCCTCCCACGTCGAGGTGTCCAGAGACGCGCCGTCGAACTCGTCGGCCCAGACTTTCGTCCAACCGGCCGGGCCACCGGTCGAGGAGGCCGTCGGCGTCGGGCTGGACGTCGGGGACGCGGTCGGTCTCGGTGTGGGGCTGCCGGTGGGGGGCGGCGAGGCGGTGGAGGAGGGGTCGTAGGTGATGACCAGACGGGGCCTGAGGGAGGCGGAGGAGTTCTCCCGGGAGGCCCAGTAGGTGCGGGTGGTGCGTGCCGTCTGCATGACGGTGAAGACGAGCTTCCCGTTGCCGCGGACGGCCTCGGAGACGTCCCAGGCGTTGTATCCGGCGGTGACGGCGGTCCTGGTGTCCAGCGCCGCACCCGGCGTGCCCCGGTCGGCCCATGAGCCGTCACCGGTGGCGTCCCCGGTCGTGGTGTGCGCCGTGGTGGTCGCGGTGTAGGCGTTCCAGGAGTACAGCTGGAGGCTCGCCCTGATGTTCCGGGCGCCTGCGGGAAGCCCGCTGACGTCGAACGCGACGACGGCGTCACGCTGTCCCCGGGAGTTGCCCTCGCACGTCGCGGGGCAGGTGGCGAGCGTCGTCTTGACGCCGTTGTCACCGTCCTGCGTCACCTGGGTGATCGTCGTGTCGGCGGTGCTCGCGACGGTGAGCGTCGAGGACGACGCCGTGCGGGCGGTCCCGGTGCCCGTCCACAGGGCGCCCGCGACCACCAGGGAGGACACGGACACGGCCAGGAGTTTTCTGGTTGACATGCTGCCTCGGTGAGCTGGGGGGAATGGTCGGCCCCGGCGGCCGTACGGCGCGCGCCGGAGCGATCCGCACGCGGTGGACGGCCCTCACCTGCTCCGTGGAGGCCGGTACCCGCCGCGGTCTGGAGGAGAACCATACTGTCCTCCTCCGGCCCGGACGGAAGAGGCGATCGACGGCTCCGAACGCGTACGGGCAAGTTCCGTGCGCGGATCGGCAAGGCGCGGACGGCTCCGCAGCGGTCGGCCGCGGGTTAAACGAACTGCGAAATGTCGGTGGGGCAGGCAAGAATGATCTCATCATGGTCATCTCACCTTCGCTCCCCTTCGCGGCCACGACGTCCCCCAACGGCGACATCGTGGTCTTCTACGTCGGTCCCGAGCCGCGCATGACGCCCGAGCAGGCGCTCGCGTTCGCCGACCGGCTGCGCGACATGGCCGCCGAGCGTCTCGCGCCCGCCTGATCCCGTACCTGCCCGTCGCGTGCCCCCGGCCGGTTCCGGGGTGTGCGGCGGTGATCCTTCCACCTCGCCCCGGGGGGACCGCCGTGTCCCCGGCGTGCCCTCCAGGGTCTCCACGCGGTCACCGTACTTCCTGAACCGGTAAAGGAAAGCCTTTTCCTGGATCGTCCGAAAGGCTTCCGAAACACGGGGTCAGGTGAAACTTTCACGTGCTGTTCGAGGTAGCGGCAGGCCCTATCCCGGATGTTTGACAGCTGAACCGGTTTAGTTCAACCATCCTCGTACCCCGCCGACGGGCCGCCGCGCCGACCGGTGTCCCGGCCGGGCCGCGGCGCGCCGCTCCGTTCCACGGGAGAGGCGCGCCGCCCGGGGCACCCCCCACCCTCGTACGCCCAGGAGATCGCATGAGAGATCATGGACGGCGCGTCAGAGCCACTCTGACGAGCCTCACGGCGGCGGTGGCCCTGCTGGCCGCCGTGCTGGTCGCACTGCCCGCCGCGCAGGCCGCCGCGGCCCCCTGCCGGGTGCTGTACCAGGTCGTCAACGACTGGGGCTCCGGTGGCACCGTCAACGTGACCGTCGTCAACGACGCCCCCACCGCCGTCGACGGCTGGACGCTGACCTGGACCTTCCCCGGCGGACAGACCGTCAACGACATGTGGAACGCCACCCACGTCCAGTCCGGCGCGACGGTCTCGGCGAAGAACGTCTCCTACAACGCCGCCATCCCCGGAGACGGCGGCTCGGCCGGTTTCGGCTTCAACGTCACCTACAACGGCTCCCCGGCCGCCCCGGCCGCCTTCACGCTGAACGGCGCGGCCTGCGGCGGCGGCACCGGCCCGACGACCACCCCCACCCCGGACCCGACCGTCACCCCCACGGCGACCCCCACGGTGACGCCCACGACCACGCCCACCGTGCCGCCCGGCAACCTGGCGCTGAACCGGCCGGCCGCGTCCTCGTCGAACGAGAGCTCCGCCCAGGGGCCCGGCCTCGCCGTGGACGGCGACCCCGGCACCCGCTGGTCAAGTCTCTACAGCGACCCGCAGTGGATCCGGGTGGACCTGGGCGTCGTCCGCCCCGTCGTCCACGTGACCCTGAACTGGGAGGCCGCCTACGCCAAGGGCTACCAGATCCAGGTCTCCGACGACGCGGTGAACTGGACGACGGTCTACAGCACCGTCACCGGTGACGGCGGGATCGACGACCTGACCCTCTCGGGCAGCGGGCGATACGTCCGGATGTACGGCACCGCCCGCGGCACCTCCTGGGGCTACTCCCTCCACGAGTTCGAGGTCTACGGCGTCGCGCCGAGCCCGTCGCCCACGCCCACCGGCCCCGCCTGCGGGCAGACGCCCGCCGACCAGGCCGCGAACTCCAAGGCCAGGAACCTCCTCTGCTACCTGAAGACCCACTCCTACATCAGCGGCCAGACCGACGCCCCCGACGCCGACCGGGTGAAGTCGCTGACCGGGCGCTACCCGGCCATGGTGGCCTTCGACTTCATGGAGTACACCCGGGGAAGCGTCCAGACGCAGAGCGTCATCGACTGGTTCGGCTCCCACCGCGGCATCGTGGCCTTCCAGTGGCACTGGTACTGCCCGCGCGGCGGCAACTACTCGGCGCCCTGCGACTTCGTGCCCGACCTCGACAACCCCTCGTCCAAGCTCTACCAGGACATCGACCTGGTCGTGCGGGAGCTCAAGAAGATGGGGGACGCCGGCATCCCCGTCCTCTTCCGCCCGCTCCACGAGAGCAACAACAACTACATGTGGTGGACCAAGAAGGGCGCCGACGCCTACAAGCGGCTCTGGAGGCTGATCTTCCAGCGCGCCCAGGCGGCCGGGGTGCACAACGTACTGTGGGTCTTCAACGGCATGGCCAGCGGGCAGGGCACGTCGCTGGCGTCGTGGTACCCGGGTGACGCCTACACCGACCTCGTCACCTCCGACTACTTCCAGAGCTCGGGCGACTTCAACACCTGCCGGTCCATCGGGAACAACAAGACCGTGGGCGTCGCGGAGACCTTCAGCCCCCTGAACCCGTCCTCCGACTCGCCCTGGCCCTACTTCGTCGTCTGGGCCTCGCGCGACTGGAACGGCAGCGGCAAGGACGTCCAGTCGCTGTGGAAGGCGTCGATGGCGAACCCGAGGACCATCTCCATCGACCAGCTTCCCGACATCACCAAGTGGTGAGCCGGGCCGGCCCGCCGTACGGCGTCATCGGGCGGTGAGCCGGCCGGTCCGCGGAACCCCCGCCGGAACCCCTTTCCGGGACCTCCGCCCGGAACCCCCGCCTGGAATCTTCGCCTGGAACCCCCGTTCGGCGCCTGACCTCTCCGGCGCCGGGCGGGGGTTCCCGCCGTCATCGGGCGGTGGACCGGCCCCGCGCGACGCAGGGCACCGCGCGCCGCTCGCGCGGGCCGGGCGGGGGGAGGGTCGCCTGCACCGCCGCCACGACGTGGGCGTACGGCGACCCCTCCGTCTCAAGCTCTTCGCGCAGCGCCGTCAGGGCCGCGCGGTGCTCGCGCAGCAACTGCACGGCGGGCTCGACGGCGCCGCGGGCCGACAGCTCGCACACCGTCGCCAGGTGGTCGGCCGGCTCCTCGCCGGACAGGCCGAACCCCGCGGTGCGGAAGGCGCCCTCGAATCGGTGCATGGCCCCCTCACGTTCGGCGGCGTCATCGGAGGAGTGGCAGGTCAGGCGGAAGCGGCGGCTCCGCTCCGGGCCGAGCACCGCGGTGTGGTGCAACTGCAGGGCGGTCTGGGACGTGGCCGCCACGTGGACGAGGAAGGCGGTCAGCCGGTTGCGGACCTCGCCGAAGGGGAGCGTGGCGACCGACCTCGCCAGGAGCGGCCACGCCTCCCGCAGCCCCTCGTCGGGCCGTCCGAGCAGCACCGAGGCGACCATGTGGGCGGTGCGCACCCCGCCGTCGAGAACGCTCATGACCGCGGGGCACCCGCCGCGACCTGTGACGGCGCCGGCGACGCCGCGGCCCGTGACGCTGCGGCCCGTGACGACATGGCGCCCGCCGTGGCTTGTGACGGCGTCGGTGCCGGCGTGGCCGACGGTCCTCGCCCGGTCGTCTCCCGGGCGGCCTGTCGGACGGTCATCATCGTGGGAATCCCTTCCGGATCCTCTGGCGTCTGGCGTCGGGCATGCGGGGATCAGCTTGGCGGGCCGGCCGGCCGGCGCGGCAGAGTCTTTGGTCGGGCCGCTCGGGACCAAGGTCCCTAAATGCGCATAAAGAATGAAAATTCCAGCGATACGGCCGGTCGGCCGTCATCATGTCGGGCGGCCGTGCGGCGGGCCGTGCGGGCCGGTCAGCGGGCCGTGCGGCGGGCCTTCCGCGGGCCTTCCGCGAGGGCCGTACGGTGGGCGCTCGCCGTACGGCCCGCGGAGCCCGTCAGCGGGTCGGCTCCCACCCGCGCCGGGGCGCCGCCAGACCGCGCCGGTCGTCCCGGCTGCGGTAGACGATGTAGGGGCGGGTGAGATAGCCGATCGGGGCGGTGAGCGCGTGGACCAGCCGGGTGAACGGCCAGATCGCGAACAGCACCAGCGCGCTGAGCGCGTGCAGCCGGAACAGCGGCGGGGCGCCCGCCATCAGCTCCCCCTCCGGACGGAGCAGGAAGACCGACCGGAACCACGGGGAGACCGTCGTGCGGTAGTCGTAGCCGCCGCCGAGGACGTTGGCCACGACCGTGGCGGCCAGGCCGAGCGCGATGGTCAGGGCGAGCACCGCGTACATGAGCTTGTCGTTGCGGGTGGTGGCGGTGAACACCGGGCCGACGGTGCGGCGCCGGTAGACCAGGATCGCCAGGCCGCCCACGGTCGCCACACCCGCGAGCGTGCCGAGCACGACGGCCGTGACATGGTAGGCCGTCTCGCTCACCCCGGCGGCCTCCGTCCAGCTCTTGGGAACCACCAGCCCGCCGACGTGGCCGAGGATCACCAGGAGCAGGCCGAAGTGGAACAGCGGGCTGCCGGCCCGCAGCAGCCGCGACTCGTACATCTGCGACGACCGCGTGGTCCAGCCGAACCTGTCGTAGCGGTAGCGCCACACGTGGCCGAGCGCGAACACGGTCAGCGACACGTAGGGGACCGCCACCCACAGCACGGTGTCCAGGGCGTTCACCGGTCGCCGCCCGCGATCGAGTAGGGCTCCAGCCCGACCTCCTCGGCGGGCGGCCCCTCGGCCGCCAGGCGCAGCGCCGCCTCCCGCTCCCACGGACGGGCCGGCGGGAGGGTCGCCTGCACCGCGGCCACGACATCGGCGTACGGCGACCTCTCCTCCAGCAGCGCCCGCGCGAGCACCGCCAGGCCCGCGCGGTTCTCGCGCAACAGCCGTACGGCGGGTCCGACGGCCCCGCGCGCCGACAGCTCGCACACCACCGCCAGGTGGTCGGGCAGCTCCCCGCCGGAGAGGTCGAACCCCGCCTCGCGGACCGCGTGCTTGAACCGCAGCAGCGCCGCGCCCCGCTTCCGGGTGTCGCCGTGGGCGTAGTACGTCAGGTACGGGCAGCAGCGCCGTTTCAGGTCGAACGTCGCCACGTAGTGCGCCTCCAGCTCCGGCCGCGGGGTGGCGTCCAGGTGGCGGAGGAAGGCGGCCAGCCGGGCGCGGACCTCCCCGGGGGGAAGCGTCCCCACCGATCGGGCGAGGAGCGGCCGCGCCTCGTACAGCCGTTCGTCGGGGTAGCCGAGCAGCACCGAGGCCACCATGTGGGCGGTGCGCAGCCCGGCGTCGTCGAGAGCGCTCATGACATCCTTCCATCCTCGTGGCGGGGATCGTCGCGGCGGGAATCGTCTTCGTGGCGGAGGCCGTCGTCGGGACGCGGACCGTCACCATGGCGGCCGGGGCCGCCGTCCTGGCCGGGGCCGTCGTCGCGGCGGGGGAAGAGTCCCTCGGGGACGCCCCTGCCGTCCCAGTTGAGGAGGTTGACCCGGCCGCGGAGCCGGTCGGCCTCGGCCAGGTCCCCGGCGGTCTGCCGCTCCTTGAGCGCGTGGAAGGTCTCCACGGAGGCCGGCGCGGGCGGGCCGGACGCCTCACCGAACGGGCCGCCCATGCCGGGGCCGCCCTCGATGTCGAGGCTGCACCCGGTCATCGTCTCCTCCAGCCGCGCGCCCTGCTCGGCGTGCGCCCGGGGGATGACGTAGCGCTCGTCGTAGGCGGCGATGGCCAGCAGCCGGTACATCTCCTCGATCCGCTCACCGGTCATGCCGACGGCCTCGGCGATCGAGGGGTCCGGTTCCTGTCCGAGGTTGTCGCGCCGCATGTGGGAGCGCATCGCCGCCAGCCTGCGCAGGACCGCGCGCACCGGCTCGGGGTCGCCGGCGGTGAACAGCCCGGCCAGGTAGCCGATCGGGATGCGCAGCGTCTCGATGGCGCCGAACAGGTTGCCCGCGTCCTCGCCGTCGTGGCCGGTGCCGGCCAGCGCGTCGACGACCGGCGACAGCGGCGGGATGTACCAGACCATCGGCATCGTCCGGTACTCCGGGTGCAGCGGCAGCGCGACGCCGTAGTCGAAGATCAGCTTGTGCACGGGGGAGCGGCGGGCGGCCTCCAGCCAGTCCTCCGGGATGCCCTGCGCCCTGGCCGCCGCGACCACCTCGGGGTCGTGCGGGTCGAGCAGCACGCTCCGCTGCGCCTCGTACAGGTCCTTCTCGTCCGGTACGGCGGCGGCCTCGGCGACCCGGTCGGCGTCGTACAGCAGCAGGCCGATGTAGCGCAGCCGCCCGACGCACGTCTCGGAGCAGACGGTGGGGATGCCCACCTCGACCCGCGGGTAGCAGAAGGTGCACTTCTCGGCCTTGCCGGTGCGATGGTTGAAGTACACCTTCTTGTACGGGCAGCCGGTCACGCACATCCGCCAGCCGCGGCAGCGGTCCTGGTCGACCAGGACGATGCCGTCCTCGGAGCGCTTGTACATCGCGCCGGAGGGACAGGAGGCCACGCATGAGGGGTTGAGGCAGTGTTCGCAGATGCGCGGCAGGTAGAACATGAACGCCCGCTCGAACTCCAGCCTCACCTCCTCCGACACCGTGCGCAGCACCGGGTCGGCGGGGACCAGCTCCGGCCCGCCGGCCAGGTCGTCGTCCCAGTTCGCACTCCAGGTGATCTTGGTTTCCTCGCCGGTGATGAGCGACCTGGGCCGCGCGACCGGGGTGTCGTCCTGCGCGGGGGCGGAGAACAGCCGGTCGTAGTCGTAGGTCCAGGGCTCGTAGTAGTCCTGGATCGACGGCATCAGCGGGTTGGCGAAGATGGACAGCAGCTTGCGCACCCGCCCGCCGGCCCGTAGCCGGAGCCGACCGCGCCGGTTCAGCTCCCAGCCGCCCCTCCACTTCTCCTGGTCCTGGTAGGTGCGCGGGTAGCCCTGGCCGGGACGGGTCTCGACGTTGTTGAACCAGACGTACTCGACGCCGGCCCGGTTGGTCCACGCCTGCTTGCAGGTGACCGAGCAGGTGTGGCAGCCGATGCACTTGTCGAGGTTCATCACCATGGCGAGCTGCGCCATGACCCTGGTCATCGCCCGCCCACCTCCTTCCTCCTGGGAAGCCCGGAGCATCCGGAGTGTCCGGAGCGTCCGGAGGGGCGGTGCGGTTCGGGAAGGGGCATCAGTAGTCGACCTCCTGCGAGCGGCGGCGGACCACCGTGACCTCGTCGCGCTGGTTGCCGGTCGGGCCCAGATAGTTGAAGGCGAACGTGAGCTGGGCGTAGCCGCCGATGAGGTGGGTCGGCTTGACCAGCAGGCGGGTCAGGGAGTTGTGGATGCCGCCGCGCCTGCCGGAGGTCTCGCTCTTCGGCACGTCCACCACCCGCTCCTGGGCGTGGTACATGTACACCGTCCCGGCCGGCATACGGTGCGAGACGACCGCCCGCGCCACCACCACGCCGTTGCGGTTGACCGCCTCCACCCAGTCGTTGTCGGCGATGCCCGCGCGGGCGGCGTCGTCCGGGCTCATCCAGATGGTCGGCCCGCCCCGCGACAGCGACAGCATCAGCAGGTTGTCCTGGTACTCGGAGTGGATCGACCACTTGGAGTGCGGGGTGAGGTAGCGCACGACGACGCCCTCGGCGCCGCCCTCCCCGATGCCCGGCTCGCCGAACAGCGCGGTCATGTTCAGCGGCGGCCGGTAGACCGGCAGCGCCTCCCCGGCCTCGTGCATCCAGTCGTGGTCCAGGAAGAAGTGCTGGCGTCCGGTGAGGGTGTGCCAGGGTTTGCGGTGCTCGACGTTGACGGTGAACGCCGAGTAGCGGCGTCCGCCGGTCTCGCTGCCCGACCACTCCGGCGAGGTGGTCACCGGCACCGGGCGGGCCTGGGTGTCGGCGAAGGTGATCCGCTTGTGCTCGTCGGCGAGCCCCTCGAAGGAAGTCCCGGTACGGCGGGCCAGCGTGGCGAACCCCTGCGCGGCCAGCCGCCCGTTGGTGGTGCCCGACAGGGCGAGGATCGCCTCGCACATGTCCACGTCGCGGGCCAGGGACGGCCGGCCGTCGGCCACTCCGCCGCGGACGGCGCCGTTGACGTGCCGCAGCCGGTCCACCTCCTCGGCCACGTCGTAGGTGACGCCCTTGGTGGTCGCCCCGAGCCGGTCCGCCAGGGGGCCGAGCGCCGCCATCTTCTCCGCGACGGCGCCGTAGTCGCGCTCGACCGTCACGATCTTCGGGAAGTCCCGGCCGGGCACGGGCGTCTCACCGGTCCGCCGCCAGTCGCGCACCCGGCCGTGCGGGGTGGCCAGCTCGTCGGGGGTGTCGTGCAGCAGCGGCACCGCCACCACGTCCCGCCGTACCCCGAGGTGGGTGCGGGCCAGGGCGCTGAACGCCTCGGCGACGGCGGTGAACGCGGCGAAGTCGGTGCGGGTCTGCCAGGGCGGGTCGATCGCGGGGGAGAAGGCGTGCACGAACGGGTGCATGTCGGTCGAGGACAGGTCGTGCTTCTCGTACCACGTCGCGGCGGGCAGCACGACGTCGGAGAACAGCGTCGTGGACGTCATGCGGAAGTCCAGCGACAGCAGCAGGTCGAGCTTGCCCCGCGGGGCCTCCTCGCGCCAGCGCACGTCGCCGGGCCGTTGCTCCGGCGCGGCCTCCTCCGCCCGCACCGCCGAGTCGGTGCCCAGCAGGTGGCGGAGGAAGTACTCGTTGCCCTTGGCCGACGAGCCCAGCAGGTTGGCCCGCCACACGGTCAGCACCCGCGGCCAGTTGCCCGGCGCGTCGGGGTCCTCGCAGGCGAAGCCGAGGTCGCCCGAGGCGACCCGCCCGGCGACGTACGCCCCCGCCTCCAGCCCCGACGCGTCGGCCTCGTCGGCCAGGTCCAGGGGGTTTCGGTCGAACGTCGGATACGACGGCATCCAGCCCAGCCGCGCCGACTGCGACAGCAGGTCCGCGGTGGCCCTGCCGGCGAACGAGCCGTCGCCGAGCGGGGAGGAGACGGCGTCGGCGGTGTAGGTGTCGTAGCGCCACTGGTCGGTGTGCAGGTACCAGTAGGCGGTGCCGATCATCTGCCGGGGCGGGCGCGACCAGTCGAGCCCGGACGCCAGCTGCGCCCAGCCGGTGATGGGCCGGCACTTCTCCTGCCCCACATAGTGCGCCCAGCCGCCGCCGTTGACGCCCTGGCAGCCGGTCAGCGTGGTCAGCGCCAGGAACGAGCGGTAGATCGTGTCGGAGTGGAACCAGTGGTTGGTCCCCGCTCCCATGATGATCATCGAGCGGCCGCCGGACTCCTCGGCCGTGCGGGCGAACTCCCGGGCGATCCGCGCCGCCCGCGCCGCCGGCACCCCGGTCACCGCCTCCTGCCAGGCCGGGGTGTACGGCTCGGCCGCGTCCTCGTAGGAGGACGGCCAGTCACCCGGCAGGCCGGGGCGGGTCACGCCGTACTGGGCGAGCAGGAGGTCGAAGACCGTGGTGACGAGGCGGCCGGCGACCCGCAGCACGGGCACCCCGCGGCGCAGCACCCCGTCGCCGCCCGGCCGGTCGAAGCGGGGCAGCGCGACCGGGACGGCCTCGGCCCCGGGCAGGCCGTGCAGGGACGCCGCCGGGTCGATGTCGCCCAGGTCGAGGTTCCAGCGGCCCTCGCCCCCGGCGGAGTAGCGGAAGCCGAGCGAGCCGTTGGGCACGGCCGGACCGCCGGCCGCGAGGTCCCAGAGCACCGTCTTGAACGCCGCCTCGGCCGCCTCCGCCGCTTCGGCCGCCTCCGCCGTCTCGGCCGTGTCCGCCCCCTCGGCCGCCTCCGCCCGCGCGGGCGCCTCCCCACCGAGGTCGGCGGCGGTCAGGAACTTCCCCGGCACGAACGAGCCGTCGCGCTCCTCCAGCGCGACCAGGAACGGCAGGTCGGTGTGGCGCCGGACGTAGTCGTCGAAGTACGGCGTCCGCCGGTCGACGAAGAACTCCTTCAGGATCACGTGCCCCATGGCCATGGCCAGCGCGCCGTCGGTGCCCGGGTGCGGGGCCAGCCACTCGTCGGCGAACTTGGTCGCATCGCTGTAGTCGGGGGAGACGACCACGACCTTCTGCCCGCGGTAGCGGGCCTCGGCCATGTAGTGCGCGTCGGGGGTGCGGGTGACCGGCACGTTGGAGCCCCACAGCATCAGGTAGGCGGCGTCCCACCAGTCGGCCGACTCCGGCACGTCGGTCTGGTCGCCGAAGACCTGCGGGGAGGCGACCGGCAGGTCGGCGTACCAGTCGTAGAACGACAGCATGGTCCCGCCGATCAGCGAGACGAACCGGGCGCCCGCGGCGTGGGAGACCATGGACATCGCGGGGATGGGGGAGAACCCGGCGACCCGGTCGGGGCCGTACGTCCTGATGGTGTGCACGTGCGCGGCGGCGATCATCTCCGTCGCCTCGTCCCAGGTGACGCGGACCAGGCCGCCCTTGCCCCGGGCCGACTGGTAACGGCGGCGCCGTACCGGGTCGGAGACGACGTCGGCCCAGGCGGCCACCGGGTCGCCGAGCCGCCCTTTCGCCTCCCGGTACATCTCCACCAGCACGCCGCGGGCGTAGGGGAAGCGGACCCGGGTGGGGGAGTAGGTGTACCAGGAGAACGCGGCGCCCCGAGGGCAGCCGCGCGGCTCGTACGCGGGCCGGTCGGGGCCGACGCCGGGGTAGTCGGTCTGCTGCGCCTCCCAGGTGATGATCCCGTCCTTGACGTAGACCTTCCACGAGCAGGAGCCGGTGCAGTTCACCCCGTGCGTCGAGCGCACCACCCGGTCGTGGCTCCACCGGTCGCGGTAGAAGGCGTCGCCCTGCCGGCCGCCGATCTTGTACAGCGTCCGCAGGTCCGCGGACACCTCTCCCGGACGCAGGTGGCCGCCCAGCCGGAGCAGGGCATCGCTGACGGGTCCGTCCATGGCGGTCATGCGGTGCCCTCCCTCGGCCTCTTCGGCTCGTTCGGCTCCTTCGCGCCGGGCGCGAAGCGGCGGTCCACGGCGGTCATACGGCGGTCTCCTTCACGCCCGGCTTCACACTGAGCGCGAAGCGGCAGTAGACGAAAGCGGCGGCGGCGACCGTCGCCAGCAGCATCAGGCCGATGGCGTAGGAGCCGGTCGCCTGGTAGATCAGCCCCATCACGATCGGCGGCAGGAACCCGCCGAGCCCGCCGGCCGCGCCGACCACGCCGGTCGCGCTGCCGACCATCGGGCCCGGGACCGTCCGCCCCAGCAGGGCGAACACCGCGCCGTTGCCCACGCCGAGCGCCGCGGCCATGGTCAGGAAGGCGGTCGTGGCCAGCGGCATCGCCGGGGTGAAGGCCACCACGACCGCGCACGCCGTCACGACCGCCAACGCCGCGGCCAGCACCGGGCGGCCCCCAAGCCGGTCGGCCAGCCAGCCGCCCACCGGGCGGGCGACGGTGGCCAGCACCACGAACCCGGCTGCCCGGGCCGCGGCGTCGGCGACGGTCAGGCCGTAGCCGGACCTGAGGTACAGCGGCAGGTAGACGCCGAAGGCGACGAACCCGCCGAAGGTCAGCGCGTACATCGCCGCCAGTTCGCGGGTGACGCGCAGCCGCGCCGCGGCGAGGAACCGGGCGGTGAACGGCTCGGCCGACGGCCGGGTGCCCGGGGCGTTGCGGCCCACCGCCCAGAAGACCACGCCGACCACGACGAGCGCGGCGGCGACCACGAAGAACGGCGTCTGGCGGCCGTAGGCGTCCGCCAGGCGCGGGGTGGCGAAGCCGGAGATCGCGGTGCCGATGTTGCCCATGCCGAAGATTCCCAGCGCCAGCCCGCGGCGCTCCGGCGGGAACCACGCGTTGACGTACGGCACGCCGATCGCGAAGGTCGCCCCCGTCATGCCGAGCAGGAAGCCGCCGGTCAGCAGCGCCGGGTAGTTCTCGGCGAAGGCCAGGAACACCACCGGCGCGACGCCCAGCAGGCTCGCCGCCGCGAAGACCGCGCGCCCGCCGTAGCGGTCGGTCAGCCCGCCGAGCACGATCCGGCCCAGTGAGCCGACGATGACCGGGACGGCGACCAGGACCGACACCTCGCCCGGACTCAGGCGGAGAAGCTCCTGGTAGGCCGGGCCGAGCGGGCTGAGCAGGGCCCAGGCCCAGAAGTTCACCGCGAACGCGACGGTCGCCAGCGTCAGCGCGGTCGCCGCGCCTCTCCCGGCTCCGGTCGCCCGCGCGGCGGTCTGCGAGGTGGTCCTCATCGCGGCGAAACCCTCCGATCCCTCGTGGCGGCGAGCACTCGGAGATCACCTTCTCCGGAGGGCACGTCCGAACATCAGGGTCTTTGGTCCCATCGCCTCCGCCCAATGGCACATACCGGCCAGGAGACGGTAAAAGTTCTCACGCCGCCGCCCGCGCCGGGCGGCGGCGCGGGCGGCGGGATCTTCAGTGCGGGATCTTCAGTGCGGGGTCCTCACCGCGGGATCCTCAGCGCGGGGTCCTCAGTGCAGGTCCTCAGCGGGTGGGGTCGAGGTCGCGCAGGGCCTCGGGCTGCTTGCCGGTGGTGATCTGCTCGGCGAGCATGCGCCCGGTCACCGGCCCGTGGGTGAACCCCCACATGCCGTGCCCGCCTGCGACGAACCTGCCCGGCGCGCGGGTCGCGCCGACCAGCGGACGCCCGTCGGGCGTGACGGGGCGGGGGCCGACCCAGGTGTCGGTCCGCTCCTCCCAGGAGACGCCGGCCAGCAACGGCCGGGCCGACTCGATGATGGCCTCGACGCGCCGCGCGTCCAGCGGGGCGTCCGCGTCGCGGAACTCCATCGTCCCGGCGACGCGCAGCCCGCCCCGGTACGGCGTGCAGGCCACGCGCACGGCGGGCAGGTAGACCGGCCCGGGAACCGGCTCGGCGGTCGGCACGGTGAAGGAGTAGCCGCGTCCGGCGCGCACCGGCGTCCGCACCCCCCACTCCCGGCCGAGCACGTTCAGCCAGGCCCCGGTGGCCAGGACGACGGCGTCGGCGGTGACGTCGTCGCCCGCGCCGGACCGGACGGTGAGCCGGCCCGCGTCGTCGCGCACCCCGGTCACCCGGAAGCCGGACCTGATGACGCCGCCGCGGGCGACGACGGAACGGGCCAGCGAGCGGGTGAACTCCCCGGGGTCGACGTAACGCTGGCCGTCCAGCCGGATCCCGACCCGCACCCCGGAGGAGAGCTGCGGCGCGTACGCGGCGAGGCGGTCGCGGTCGAGCACCTCGTAGTCGATGTGCAGCCCGGACCGGTTGATGCGGCGCAGCTCGTGCAGGAGTCCCACGGCCTGGCGCGGGGTCGCGAACCCGGCCAGGATCGGCGCCTCGACCGTGGGCGCCTCGACGCCGTTGGCGGTGAGCACGTCGAACGCCTCCAGGCACTCCTCGTTGAACGGGAGGTTGGCCTTCACGGCGCGGCCCCACGACCGCCAGGTGCAGTTGGCGGTGAACCGGGCGAGGAAGGACCACAGCCCCGTGTCCAGGGTGGCCGGCACGTGCAGCGGGGCGCTCGGGTCGAGCAGGGAGCGCATGCCGTAGCGCAGCACCCCGGGCTCGTTCAGCGGGATGGCCAGCCCGGGGGAGAGCCAGCCCGCGTTGCCCCACGACGCGCCCGCGGCGACCCCGTCGCGGTCCACCACGGTGACCTCCACACCGCGTTCCTGCAGGAACCAGGCGGTGGACAGCCCCACCACACCGGCGCCGATCACCACAGCCGTGCGCGGTCCGCCCTCGATGCCCATGACAACCCTCTCCCCTCGACTCGCCGGCTCCGGCTCGTCGGCTCGCCGTGCGTCCGGGGTCTGCCCGCCGTACGTCCGGCATCCGCCGGGCGTGCGCTCGCCGTACGCCCGACGCGGGTCCGGCCCGCGTGGCACGAGCATGACGTGCCCGGCGCGGTGACGGTCTGTGCGCGTCGGACAACCGGGGGCGCCGGGTTTGTCCGGCCGTGACAAACGCCGGGATCGTATCCGGCCGCGACGAACACCGGGATCGTGTCCGGCCGCGACGAACACGGGGGCCGCCGCCGGCGTTCCCGGAAACCGTCGCGACGAACACCGGGGCCGCCGCCGGCGTTCCCGGAAACCGCCGGGACGCCTTCGGGAACCGCCGGGGCGTCCCCCGAAGCCGCGGACGCCGGAGGACCGGGCCGCCGTCCCGGGGTCAGGGACGCTCGTCCTGCCCGGCGGCCAGCGCGATGATCATCGCCAGCCGCTTCTCCGGCAGTTCCAGCTGCAGGTTCGTGAGCTCCCTCATCCTGCGCATCCGGTAGCGGACGGTGTTGGGATGGACGCCCAGGCGGCCCGCGGCGGTCACCGGATCCCCCTGCTCCTCCAGCCAGGCGCGCAGCGTCGCGACGTACCGGGTGCCGTGTTCGGCGTCGTGCCGGGTCAGCTCGGCGACCGGCCCGCGGGCCGGGACGCGCCCGGCGGAGGCGGCCGCCCGCAGGCGCTGCAACAGGATCCCGTCCCACGACTCGTCGTAGACGACCGCCAGGTCACCATCGGGCCGGGCGGCCCGCAGGGCGAGACTCTCGTCGGCCTCCTGCCGGCTCGCGGGCAGCCGGCCCAGGTCCGCGGCCCCGCCGACGCCGGCGAACACGGTGACCCGTCGCGGCAGGACGTTCACGATCGAGGCGATCCAGACGCGGGCGGGCCCGGGATCGCCGCCGCAGGGCAGCACCGTGTACAGGGTGTTGCCGAACAGGGCGCTTCGTCCCGGCCGTGACCAGCCGAACCCCGTGGTCGCGCGTTCGAAGGCCAGCAGGATCGCCGCGTGCCGCTCCTCGGCGACGTGGGCCTGCAGGGCGATCACCCGGAACAGGCCGCCGGGCAGGCCCAGCCGGCTGACCAGGGAGGGCCCCTCGGCCGTGCCCTCCAGCAGCCGGATCACGAGGTCCGACTCCACCTGGCGTTCCAGGTCGGCGCCGACCCGGGAGCGCAGCAGGTGCAGCGCGACGGCCCGCGCCCCGTCCACGAGGGCCGTCCGGCGGCCGTCGGACAGCGGGCGCTCGCACTCCACCCAGATCGAGCCGAGCAGCTCCCGTCCGGCGCGGACCGCGACCACCATCCGCCCCCGCAGGCCGTGCTCCGGCGAGGGCTCGACGAACAGGGGCTCGTCGGAGGTCGTCAGGTGCGCGAAGACGCCTCCGCGCTCGAACAGCCCGCGTACGGCCTCCGGCACCCGCCGGCCCAGGATCGTCTCCAGCCGCGCCGGGTCGGCGGCCTGCTGCGAACCGGAGTAGGCCAGCACCCGCGACATCTGGTCCTCGATCGTCACCGCGGAGCCGACCTCGGACGCCAGCGCGTCGGCCAGGGCGAACAGGTCGGCGGGCCCCCGCCCGGCGTCGGTCTCCCGGCCCTCGACGACCAGCCCGTACACCACGCCGGCAAGCTGGCTCCACGACACCTCCGGCTCCACCAGCAGCACGGCGATCCCGCCGTCCCGGGCGGCGGCCAGGGCCTCCTCGTCCAGCGGCGGACGCCCGCGCACCAGCACCGCGGCGGCGCGTGCCGCCCGTGCCAGCCGTACGGCGCCGGCCGCGGAGTCCACGCCGACCGACAGGAACACGTCGCCGGTCGCGGGGGAGGGCTCGGTCGGGTCGTGCACCGCCACGCTGCGCAGCTCCACCGCCCGCGACGCCGGGGCGCAGCACAGGCGGGCGCCGTACCCGCCGAGGACGTTCACCAGCCGGTCCAGCCTCAGCACGCGCCACCACCCCCGCCCCCGCCCGTCGTACGGCCTGCGCCCGCCGGGCCCGTGCCCGCCGTACGGTCCGTGCCTGTCGTATGGTCTGTGCCCGTTGTACGGCCTGTGCCCGCCATGCGGAGGTCCGCCACGCCGCCGCCCGCCACGGCGGCGGCCCCGCCGGTCACGACACCGCAGGTCACGACACCGCGGACGACGGCGCCGCCCAGGTGTCGCAGGCCGACGGAGAGACCGCGTGGAGACCGCGGTCGAACCAGCGGCCCCGGTGCGCGCCGGCGCCGTGGGTGCGCGGATCGCCGTCGTCACCGCTGTCGCCGCCGGCCCGGACCGCCTCCGCCAGCGCCTCCCAGTCCCGAGCGGTGCGAGACAGGGACCGCCGCACGCTGCCCAGGAACACCCCCGACAGGCAGTCGGCCTGCAGCTCGTAGCGGCGGCCGAGCTCGGCCCGGCGGGCGCGCTCCACGCGGGCGCGGGCCTCGTAGCGGGTCCGGACGCCGGTGAGGCTCTGCAGGTGGTGGCCGTACTCGTGCGCCGCCACCTTCAGCGGGTACAGGTCGGTCCGGCCCTCGATCCACTCCCCGGTGAGCGGGAACACCACCGTGGCCCTCTCCGTGCAGTAGAAGGCGGCCGCGCCGGCGGGCCAGGGCACCCCGCACACGCGCTCGGCGGGCTCCTCGTAGAAGCGGACCGCGGGCGCGCGGAAACGCAGCCCGGCCCGCGCGAAGTGACCGGACCACGACCTGTCCAGGCACCTCATGACCGCCGTGAGGTACTCACGCCCCCGGGGGATCCCGCCGTCGACGAGCGGAGGCTCCGGACACGGCGCGGCCGCCAGCCTCCCCCCGCCCAGGGACGGGCTCCCGGCCGAGGCGCTCCGGCCGGTCGTCCCGTACGGTGCCGCGGTCGTCCCGTACGGCGCCGCCGCCGGGACGCCCCGCGTGGCGGCGCGCGGGTCCGCGGCGGAGGCGGCCCGCGCGGGCGTCCCGTACGGCACCGTGACCGCGCACGCGGCCAGGCACACGGCCACCGCGAGAACGGTCAGGCGGACGGCGGCGGCCGGGCGCCGCGAACCGGCGTCACTCGGGGGGAGGTATCGCATGACCGGCAGCTTAGAGCCCCGGCGTCGCGTGCCACCGTCAGGAGGCCAGCACCTCCACGGTGCCGTGTTCGCCGTCCACTCTGATCCGGTCGCCGTCGCGCAGGCGCATGGTCGCGTTGCCGGTGCCGACCACCGCCGGGATGCCCAGCTCGCGCGCGACGATCGAGGCGTGCGACAGAGGCGCGCCCATGTCGGTGACGACGGCGGCGGCGCGGGGGAACATCGGGGTCCAGCCGATGTTGGTCAGCGTCGTCACGAGGATCTCGCCCGGGGCGAGCCGGTCGCCGTCCTCGGGGGAGTCGATGACGCGGGCCGTGCCCTCGACGATCCCGGGCGCGCCGGGGAACCCGGTGACCGTCTCGCTCACCGGCACGCCGCCGCCCCGGGCGTCGAAGAGGTCGCGCCGCCGGCCGGGGTCGGCGGCCCAGCGCTCGGGATCGAAGCGGCCGGCGATCAGCGTGGGGTAGGCGGGCAGCGCGGCGTAGCGCTCGTAGGTCGCCCGCCGTACCGCGACCCGGTCCAGGGGGCTCTCGTCGCCGCGCAGCAGGGCGACGATCTCCTGGATCGACAGGAAGAACAGGTCGTCGCCGCGGCCGGTGAGCTCCCCGGCCCGCAGCACGAGGTCGCGTACCGCCCAGAAGGCCCGGATCACCTCGGAGCGGGTCGCCTCGCGGTCACGGACGACCAGGCTCCACCGGGCCACCCTCCGCCGCATGGCGGCGACCCTGCGCGGGAAGCGTTCCCCGAACCGCCGCCAGGCGGCCTCGCCCGCCTCCCTCCGGCGGGCGAACAGCTCCTCCTCCCTGTCTTCGACCCCGGACATGGCGGCGAGCTGCGCGTCGATCCACCGCGGGTCCTCGCCGGGCCGGGGGGACGACAGCTCGAACTCGTGCGGCCCCCGGTGCCCGTACTCGCGGGCGAACGTCTCCCGGTCGATCTCGCCCCTGGCCAGCCTGCCCAGGCCGACGATCGGGCCGAGGCTGGCCAGCTCCCCGTCCGCTCCGGCCCCGGTGAGCATCGCCTCGGCGTCGACCTCGCCCACCAGTCCGCGCAGCCGGTCGCGGGTCATGACCAGGGTCGCGCCGCCCTGCCGTCCGGCGGCCTCCAGCACCCGGCACGCCTCCGTCAGGTACGGCAGCAGCTCCTCCTCCCACAGGGCGGCCAGCTCGGCGGGGGAGGTCGTCCCGGCGATCCGCCCGCGCAGCCGCGCGTTGCGTTCCCTGGCCGTGGCGAGGAAGGCGGGCATCCGCGCGAGGTTGACCCGCACCCGGCGGCGCAGCGTGAAGGCCATGGGCAGCACGGCCCTGATGATCTCCCAGCGCGAGGCGGGCAGCGGCGGCACGTCGAGACCGGCCGGGAGCCTGCCGAAGACCTGCTCGGTCGCGCCGAGCCGTCCCTTCATGCCCAGCGCCGCGGCGATCGAGTACATCACGCTGAGGTTCATGTAGAACCGGCCGCCGATGTTGCCGACCAGGTCGAAGCCGGGCATCGCCGAGGCCGACATGGCCTCGGTGATGAAGAGCCGCACGACCGACCAGGTGCAGGGCGTCATCACGTCGGGGATGGCCTCGCCGAGGTTGGCGGAGGTCCACAGGTAGCCGCCCTTCAGGGAGTCGTTCCACTCCTCGACGGGCCGGCGCAGGCCGGTGACCGGGCGGGCCTGCAGGATGTGGAGCGTGCCGTCGTGCAGGGCCCACTCGACGTCCATGGGCGTGCCGTACAGCTCCTCGATCTCCTCGCCGAGCCGGGCCAGCCGTAGGGCGAGCGCCCGGTCGAGGACGGGGCGGCGGCGCAGGTCGTCCGGGACCGGCTCCTCGCGCGTGCCGTCGGGCGTGCGGACCGTCATGACGGCCTTGTCGGCGACGTGCTCCTCGGCGACCTCGCCGGTGGACCGGTCGACCACGACGGTGTCGGGTGTCACCTGCCCGCCGACGACGGCCTCACCCAGTCCCCAGGAGGCGTTGACCACGATCCGGTCACGGACGCCGCTGACCGGGTCGGCGGTGAACATGACGCCGGCCGCGTCGGCGGGCACGAGTTCCTGGACGACCACGGCCAGCGCCACGTCGTCGTGCGGGACGCCCTGTCCGGTCCGGTAGGCGATGGCCCGCTCGGTCCACAGCGACGCCCAGCAACGCGCGACCGCCGCCACCAGGCCGCCGGCGCGGACGTTGAGGTAGGTGTCCTGCTGCCCGGCGAAGGACATGCCGGGCAGGTCCTCGGCGGTGGCCGACGACCGTACGGCGACCGGGACGTCGTGGTCCTCGCCGCCGAGCTTCGCGTGGGCGGCGAGGATCTCCGCGGCGGTCTCCCCGGGGACCTCCCGGGAGGCGAACAGTCCGGCGATCCGCCGGGCGGCCCGGTCGGCGGGCAGGTCGGCGACGGCGCGCATGATCTCCTCGTGCAGGCCGCCGCGGGAGACGAAGTCGCGGTAGGCGCCGGTGGTGACGCAGAAGCCGCCGGGTACCGGCAGGCCCGCGCGGACCAGCCGGGCGAGGGAGGCGCCCTTGCCGCCCGCGGTCGCGAGGTCGGCGGCGTCGTCGGATAAGGGGATGACGTTCATCGGGGGGTCTCCTCGGTGCCCAGGGACAGGCTCAGCTTCCGCCGCGCGCTCTCCAGGACGAAGTCGATGTGCCGCAGGGTCGCCCGGCGGATCTCGCGGGCGTCGTCGCCGGTGGGCGCCGTGCCGGACTCCAGCGTCCGGCCGCAGGCGTCGGCGACGAGCTCCGCCAGCCGTTCGTCGTCCGGGACGTACGGTCCGGGCAGCAGGCGGGGGATGGTCAGGAACCCGTAGAGGATGGACGAGAGGGTCGTCACGTGCTCGGCGGGCGTCAGGTCGGCCCGCAGCGCGCCGTGCCGGGTCAGCTCGGCGAGGTAGGGGCCGAGCCCGGCGCGCAGCTCGGCGTCCGCCGGGCCGTCGCGTTTGGCCCGGGTGAGCCCGCCCAGCACCTCCGAGTCGCCGAGGAGGCTCGCCCGCAGCAGGGGCCTGCGCAGCAGCCCGGCGGCGAGCAGGCCGAGCAGGTCGCGGAGCCGGCCGGGAGTGTCTTCCACGCTTTTCCGCACGTCGGCCGCCATCTCGGCCCGCTCCCGGCGCAGCAGCGCGGCGAACAACTCCTCGCGGGTCCGCCAGTGCAGGTAGATCGTGCCCTTGGCGACCCCGGCGCGGCGGGCGATGTCCCCGACCGTGGTGGCGTCGTAGCCCCGGTCGAGGACGAGGTCGCAGGCGGTGTCGAGGATGCGGTGCGCCCGCTCCAGGTGCCGGGCGGCGTCGCGCGGGGGCCGGCCGGGCCGCCGGGGCCGTGCCCCGGTCCCGTCTCCGGGGCCGTTCCGCGAGTCGCCCGGCGGGCCGTGCGTGTCGCCGGGCGCGTCGCCGGACGGTTCGCCGGGCGAGCCGTCATGGGGTCTGGTCTGTGCCGTCATGTCCTTGAGAACCAGCCGTTCCAAGAATTTTGACCAAACTCCACTGTTTGGTCATTTAATTGATAGCACATCCCTGGACGGCCCGGCGGGAGGGAGGCCGGACCGCTCCCGCGGCCCCGTGCCGTGCCCGGGCGGCGTCCCGGGGCGTCACCGGGTCATCTCGCGAAGACGTGCGCCGGCCGGTGTGCCGGGCGAAACCGGACCGCTATGCGACGGAACGGCGCCGGTGGGCGCGCTGGCGGCAGGCGGGGCCGCAGTAACGGGGCGGCCTGCCGGTGGCGTGGACACGCAGTCGCGCGCCGCATTCCACGCAGTACCTCGGGGCGGTTTCGTGACGGGGGCGGGAGGACGCGTCACGGAAGGTCTCGGCTTTCGTGACGGCCTGGGGGCGCAGCCCGTCCAGCAGCACCCGTACCAGCCGCATGCCGCGTTCCCGGTCCCGGTGCGCCGAACGCAGAGCGCCGCCGCCGACGGTCAGCGCGGACAGATCGTCGGCTCGTACGTCGGCGCGTATCGCCCCGGCCTGTACGGCGTCACGCAGCAGACGCTCCAGCGCCTCGTGGAACCGCTGGGCGGCGCCGGCCAGCACGGCGCGCGGCCAGCTCCCGTCGGCGGTGAGCGCATCGCAGATGTGCCGGCGGCCCCCCGACTTCTCGATCACTTCGAGCAGGAACCCGAACAGCGCGTCACCGGGCGTGGCGCGGGCGGCCCAACGGTCGGCGGCGGCCACCAGGTCCTTGACGTGTTCGGCGAGCACCGCCTCGACCAGGATCTCCTTGCTCGGGAAGTGCCGGTAGACGGTCCCGGCCCCGACCCCGGCGCGCTGCGCGATCCGGCCGATCGACACCTCCAGCCCCTCCTCGGCGAACACGCGCGTCGCCGTGCGGAGCACGATCTCCCGGTTACGGCGGGCGTCCGCGCGCTCGGCGGGCGCCGCGTCCGGTGCTGCTGCCATGTCACGAAATCCTTGTCTGTGGCCTTGAAACGGGTGAAGCATTCCGGATCACCCGACCATCTTCCACCGTCACCGGAAAGGGCACCATGACCACCACGACACCGGCCATCCCTGACTCCCCGATCCTCGTCACCGGCGCCACCGGCAAGCAGGGTGGCGTCACCGCCCGCCGACTGCTCGCCGGCGGATGGCCGGTGCGGGCCCTGGTGCGCGACCCGGCCGCACCCGCCGCCGCCGCGCTGGAAGCCGCGGGCGCCCGGCTCGTACCCGGCGACTTCGACGATCCGGCGAGCCTGCCGCCCGCGCTCGACGGCGTCGCCGCCGTCTTCGGTGTACCGCCCGTGTCCCTCGGTCCGGCCGGACCCGAAACGGATCTCGAGGTGGCCCGGGGCCGGGCGCTGATCGACGCGGCCGCCGCGGCGGGGATCGAGCGGGTCGTGTTCAGCACCATCGCCTCGGCATCGGCGGCGTCACGGCATTCGGAGGGGAAAACGCTGATCGAGGAGTACCTGCGTGATCGCATCGCACTGCCCACCGTGCTGCGCCCGGTCCGGTTCGTGACCAACTATTTCGGCGGGGCGATCGGCCTCGACGGCATCTCCGGCGGCGTGCACCGGCACCTCTTCCCTCCGCACGAGCCCATGCAGGTCATCGCGCTGGAGGACATCGCCGAATTCGCCGCGCTCGCGTTCGCGGACCCGTCCCGGTTCGCCGGGCGGACCCTGGAACTGGCCGGGGACCAGCCGACCCCCGTCGAGGCCGCCGCCGCGATCACCGAGGCCACCGGCATTCCGGTCCGGTACGAGCAGATCACCGACGACGAGGCCGCCGCGCTCGGTCCGATGATCGCCGAGACCAGGAAGCGCTGGCAGGCCGGCGACCGCTGGCACGCCGACATCGAGGCCCTGCGCGTCATCCATCCCGGACTGCGCACCCTCGCCGACTGGCTCGCCGAATCGGGAGCCGCAGCCCTCCGCGCCCATCTCACCGCCTCATGACCTCCGAAGGGCCCCATCACGATGCGGACGGGGCAGCGGGACCAAGGAGCCACCCCGGCCGTCCAGGGATTCGCGGGCTCACTGCGTCCGCCGCGTAAAAAGGGGATGAAGCTCCCCGGACTCGGTGCGAGGCTGGGCCCGTGAGCGATACGCGGACCGTGGTCCTGGTCGAGGGCGTCAGCGACAGGTCGGCCGTCGAGGCGCTGGCCGCGCGCCGTGGCCTGGACCTGGCGGCCGAGGGCGTCTCCGTCGTGGCGATGGGCGGGGCCACGAACATCGGGGCCCATGTCGGCAGGTTCGGTCCCGCCGGTAGCGGTCTCCGGCTGGCCGGCCTGTGCGACGCAGGGGAGGAGGGCGACTTCCGGCGGGCACTCGAGCGCGCCGGTCTCGGGCCGGGCCCCGGCCGGAGCGGTCTGGAGGCGCTCGGATTCTTCGTGTGCGTCGCCGACCTGGAGGACGAGCTGATCCGCGCCCTCGGCGCCGCCGCGGTCGAACGCGTCCTCGACGCCGAGGGCGAACTCGGCTCGTTCCGCACCCTGCAGAGGCAGCCCGCGTGGCGCGGACGCGACACGCACGACCAGCTGCGCCGGTTCATGGGCGCGGGCGGCGGCCGCAAGATCCGCTACTCCGCCCTGCTCGCCGCGGCACTCGACCCCGACCGCGTGCCGCGACCGCTGGACGGGCTGCTGGCCCGCCTCTCTGGCCGCTGACCGCCGGGGGACGTGCGGGAACCAGGCCTGGAACGATCCGGGCTTTCCGGCGGCCCGGATCAGGGACACGGGAAAGGCCGCACAACGGTACCCGCTCCACATCGGGGGACGCCGCCGACCGCGGCACCCCGTAGATGCCACGCCGGTCCTGGAACCGGAGCCTGAACCTTCTCGGACGCCCGCTCAGCGGTCCGCGGCCGAGTGCTCGGCGGTACGGCGGGAGCGAGCCAGGGACAGTCCGCCGAGGACCGCGGCGGCCAGTCCGAACGTCGAGGCCAGGGCGCCTCCGAACACTCCGTTCCCGGTGCCGAGGCCGCCGTCGGCGACCGCCAGGTTCACCGCGCCGTTGACCGCGGCGATGAGGCCCCCGGCCAAAGCCGCGACGGCTGCTCTCCTGCGGCCGTCGCCGGTGCGACGGCCGGAGCGCGACGCCGGCCGGCCGATGGCCACGGCACCCGTGACCACGGCGCCCAACGCCAGCAGTGCGGCCACGCTGGCCCAGATCCGCTGAGGAGTGCCGAGGAAGGTGCCGACACCCTGACCCGCGCATTCCGTCGCACTCGTACAGATCGGTGTGGCGACCACAGACAGGACGGACATGAGGCGCTCCCCTCTCCTTGCGGCCGGACGCTTCTGCGGCCGGACGCTTCGTGTGACCGGACGCTTCGGGTGGACCGGACGCCAGAACCATGCCCGCCGGACCCGTCGCCGGGCATCCGCCTGCGGAGGTGCTTCTCTCTGTCGCAGACGCCGTACGAGTCAGGCGGATCTACCGCGTCCGAGGTAGGGGAGGCCCGTGCCGTACCGGCCGGTCGCCGGGGCGGACGGGACGGAATACCGTGATTGCATGCGCCTGACCGCCTTCACCGACATCTCGCTCCGCATCGTGATGCGGCTGGCCGTGGCGGACGGCGACGAGCAGCCCACCACCCGGTCGGTCGCCGAGGTGCTGGCCGTGCCGTACACCCACGCGGCCAAGGCGGTGGCGCGGCTGAGCGAGATGGGGCTGGTGGACACCCGGCGCGGACGCGGGGGAGGGCTGCGGCTGACCGGGGCGGGCCACCGGACGTCGGTCGGCGCCATCGTCCGCGCGCTGGAGGGCGACGGCGACGTGGTCGGCTGTGAGGACGCGGTGCCCTGCCCGCTGCGGGCCGCGTGCCGGCTGCGCGGGGCGCTGGCACGGGCCAAGGAGGCGTTCTACGCCGCGCTCGACCCGGTCACGATCGACGAGCTGGTGACGGAGCCGACAGGCCCGGTGCTGCTCGGCCTGCTGCCGCCGAGGACGCCGTCCGGTGCGTCCTCCGGCTGAACAGGGGATTTCCGGATGATGTGACTTTCGGCCCTATGGCGGGTGACCTCCGGCCCGGGGGGAGGGGCGGCTGCCCGGTCTTTAATATGTATGTGAGATGCAAATTAAGTTGGCCGCGTCTCCCCGCACCCGTCGCAGGAGGTCCAATGCTGTCCGCGGAGTCCGCAGCGATCGTCCGCAGCACGCTGCCGGTCATCGGAGCGTCGCTCGACGACATCACCGCCCGGTTCTACGGCACGATGTTCGCCGAGCGCCCGGAGCTGCTCGACGGCCTGTTCAACCGCGGCAACCAGGCCAGCGGGGCCCAGCGCCGCGCCCTGGCCGGCTCCATCGCCGCGTTCGCCACGATGCTGCTGGACAACCCCGGTGAGCGCCCCGACGCGCTGCTGGCCCGCATCGCGCACAAGCACACCTCGCTCGGGGTCACCGACGACCAGTACGTGATCGTCCACAAGTACCTCTTCGGCGCGATCGCCGAGGTGCTGGGCGACGCCGTCACCCCGGACGTCGTTGCCGCCTGGGACGAGGTTTACTGGCTGATGGCCGGCTCGCTGATCGCCATGGAGGCCCGCCTCTACGCCGAGGCGGGCATCGCCGACGGCGACAGCCGGCGCCGGTGGCGCGTCGTCGGACGCCGCGAGGAGACGCCCGACGTGGTGTCCTTCCTGCTGCGCCCGGCCGACGGCGGGCCGGTCCCGCCCGCCCGTCCCGGCCAGTACGTCAGCGTCGAGGCGCGCATGCCCGACGGCGTGCGCCAGCTCCGCCAGTACAGCCTGTCGGGCCTTTCGAGTGAGGACGGCCTGCCGGGTGCGGACGCCGGCGGCCTCCGGCGCATCACCGTCAAGCGGGTGCGCGGCGAGGGCGGCCCGGACGGCGAGGTCTCCAACCTCCTGCACGCCGCCGTCCGCGAGGGCGACGAGCTGACCCTGACGGCGCCCTTCGGCGACGTGGCACTGGAGGACGGCGACGGCCCGCTCGTGCTCACCTCGGCCGGCATCGGCTGCACCCCCATGGTCGCCATGCTGGAGCACCTGGTCCGCACCGGCTCCACGCGGCGCGTGCTGGTGCTGCACGCCGACCGCTCCCCGGCGGACCACGCGCTGCGCGAGGACACCGAGCGGCTGGTCGCCGCGCTGCCCGACGCGACGCGCCTCTTCTGGTACGAGGACGGCGCGGCCGGCGGAGAGCGCTCCGGGTGGATGGACCTCGCCGGGATGGAGGTCCCGGCGGAGGCGACGGCCTACCTGTGCGGTCCGCTGCCCTTCATGCGGGCGGCGCGCTCGGCGCTGATCGGCGCGGGCGTGGCGGCGCGGGACGTCCACTACGAGGTCTTCGGCCCCGACCTGTGGCTCGGCGCCGAAGGCTGAGCCCTACCGGCACCGGGCGGACCACCCGTCACCGGCCTGCCCAACCGCGCCTCCGCCTCCGTCACCGGCCGCGGGCCCCTACGCGGGGCCCGCTCCGGGACCGTCCGCCCGGACGGACTCGGGACCGGTCGCGAGACCCTCGACCGGGGCCAGCGGCTCGACGGCCGGTCCCTGAAGGACCTCGCCGTCCACGCCGAAGCGTGAGCCGTGACAGGGGCACTCCCAGGCGCGTTCGGCGTCGTTGAACCCCACCACGCAGCCCAGGTGGGTGCAGACCGCGGAGACGGCGTGCAGACGGCCGGAATCGTCCCGGTGCACGGCGCACCGCTCCCCGCCGATCTTGAGCACCGCGCTCTCGCCCGGCCGGAGGGCCTCGGCCTCCTCCGCCTGTCCCGCGCCGAAGCGGTCGGCGACGAAGTGCCGCGCCACAGTGGCCTGCATGCGCAGCGCCGCGCCCGCCTCGCGCACCGGGTGCAGCCGGCGGGGGTCGTACAGCTTCGCCCAGGGGGAGCCGCCCCCGGTGATCAGCTCGGCCAGCAGCCGTCCCGCCATGACCCCGTTGCTCATGCCCCACCCGCCGAACCCGGTGGCGACGTAGGCGTGCCGGGCCCCGGGGTGCAGGAGGCCGACGAACGGCAGCCGGTCGGTGGTGTGGTTGTCCTGGGCCGCCCACCGGTAGGAGACCTCCTCGGCGCCGAACCTGTCGGTGACCCAGGAGGCCAGCCGGTCGAAGCGGTCGCCGACCCTCCCGGCGCCGGGCTTGAACGTCTCGCCGGTGACGATCAGCAGCCGCCGGCCCTCGCCGTACGGGGCGGTGCGGACCGAGCGGGTGTTGTCCTCGGACGTGACGAACATGCCCTCGGGCGCCCGGTCCGCGGGTACGGCCGCCGCCACGACCAGCTCGCGGCTCGGCTCCATCCGGGAGAACAGCAGCGCCCGGTCGAAGATCGGATAGTGCGTGGCCACCACCACGTCGCGGGCGGTGACGGTGACGCCGTCGGAGGTGGTGACGCGGCACGGGTCGCTCTCGGACAGCTCCGTCACCCGGCTGTGCTCGAAGACCAGCGCACCGCCGGCCACCAGGGCGTCGACCAGCCCCATGAGGTAGCGGCGCGGGTGGAACTGCGCCTGGTCGTCCACCCGCACCGCCCCGGCGACCGGGAACGGCAGCGGCGTCTCGGTGACGAACGACGCGGGCAGCCCCGCCCGTGCCGCGGCCTCGGCCTCGGCGCACAGCTCCTCGGCGCCCTCGGACGACTCGGCGTAGGTGAACGCGGGCATCCGCTCCACCTCGGCGTCGATCCCCAGCTCGCCCGCCGTGGCGATCAGGTGCTCGATCGCCGCCTGCTGGGAGGAGGCGTACAGCCGGGCGGCCTCCGCGCCCGCCGACTTCTCCAGGTGGGCGTAGATCCGCGTGTGCTGGGCGGTGAGCTTGGCGGTGGTGTTGCCGGTGACGCCCCCCGCGACCTGGCCCGCCTCGACCACGGCCACCGTACGGCCCGCACGCTGCAGCTCCCAGGCGGCGCTGAGCCCGGCCATCCCGGCGCCGATGACCACGACGTCGACCTCCAGGTCCTGTACCAGGGTCGCGTGCGGCCGGCCGGGAGCCGATTCCATCCAGTAAGACTGCGTCGTCATGCCGCGCCCCTGCCCTCGTCGCCGCCCGTCACACACGGGGACGGCGGACGCGGGGCCGGGCGCGGGGGATCCGGCGCGTGTGGAGCACGTGGATCCCGCGTCCGCGGGCCTCCTCTCCCGAGTCCTCGCGCGACCACCCGCCGCCGGGGCGGGTCAGCCGCCGCTGAGGCCGTCGGGCCGCTCGGGAGAGGAGCTGGTCAGCGGGACCGAACCGCCCCGCACCAGGTCGAGCTGGACCATCTGCCGCGGCAGCAGGGCGTCCAGCAGCCAGTTCCCCGCGATGCGGGCCCGGCCGCCCGGTACGGCCAGCAGGTGGTAGCCCCGGGTCACCGCCTTCGCCGGCAGGCCCGACAGCGGCAGGCCCAGCGGGTTCGCCGCGGCCTTGAGCCCGCCCAGGTCCACGACGAACCCCAGGTCGTTGTGCTTGTACGGCTTCCGTTCGGCGCGGCCGTAGGTGGCGGCGACGTTGCGGGCCACCTGCTTGCCCTGGCGGCTGGCGTGCTGGGCGGTCATCGGCGTGTACTTGCCGGGGTTGGTCAGGTCCGGCACCGCCGCCGCGTCGCCGCAGGCGAAGACCTCCGGGTGGCCGGGGACGTTCATGTACTCGTCCACCAGCAGCCGGCCCTTCTCGGTGGGCAGTCCCATGGACTCCACGAACGGGTCGGGCCGCACGCCCACGCACCAGATCAGCGAGCGGGTCGGCACGTGCTCCCCGTCGGACAGCTTGACCCCGTCGGCGTACGCCTCGGCCACGCTGGTGCCGGTGCGGATCTCCACGCCGCGCTCGGACAGGGTGCGCTGCGCGGTGTCCGACAGCCGCCGGTCCAGCTCCGGCAGGATGCGCGGGGCCAGGTCGGCCAGGATCCAGCGGATCGGCTGGTCGCGCAGGCCCGGCCGCCGCCGGACCGCGTCGCGGGTGAGCAGCTGACCCTGGGCGGCCACCTCGGTCCCGGTGTACCCGGCGCCCACCACGACGAACGTGCAGCGCGCCCGGCGCTCTTCGGGGTCGTCGGAGGCGTCGGCCAGCTCGATCTGGCGGATCAGGTGGTCGCGCAGGTAGAGGGCCTCGGCGATGCTGCGGAAGCCGTGCGCGTGCTCGGCGACCCCGGGGACGGGCAGCAGCTTGTTGACGCTGCCGACGGCCAGGACCAGGCGGTCGTAGGACAGGTCGCGGTGGTTGCCCTCGGCGTCGACGCACGTCACCCGCCTGTTCTCGATGTCCACGGACTCGGCCGCGGCCAGCAGGTGCCGCACTCCCGGGCAGTTGCCCGCCAGCGGGATCGCGACCTTGCGCGGGTCGAGGACGCCCGCGGCGACCTCGGGCAGCAGCGGGAGATAGAGGAAGTAGTCGGTGGGGTTGACGAGGACGATCTCGATGGCTCCCCGGGCCATGCGGGCGAGGGTGCGTGCGGCGGTGAACCCCGCGAAACCGCCCCCCACGATGACGACTCTCTGCCTGTCGGCCATTTCCGGTGGGTCCTTCCACGTCGCGGAACTGCTGTCCTAGCCGCGTGCCCTTTCTGGGCACGGGCAAGCCTCCGCGCGGGAAAAGGCCGGGCCGCACGGGGCGGGCCGTACGGATGACGGGACCGGTCGGAGGGCCGGGCCGTACGGGATCCGGCCGGGCCGGGCCGGGGCGGCGGGCCGTTCGGGAGCGGGCCGGGCGGGTACCGGACCCGCATGAGCACAGAACACGCTTCGGGGCGCGGCGACCGCGAGGACGCCGAGGCGCGCCTGGCCTCCCTCGATCCCTTCGACATCTTCGACGCCGAGGCGGCCCGCCTGGACCGCTTCTTCTCCGGGCTCGACGCCACGGGATGGGCGCGTCCCTCGCGGTGCGAGGGCTGGTCGGTGCGGGACGTCCTCGCGCACCTGGCCGGGGAGGAGATGTACAACCACGCCTGCCTGGACGACGACCTGGAAGGTTTCCGCGCGGCGCTCGGACGCGAGGGCGTCGGCGGCGGCTTCGACGGCTTCAACGAATGGTGCGTACGGCGCCGCCGCGACGTCCCCGTGGAGGAGGTGCTCGGCGAGTGGCGCCGGGCCAACGGGGAGACGCGCCGCCGCATGCGCGAACTCGGCCGCGACGCCGAACTGCCGACCATGGCCGGGCCGTACCCGGTGGGCCTGCAGGCGTTCCACTACGACTCCGAGTACGCCACCCACGCCGACGACGTCGGAGCGCCCGTGGGGGACGGCGAGAACGGCGGGCGCGCCCGGTGGCGGGCGGCGGTGGGCGCGTTCGTCCTCACCGAGCGGGGCTCCCCGGCCCGGGCCGAGCCGGGCGGCGACCTGGTCGCGGTGCGGATGGACGGCCGGCGCGAGCGGCTGCCCGTGGCGGAGTTCGTGGACGCCACGGTCGGCAGACTGCCCGAGGGGCGTCTCGACCCGGCGCTGCGGGACGCCCTGCGCTGCCTGGCCTGAGGAACCCGGGGCCCCGGGACGTCCCGCTTCGTCCGGCCTGAGGAACCGGTGCCGCGGGACGTCCCGCGGCACCGGGCCCGAGGAGTCCTCAGCCCCCGGTGACCTCTTCGACCAGTACGGCGGTGCCCTTCCTGAGCGTCACCTTGGCGCGGATCGCCTTGCGGGCGCCCAGCGCCTTCTTGAGCTGGTCCACGGTGCAGCGGTGCGGCGCCTTCCCCTTGTCGCAGATCCGGCCCCGCTGGTCGAGCACCTCGGCGTGCGGGCTGAGCGGGACGGACTGGGTGTCGCCGGCGCCGGTCAGCACGTCCAGCGTGTCCGGCTGCGCCGCGTTCAGGCCGAGGTCGCCGAGCAGGTAGACGGCCGGCTCCGCGTCGCCGGCGTCGTCGTCCCGGGCGGCCACGCCGGGGTCCTCCGTCGGCTTCCCGGGCGAGTCCGTCTCCCCGGAGCCGTCGGGGGCGGTGGGCTCGGCGGACGCGGAGGCCGAGGGCTCACCGGCCGGGGTGCTCTCCGCCGCGGCGGGAGAGGAGACCGCCGGGGACGGCGGGGGAGCGGCCGTGCCGCCGCCCGCCGAACAGGCGGTGAGCCCGGCGGCGAGCACGGCCGGCAGGAGGAAACGGGGCATCGTCAACGAACCGCTCATGGGGCGCAACGATCTCACGCCTCCCGGGGCGACGGCGAACTCACGCTCCGAGGCCGGCAGGCCGGCCGGCCGCGCCGCGCGGGGAGGCCGGGGCCGCCTCGCCGTACCGGTGCCGAGGGGTCCGCGCGCCCGGCGGCGGGTAACAGCATCACATGCCGGAAATCCTGCCCGAGGAGACGCTTCGGGAGGTCGTGAACCTGTTCGTCCGCCTCGTCGAGGCGGCCGGCGCGCTGGTCATCTTCTCCGGCGCGGCCGTGGCGTTCGTACGGTTCCTGCTGGCCGCGGTGGGACGGCGGGAGGGGCAGGGGTTCGTGGGCGTGCGCCTGTTCCTGGGGCGGTTCCTCGTCCTCGGGCTGGAGTTCCAGCTTGCCGGGGACGTGCTGCGCACGGCCGTGGCACCGAGTTTCGGCCAGATAGGCCAGCTCGCCGCGATCGCGACCATCCGGACGGCGCTGAACTTCTTCCTCGGCAAGGAGATCGAGCGGGAGGGGCGCGTGGTCGACTCCGCCCGGCCCGTCGCGTCCGGCGGCGCCGCCGGGGGGTCCAGCCGGTGAGGCACGGCGTCGCCGGCGCCGCCGGGACGGATCGGGAGGACGGGGAGGCAGGGGTGGGGGAGATCGTCCAGGCCGCCGTCAACCTGATCGTCGCCGCCGGGGTGGTCGCCGCGCTGGCGGTTCTGCCCGCCGGCGGGCCCCGGACCGCGGTCGCGGTGCTGCTGGACTTCCTCCTCGCCGCGGGACTGCTGCGCCTGTCACAGGCGCAGACCTGGGCGGCGATCGCCACCGCGGCGCTCACGGTGGTGATCCGCAGGATCGCGGTCGCGGGTTTCTCCCGGCCGGTGCGGCGATTCCCTCCGGCCGCCGGCTATAAGGACCCACCGGGTGGATAGGTAAGTCTCCGCGTGCGAACGGCCACGCCCTCCCGGGGACCGGACGCCGCGTCCGGGCTTCGGGGGGATCTTCCGAGGGGGCAGGAGAGCACCCATGACCGAGACCGATCCCGAGCGCGACGACCCGCCGGCGCAGGTGCCCGACGACCGGGTGGACACGGCCGGAGCCGGGGCCCCGGAGGGCGTCGACGACGAGGGTCCCGAGCCGCAGATGATCGACGATCGCAAGGGCGCCGCCGGGTCCGGGGCGTGGGACCCGGACGAGACCGAGGGGCGCTGACGGTTCGGCGGGTCCGGGTGCGGACCCGCCGAACCTCCCCGGCCGAAATCACATAGAGTGATGTTTGCGGCCCTTGGTGCCTCTTTTCCCGGAATGTTCGTTTTGAGAAGCGCTGCTCTCGGTAGTTAAGTAACTACACCACGAGAGGCGACTCAATGAGATTTCTCGGGATAAATGCGATTTTTCATGATCCGTCTGCCGCGTTGGTCGTGGACGGGGAAGTGGTCGCGGCGGCCGAGGAGGAACGCTTCAACCGGCGGAAGCACGGCAAGCGCCCGGTGCCGTTCTCGGCGTGGGAGCTGCCCGAGCAGGCGGCGGCCTGGTGCCTGGACCGCGCCGGGCTGCGCCCCGAGGACCTGGACGCGGTGGCCTACTCCTACGACCCCGACCTCGTGGTGCCCGGCGGGCCGGGCCAGGACGCCGGCTGGGAGGAGCTGCGCACCGCCTACGCCCGGCGCGCCCCATCCTTCCTGGCCGCCGCGCTGCCCGGACTGGACGCGGCACGGGTGCGCTTCGTGCCCCACCACATCGCGCACGCCGCCTCCGCGGGCCTGGCCGCGCCGTTCACCGACTCGGCCGTCCTGGTCTGCGACGGCCGGGGCGAGGCGGTCTCCCACCTGGCCGGCGCCTACCGGAACGGCGCCCTGGAGATCCTCGCCGCCCAGGAGCTGCCGCACTCGCTCGGCCTGCTGTACGAGAGCCTGACCACACACCTGGGATTCCTGCGCTCCAGCGACGAGTACAAGGTGATGGCGCTCGCCTCCTACGGCCGCCCCCGGTTCCTGCCCGAGCTGCGCGCCCTCGTCCACCCCACCGGGGACGGCGGGTTCCGCACCGAGCCGGTGGACTGGAGCGCCTTCGCCAAGCCCCTGCGCCCGCACCGCGAGTGGACGGGCGAGCACGCCGACCTCGCCGCGAGCGTCCAGGCCAGGCTGGAGGAGGTGCTGGTGGACCTCGCGCGGTGGTTGCACGGCCGCACCGGGCTGCGGACGCTGACGATGGCCGGCGGGGTGGCGCTGAACTGCGTGGCCAACACCCGCATCAGCGAGGCCACCCCGTTCGAGCGGGTCTGGGTGCAGCCGGCCGCCGGGGACGCCGGCACCGCGCTGGGCGGCGCGCTGCACCTGGCCGCGGCGGCGGGGGAGCCGGCCGCGCCCATGCCGGGCGCGGATCTGGGCCGGTCCTGGAGCGAGGCGGAGCTGGCGGCCTGGCTGCGGACGGCGAACGTCTCCTGCGAGCGGCCGGCGGACCTGGCCGCGGCTGTGGCCGCCGAGCTGGCCGCCGACCGGATCGTGGCGTGGTTCCAGGGCCGCAGCGAGTACGGTCCCCGCGCGCTGGGGCGCCGGTCCCTGCTGGCGCATCCGGGACACGTGGCCAACACCGAGCGGCTCAACGACGTCAAGGGCCGCGAGCGGTTCCGTCCGATCGCGCCGATGGTGCTGGCCGAGCGGGCGGGGCGGATCTTCAGCCGGGGACCGGTGCCGAGCCCGTACATGCTGTTCGTCCACGACGTGGCGCCCGAGTGGCGCGGCCGGATCCCGGCGGTGGTCCACGTGGACGGCACCGCCCGCGTCCAGACCGTCGAGCGGGAGAGTGAGCCGCTGCTGGCGCGGCTGCTGGAGGAGTTCGAGGCGCGGACCGGGCTTCCGGTGCTGGTCAACACCAGCCTGAACACCGCGGGCCGTCCGATGGTCGACGATCCGCGGGACGCGCTGGAGTGCTTCGGGTCGGCTCCGGTGGACGTGCTGGCCCTGGGACCGTTCCTGGTGCGCCGGGCGGGGGTGTTCACCGCATGATCACCGTGGTGGTCCCGACCGTGGGCCGGCCGAGCCTCGCCGCGACGCTCGCCGCGCTGGACCCGGGCCTGGACGTCATCGTCGTCGACGACCGCCCGGCGGGCGCCCGCACCGCACCCCTGCCGGTGCCGGACGGGGTGCGGACGGTGCGCTCGGGCGGCAGGGGGCCGGCCGCCGCCCGCAACGCCGGCTGGCGGGCCGCGGACACCCCCTGGATCGCCTTCCTGGACGACGACGTGATCCCCGCCCCCGGCTGGGCGAAGACGCTCCACGCCGACCTGGACGGCCTGCCGGCCGAGGTGGCGGGCAGCCAGGGCCGCATCCACGTGCCGCCGCCCGAGGGCGGGCGGCCCACCGACGACGAGCGCGCCACCGCCGGACTCGCCCGCTCCCGCTGGATCACCGCCGACATGGCCTATCAGCGGGAGGCGCTGGAGCGGGTCGGCGGATTCGACGAGCGCTTCCCGCGCGCCTACCGCGAGGACGCCGACCTGGCGCTGCGGGTGACGGCCGCCGGCTACCGCCTGGTCAGGGGCGAGCGCGTCACCAGCCATCCGTTCCGCGACGACGGGCCGTGGGCGAGCGTGCGACGCCAGCGCGGCAACGCCGACGACGCGCTGATGCGCCGCCTGCACGGCCCGGCCTGGAGGATGGCCGTCGGCGGCGGGGCGGGACGGCTGCGCCGCCACGCGCTGATCACCTGCCTCGGCGGACTGGCGGTCCTCGCGGGCGCGCTGCCCGTGATCGCCGGGATCGCCGGTCCCGGCGCGCCGGCCCGCGGCCGGGCGTCCGGGCCGGCACGGGGCCGAGGCCGGGCGGCCGGACCGGTGTGGAACCGCGGACTGCCGGGCGTCCCAGGACGGGCGCATGGCCGGCGGGTCCTGACTCCGGTCCTCCCGGAACGGGGCCGGGGTCCGGCACGCACGCTGGCCAGGGGGGTCGCGGCGGCGGCCGGGGCGGGCTGGCTGGCGCTGACCGCCGAGTTCGCCTGGGCCAGGATCGCCCCGGGGCCGCGCACCCCCGCCGAGATCGGCCGGATGCTGCTCACCAGCGTCCTCATCCCACCGGCGGCCTGCGCGCACCGGCTGCGCGGCGAGTTGCGGGTCCGGCTGTGGCGGGCCCCGTGAACGGCGCGTCGAACGGCCTGGCGAGCGGCGCGGTGAACGGCGCGTCGAACGGCCTGGCGAGCGGTGCGGTGAACGGCGCGGCCCGCCCCGCGCCCGCCGTGACCCACGCCCCGGCCCGTTCCGCGGACGGCGCTCCGGCCGGAACCGTCCTGGTCGTCCGCCTCGACAACGCCGGTGACGTGCTGCTCGCCGGTCCGGCCGTCCGCGCCGTGGCGGCGTCGGCCCGCCGGGTGGTGCTGCTGGCCGGGCCCAATGGCCGGGCCGCGGCCGAGCTGCTGCCCGGCGTGGACCGCGTGCTGGAATGGCGGGCCCCGTGGATCGACCCCGACCCGCGGCCGGTGACCGGCTCACACGTCGTCGGCCTGCTCCGGCTCGTCCGGGAGGCGGCCCCCGACCAGGCGCTCATCCTCACCTCCTTCCACCAGTCGTCACTGCCGCCGGCGCTGCTGCTGCGGCTGGCCGGGGTCCCCCGGATCGCCGCGATCAGCGAGGACTACCCCGGCTCGTTGCTGGACGTCCGTCACATCGTGGACGAGACCGTGGACGTGCCCGAACCCGAGCGGATGCTCGCGGTGGCCCGCGCCGCAGGTTTCCGCCCGCCGCCCGGCGACGACGGCCGGCTCGCCGTACGGCGTCCGCTGCCGCCGGTCGGGCACATCACCGGGCCACCCGGCTACGTCGTGGTCCACCCCGGGGCCTCCGCGCCGGCCCGGGCCTGGCCGGAGGGCCACTGCGCCGAGGCGGTCCGGGAACTGGTCCGCGCGGGCCGGCGGGTCGTCGTCACCGGCGGGCCCGGCGAGTGCGAGCTGACCCGGCGGGTGGCGGGCGGCGCCGGGCCCATCGGGACGGACGGCTCCGGTGCGGAGAAGGCCGTCCCGAGCACCTCGGAGGCCGTCCGGGACCTCGGAGGCCGGACGTCCCTCGCCGAGCTGGCCGCCGTGCTCGCCAGGGCGAGCGCGGTCGTGGTGGCCAACACCGGCCCCGCCCACCTGGCGGCGGCGGTCGGCACGCCGGTGGTCACCCTGTTCGCCCCGGTGGTCCCGGCGGCCCGCTGGGCCCCGTACGGCGTGCCGTCGGTGCTGCTCGGCGACCAGGACGCCCCGTGCGCGGGGAGCAGGGCCCGCATCTGCCCGGTCCCCGGCCACCCGTGCCTGTCGTCGGTGTCACCGGCGCGGGTCGCCGAGGCCGTCGGCCGCCTGGCGTCCGTGAGGGAGACCGTGTCGTGAGGGCGCCCACGGGAGGGGGCGTCCGTGAGGGAGACCGTGCCGTGGGCGCGCGCGGGAGGGGAGCGTCCGTGAAGGAGGCCGTGCCGTGAGGGCGCCCGCGAGGACCGTGGCCTGAAGGCGCCCGCGTGGAAGTCAGTGGCATGAGGCGTGAAGGAGATCGTGTCATGAGGATCGCCCTGGTGTCGGAGCACGCCAACCCCCTCGCGGCCGTCGGCGGAGTGGACGCGGGCGGGCAGAACGTCCACGTCGCCGCCCTGGCGGCCGCCCTCGCCGAGCGGGGCCACGAGGTGGTCGTCCACACCCGCCGCACCGCGTCCGGCCAGCCGGAGCAGGTCTCAGCGGGACCCGGGCTGATCGTCGAGCACGTCCCGGCCGGGCCCGCCGAGGACCTGCCCAAGGACGAGCTGCTGCCGTACATGCCCGCGTTCGGCGCCCATCTGGCGCGTCGCTGGGCCGGACGGCCACCCGACGTGGTCCACGCCCACTTCTGGATGAGCGGGCTGGCCGCCCTCGCCGCGGCGCGGGACCTCGGGGTGCCGGTCGTGCAGACCTTCCACGCCCTGGGGGTGGTCAAGCGGCGCTGGCAGGGTCCGGCCGACACCAGCCCGCCGGGACGCGTCGCCGCCGAGGCCGACATCGCGCGCCGGGCGCAGGCGATCGTGGCGACCTGCCGCGACGAGGTGAGCGAGCTGCTGCGCATGGGCGTCGGCCACGAGCGGATCGCCGTGGTGCCGTGCGGGGTGGACCTGGAGCTGTTCCGCCCCGACGGGCCGGTCGCCCCGCGGGGCCCGTCGCCCCGGGTGCTCTGCGTCGGCCGCATGGTGCCCCGCAAGGGGCTGGACACCGTCGTGCGGGCGCTGTCCCGGCTGCCGGACGCCGAACTGCTCGTCGTCGGCGGCACGCCGCGCGACGACGAGGCGGTACGGCTGGCCGGCCTGGCCGCGGCCTGCGGGCTGACCGGCCGGGTCCACCTGCTGGGCAGCGTCGGCCGCGCCGAGGTGCCGGCGCTGATGCGCTCGGCGGACGTGCTGGTGACCGTGCCGTGGTACGAGCCGTTCGGGATGGTCCCGGTCGAGGCGATGGCCTGCGGCGTGCCGGTGGTCGCCTCCTCGGTCGGCGGTCACCTCGACACCGTCGCCGGCTGCGGCGTGCTGGTGCCGCCCCGCGACCCGCGCGCCCTGTCGCGGGCCCTGCTCGACGTGCTGGACCGGCCCGAGCTGCGCGCGGCCCTCGCCGAGGCGGGCCGGCGGCGAGCCGTCACCCGGTACGGCTGGCCGCGGGTGGCGGCCCGCACCGAGTCGGTATACCTGGACGTCCTCGCCGAGCGCGGGGCCCGGGTCGCCGTGGCGGGGGGATGACCGTGCACCCGCACCTGACCCGTCTGCGCGCCGCGCTGCGCGCGGTGGACGCCGAGGCGGCGACGATCTCCGTCTGGGGCCGCAAGCTCGCGGCCGTGCTGGGCGGCGGCGGCCGGCTGCTGGCCTGCGGAAACGGCGGCTCGGCTGCCGAGGCCCAGCACCTGACGGCCGAGCTGGTCGGCCGCTACCGCTCCGACCGGGAGCCGTACGCGGCGATCCCGCTGCACGCCGACACCTCGGCGGTGACCGCGATCGGCAACGACTTCGGAGCCGAGGAGGTCTACGCCCGCCAGGTGCGGGCGCACGGCCGGCCCGGCGACGTGCTGATGTGCCTGTCCACCAGCGGGCGCAGCCCGAACGTGCTCGCGGCGGCGCGCGCCGCCCGCCGGACGGGCATCGCGGCCTGGGCGCTGACCGGTCCGGCGCCCAACCCGCTGGCCGTGCTGTGCGACGAGGTCCTGGCGGTGCCCGCCGGGGACACCGCGACGGTGCAGGAGGTGCACCTCGCGGTGATCCACATGCTCTGCGACGCGGTCGAGGGCGCGATGGAGGAGGTGACCGGATGAGCGCGGGTCCGATCGTCGTCATCGGGGACACCCTGCTGGACGTGGACGTCGAGGGCGACGCCGAGAGGCTGTGCCCCGACGCCCCCGTGCCGGTCGTGGCGGGCGGCCGCGAGCACCGCCGCCCCGGCGGGGCGGGACTCGCCGCGGTGCTGGCCGCCGAGGGCGGCGCGGAGGTGGTCCTGGTCGCCGCCTTCGGCGACGACCACCCCGGCCGCTGCCTGCTGGGCCTGCTGGCCGGCCGGGTCGAGGTGGTACGGCTGCCGCTGCAGGGCACCACGATCACCAAGACCCGGGTGCGGGCCAGGGGCCAGACCCTGCTGCGCGTCGACACCGGCGACGGCCGGGCGGACCCGGCCCTCGACATCCGCCGGGCCGGGCAGGTCGAGTCGCTGCTCCGCGGTGCGGGCGCGGTCCTGGTGTCCGACTACGGCCGCGGCGTCGCCGAGGTCCTGGGCCCCTGCCTGCGCCGGGCGGCCGGGCCGCTGGTGTGGGACCCGCATCCGCGGGGGCCGCTGCCCCCGCCCGGCTGCACGCTGGTCACCCCGAGCGAGTCCGAGGCCCGGACGCTGAGCGCCCAGCCGCGGCTGTCGCCCGACCGGATGGCCCGCCACCTCGTCCGCGCGCTGCGCGCCGAGGCGGTGGCCGTCACGCTGGGCGGGGAGGGCGCCGTGCTGGCCCGGCGGGGCGGCAGGTCCACCCGGATCCCGCCGCCGGTGTGCTCGGCGGGCCCGGACGCCTGCGGCGCGGGCGACCGGTTCTCCGGGGCCGCCGCGCTCGCGCTGGCCTCCGGCGCGCCGGTGGAGGAGGCCGTCGGGACCGGTGTCGCCGAGGCCGCCCGTTTCGTGGAGAACGGCGGGGCGGCGGCGGTGCGGACGCCCGCGCCCGCTCCCGGGGACCGGCCGCGCACCGCCCTGGAGGTGGCCGAGGTGGTCCGGGCCACCGGCGGACGGCTGATCGCCACCGGCGGCTGCTTCGACCTGCTGCACGCCGGGCACGTCAGCCTGCTGCGCCGGGCCCGTGCGCTGGGCGACGCGCTGATCGTGTGCGTCAACTCCGACGCCTCGGTGCGGCGGCTGAAGGGCCCGGGACGGCCCGTGGTCGGCCAGCGGGACCGGGTGGAGGTGCTGCGCGCGCTGCAGTGCGTCGACGCCGTGGCCGTGTTCGACGAGGACACCCCGGCGGCGATGATCGAACGGCTCCGCCCCGACGTGTGGGTCAAGGGCGGCGACTACACGGCGCCGGACCTGCCGGAGGCCGAGACCGTACGCCGGACCGGGGGAGAGAGCGTGATCCTCCCGTTGGTGTCCGGAAGGTCCACGACCGGTCTGATCGAGGCCGCGCGGGCGGCCAGGTGAGCGAGGGGGAACATCCATGCTGGGAAACATCCTGATCACCGGCGGATCGTCCGGGCTGGGCCGGGCGGTGGCCGAGGCCGTGGCCAAGGAGGGCGGCCGGCCGCTGGTCGTCGACGTCCGCCCGCCCACCGGCGGCGTGGACCACGTCCTCGCCGACGTGGCGGACCGCGACCGGGTGGAGCGGGCGGTGACCGAGCTGGCCGGGAGGGCAGGCGGTCTCGACGGGGTCGTCACCGCCGCGGGCATCGACGCCTGCGGCCGTCTCGCGGACGTGCCCGCCGCCGCGTGGGAGAAGGTCGTCGCGGTCAACCTGCTCGGCACCGCCGCCACGATCCGCGCGGCCCTGCCCCACCTGACCGCCTCCGGCGGCCGGATCGTCACCTGCGCCTCCACCCTGGGGCTGCGCGCCCTCAGCGACGCCACCGCCTACTGCGCCTCCAAGTTCGGCGTGGTCGGCCTCACCCGCGCCCTGGCCGCCGAACTCGCCGGACGGGTCGGCGTCACCCTGCTCGTCCCCGGCGGCATGCGCACCCACTTCTTCGACGACCGTCCGGACCGGTACAGGCCCGGCCCCGACGCGGGACTCAACCAGCCCGAGGACGTCGCCGCCGCCGTGGTCTTCGCCCTGTCCCAGCCCGCCGGCTGTGAGATCCGCGAACTCGTCGTCTGCCCCGCCACGGAGACCTCATGGCCGTGACCGGCCGAAGCCGCGCCGCCGGCGTCCCCGGGGCCGCCGGGGGCGGGCGGCCGGTCATGGTCGTGCTGCGCGGCCTCGGCCTGGGCGACCTGCTCACCGCCGTGCCCGCACTGCGGGCCCTGCGCCGCGCCTTCCCCGGCCACCGCGTCACCCTGGCCGCCCCCGCTCCGCTGGCCGGTCTGCTGCCCCTCATCGGCGCCTGCGACGACCTGCTCGACGTCAGCGGGACGGGCCCCGTCCCCCTGCGCCGTCCCGACGTGGCCGTCAACCTCCACGGCCGCGGCCCGCAGAGCACCGCCGCCCTGCTGGCCACCCGCCCCGCCCGGCTGATCGGCCACGCCCGCCCCGGTCTGCCCGGCCCGCCCTGGCCCGCCCAGGTGCACGAACGCGTCCGCTGGTGCGACCTGCTGACCTGGCACGGCATCCCCGCCGACCCCGCCGACCTGACCCTGACGCCGCCGTCCGCGGGCTCCGGCGCTCCGGAGCGGGAGTCTCACTCCGGCCCGGCCCCCGTCCTCGTCCACCCCGGAGCCGCCCGCCCCGCCCGGCGCTGGCCGCCGGACCGCTTCGCCGCGGTCGCCGCCGCGCTGCGCCGCGCCGGACACGACGTGCTCGTCACCGGAGGCGCCGCCGAACGCGGTCTCGCCCTGCGGGTGGCCGCCGCGGCCGGCCTGCCGGACGAGGCGGTGACGGCGGGCCGTACGGACGTCACCGGGCTGGCCGCGCTGGTGGCACGGGCCCGCCTCGTCGTCTGCGGGGACACGGGCGTGGCGCACCTGGCGAGCGCGTTCGGCACGCCCTCGGTCGTGCTGTTCGGGCCGACGCCTCCCGAGCTGTGGGGGCCGCCCCCGGGGCCCCACGTGGCCCTGTGGGCCGGTGTCCCCGGTGACCCGCACGCCGGCCGTCCCGGCCCCGGCCTGCTGAGAATCGGCGTCGAAGAGGTCCTCGGCGCCGCGACCGACCTGCTGGAGGTGACCGTCCGATGAACATCCGACGCGCAGTGGTCACCGGAGGCGCTGGCTTCCTCGGCTCCTACCTGTGTGAACGCCTGCTGGCCCGTGGTGCCGCCGTGATCTGCATGGACAACTTCCTGACCGGCTCGCCGCGCAACGTCGACCACCTCCTGGGCCGTCCCGCCTTCCGCCTGCTGGAATGCGACCTGACCGGGTTCGTCCACGTCCCCGGCGACGTGGACCTCGTCCTGCACCTGGCGTCGGCCGCCTCCCCGGCCGACTACCTGCGTCACCCCATAGAGACCCTCAAGGTCGGCAGCCTGGGCACCCTGCACGCCCTGGGTCTGGCCCGGGAGAAGAACGCCCGCTTCGTCCTGACCTCCACCAGCGAGGTCTACGGCGACCCCCAGCAGCACCCGCAGACGGAGTCCTACTGGGGCAACGTCAATCCCGTCGGTCCCCGCAGCGTCTACGACGAGGCCAAACGCTTCGCCGAGTCCCTCACCACCGCCTACCGCAACACTCACGGCGCCGACACCGGCATCGTGCGGATCTTCAACACCTACGGCCCGCGCATGCGGCCCCACGACGGCCGCGCCATCCCCACCTTCATCCGCCAGGCCCTGCGCGGCGAACCTCTCACCGTCACCGGCGACGGCTCCCAGACCCGGTCCATCTGCTACGTCGACGACACCGTCGAGGGCATCCTCGCCCTGGCGGGCAGCGACTTCTCCGGCCCGGTCAACATCGGCAACCCCACCGAGGTCACCATGCTCGACCTGGCCCGCACCGTCATCGAGCTGACCGGCTCGTCCTCCGGGATCCGCTTCATCGACCGCCCCGCCGACGATCCGGCCGTGCGCCGCCCCGACACCACCCTGGCCGCGGCCCGCCTGGGCTGGCGGGCCGAGGTCGGCGTCACCGACGGCCTGCGCCGCACCATCGCCTGGTTCGAGACCGAACTCCGCCGCACCGAGGAACTGGTCGGCTGAGGAACGCGCCCAGTCAGCCCGATGAAAGGCTCAGGCGTTAATGGCTGGAATTCTGGCCGGTCTTCAGGCCAGAAGGTATCGGTTCTTCATGGAGATGATTCCGATCAGCGAAGCGAAGGACCGGTTGACCGAACTGGCCGACCGAGCCGCCAGGGAGCATGATCACTTCACGATCACTCGTAACGGGCGCCCCCACGCAGTGATCATGTCTGTGGCCGAATGGGAATCCCTGCAGGAAACGCTGGAGATCCTCGCTGACCCTGAGATGCGGGCCGATCTGATGGAGGCGGCGGCCGCCACGGCGAGAGGCGACGTGACGACCGAGGAGGAGATGGCCGCTGTCATGGCGGCGCGCCTCGGCAGGGCGAGCGCGTGAGCGATCGGTACACCATCTTTCTCGCACCACCGGCCCGGCGTGCCCTCGCGACAGGTCTGCCCGAGTCGGTGGCCGGTGCGGCGTGGGAACTGATCACCGGCGCGATCGCCGACGAGCCGTGGCGGGTGGGTAAACCGCTACAGGAGCCGTACGAGGGGATGCACGTCGCCCGCCGGGGAACCTACCGGGTGACCCACCTCATCGACGAGGAAAAAAAGGACCGTGACGATCCAGGCGATCAAACACCGTCGAGACGCCTACCGTCCGTGATGGATGTCAGGGGGCCGACTCCCAGATGGTCTCGCCGTCCTCGGTGGCGGGGGTCGGGGTGAGGCCCGCGCGGCGGGCCACGGCCGCGGAGGCGGCGTGGGCGGGATGGACGGCGGCGGCGAAGGAGCGCACGCCGCGCTCCCGCAGCCAGGCGACCATGGCGGTCGTGGCCTCGGTCGCCATGCCGCGGCCCTGCCACGGGGTGCCGACGACCCAGGCCACCCAGGCCCGGCCGGAGGTCACGGTGGCCTGGACGTAGCCGGCCAGGCGGCCGGTCTCCGTCACGCGGATCACCCAGTTGAGCCAGAGGTCGTCACCGCCGGCCGGCCCGGCGATCATGCGGGCGTAGCGGTCCCGCAGCTCCCCGGAGGTCGAGGGGGAGCCGCCGGTGAACTCGTGCAGGGCGGGGTCGTCCAGCGCCTCGGCCATCTCGGCGGCGTGCTCGACCGCCAGCGGGAGGAGGGTGAGGCGCGCGGTCTCGATCGGTTCGGGGTTCATGGGCGGCCGGCCGCGTGCTCGGCCGCGCCGGGGGCCAGGACGTGCTCGATGACCATGACGGCGGCGCCGACCACCCCGGCCCGGTCCCCCAGGTCGCTGGCGGTGATCGTCAGGTGCTGGGTGGCCAGGGGCAGGGACCTGCTGTAGATGACCTCGCGCAGACCGGCGAGGATCTGCTCCCCGGCCTCGGCCATGTCGCCGCCGACCACGATCACCGAGGGGTTGAAGAAGTTCACGATCGAGGCGAGGACCTCGCCGATCTCGCGGCCGGCCTGGCGGATGAGCTGGACGGCCCGGGTGTTGCCGCTCCGGACGAGCCGGACGATGTCGCGCCCCCCGGTCGCCTCCACTCCGGCGTCGCGCAGCCGGGCCGCCACGGCCGCGCCGCTCGCCACGGCCTCCAGGCAGCCGCGGTTGCCGCAGCGGCAGACGACGTCGAGGACGGGGGAGACCTGGATGTGGCCGATGTCGCCGGCCGCGCCCTGGGCGCCCCGGTGCAGGCGGCGGTCGCTGATGATGCCGCAGCCGATCCCGGTGCCGACCTTGACGAAGATGAGGTGGTCGGCCTCGGGGCGGGCGGCCCAGTGCTCGCCCAGGGCCATGATGTTGACGTCGTTGTCCACCAGGACGGGCGCGCCCAGCCGTTCCCCGAGCCACTCCGGGACGGGGAAGCCGTCCCAGCCCGGCATTATCGGCGGGTTGACCGGCCGTCCGGAGCTGTGCTCCACCGGACCGGGCAGGCCGACCCCGATGCCGCAGACCTCCTCGACGGTGTGGCCGCTCTCGGCGAGCAGTTCCTCGAAGGTCCGCTGGAGCCAGCGGAGCGTCTCCTCGGGGCCGCGGTCTATCGGCACCTCCGCGGCGTGCTCGGCGAGGATCTCTGTGCCGAGGTCGGTGACCGCGACCCGGGCGTGGGTCGCGCCGAGGTCGGCGGCGAGGACGACGCGGGCCGAGCGGTTGAAGGTGAAGGCGACGGCCGGGCGGCCCCCGGAGGAGATGGCCTCCTCGGTCGGGACGACCCACCGCTGGCTCACCAGCGCGTCGAGGCGCTGCCCGAGCGTCGATCTCGCCAGGCCGGTGAGCTGCACCAGCTCCGCCCGGGTGCGGGCCCGACCGTCGCGCAGGATCTTCAGCAGCGCCCCCGCGCCCGCGTCGGGTCCGTTCGCCTCGCTCGGCATGCGCACAGTCAACACTCCTCGTTCACGCGTGGCCACGGCGACTTAGGCCAGCTCTTCCGGTCATTATGCCCAAATGATCGCTACTTTTGTACGGCTGTCGCCATAAGCGGGGCGCTATGCGACCCGTACGGCGGGCCGGGAGACGACGGTGATCTACCGGCCCGTTCTGTTCGGGGAGACGTCGCGAGGCGCGGGAGAACAGGGCTTCCCCGGAGCCGGTGACCGAGGGTGACGGAAACGGCTCCGCCGGTCATTCTCCGCCACCGGATGGTAGGTCGGCCGGGCCGATGGTTTTCCCCTTTCCTGGGAAGGGCGGTGATTTCCGTTCCGGCCCGGGTGGAATCCCAGTTGTACGCCGTCTCCGTGCCGGCCGGGACACCCGGGTGGCCGGTCCGGCGCCCCGTCGGCCCGGGTGCCGCCCGGGCGTGACCGATCGGACCTGGGGGTCACATGATCAGGATCAGGTACGCTCTCGCCGCCGGCGTAGTGGCGGGCTCCGGCCTCGTCGTCCCCGCCGCGCTGGCGGCGCAGCCCGCCACGGCGGACACGGCCGCCCGCGTCGCCGTCGAACAGCCCTTCCAGGGGTACGTCGCCGGAGACGACGACGGCGACGACGGTGGCGGCGGCGGGTACGGCAACCGCGGCTGGAACGACGACGACGGCTACGACGACTGACGACGTGCTCCTCGCGACCGCGCGGCCGGTCCGGCCGGCCGCGCGGTCCCCGCGCCGGAAGGCGTCGGCCGAGCCGTCCCCGCGCCGAAGGGCCCCGGGCGGGCGGTCCCCGCGTCAGGTGGCGCCGGGCGGGCGCGGGACCCGGCGGAAGAAGGCCGCCACCGCGTAGGGGTCGACCGGGTCGGTCAGCAGCGCCAGCATCTCCTCCCGGCGCTCCGGCGCCACCTTGAACGGGTGGCCGAACACCCGCGGCCCCCGGCCGTCGCCCAGCAGCCGGGTCAGCATCAGGTCTCCGGGCACGGCCTGGCGCGACAGCAGCTCGTCGGTCACCGTGACCGTCCCGGTCCCCCCGGACCCGGAGTCGCGCAGGGCGACCTCCTCCCCCTCGACCTCCAGGACCTCCCACAGGCGCAGCGGCGTGCGCCGCCAGGACTCCAGCAGCTCCACCTCGTCGTCGCGCAGCCACACGCCCCGCGCGTCCAGGAACTCTCCCACCACGTCGTTCTCGAACAGGGCGAGGTCGGCCAGGGCGGGCTCGGCCACCCGGACGCTCAGCGCCACCAGGTCGTCGGTCAGCCGGCGGCGGGCCGGGCGGGCGCCGTACACGGCGAGCTGCCGGAACAGGTGCTCCGCCCGCGCGGGCAGCGGGTCGCCGGGGTCGGTGCGGCAGGCGGCGTACTCGGCCGCGTCCCGCTCGGCCGGGGCGAGGCCGGGCGCCAGGGACAGCGCCTCCCCGACGAGCCCGGACGCCTCGAACGACCGTCCCTCGCCCTCGGCGGACCTGGCGGCCAGCAGCAGCGCCGCCGGCTCGGTGCGGGGGAGCGCCTCCAGCACCCGGGGGGAGAGAGGCTCGCGCTCGACCTCGTCGGCGATCCGCTCCAGCACCTCCGGCGAGCGCGACAGGTACGTGACGGCCCTCGACAGGTCGGCCCCCTCGTCGTAGGTGCGCAGCGCGCTGCGCGACAGGGTCAGCCGCATGATGTCCAGCGGCGACAGGCCCGCGACCGACCCGGGGTCCCAGGGGGTGCCCACGACGCCCACCCGGCCGCCCCGCACCTCCAGCGAGGCCCCCCGCAGCAGCGGGGCCAGCGGCGGCAGCGGGTCGGCGAAGGTGTCCGGCGCCCTGGCCAGCAGCTCCAGCACCGCCGCGTCGATCGGGACGCCGGGGGAGGGGTCGATCCCCTCGGCGAAGCCGCGCAGCGCGTCGAGCGCCCGCTCGCCGAACTCCTGGACGACGAGCATCGCCCGGTCGGCGGGGAAGGCGTCGAGCTTCACGACGGACGGCTCCAGCCGGCCGTCGCGCAGGCGCAGCGCGACGACGTCCTCTGCCGCCACGTCCGCCAGCCAGCCCGCGGGCCCGGCCAGGAACGGCTCGCCCTCCTCGGTCACGGTGCGCACCCGGCCGCCGCCGGTCAGCGGCAGCCCCTCGCCGTCGGCCAGCCGCGCCCACAGCCGCAGGTCGTCTGAGGCCGCCAGCCGGCCGGCCGCCAGTTCGGCCCGGGTGGCCAGGTGTGTCAGCACCGTGCCCTCGCACAGCGTCAGAACCTCGCTCATCCGACCATTGTGGTCGACGGCGGTCGGGGCCGTGACGCGCCCCGTCAGGGACTGGTGCCGAAGCGCGGGTTGCGGCTCAGCCAGGAGGCGTAGCGGGCGTTGCGCCGTACCGCGTCGGCGTGGGCCGACTTGGCGTGCTCGGCGACCGAGTCCGCGACCCGCGCGGTGCCCGCCTCCGGGTGCCAGCCGAGGATATGCTGCCAGCGCAGCGGCGCGCCGGCGAGCGGCACCGTGGTCAGCCCCGGGGTCGGCTGGAAGGTCGCCTGGCACAGTACGGCGGCGCGGCCGACGGAGGCCAGGTGCAGGCACGTGGCCACGTCGGTCTCGTAGATGGTCAGGGGAGTGAAGCCGGCGCGGGCGCAGGCGGCGGCGAAGCAGTCGCCGAAGCAGCCGTCGCCGGGGGTGACGGCCCACCGCTCGCCGGCCAGTTCGGAGAGCTCCGCCTCCTCGCGCCCGGCGAGCGGGTGGTCCTCGCTGAGCAGCACGAAGACGGGGTCCAGCCCGATCGTCTGCCACATCACCGGCCCCTCCAGGGGCGGCGGGCTCTCGCCGCAGGCACCGACGACCGCGAAGTCGATGCGGCCGAGCGTGACCATCGTGGCGAGTTCCCTGGCCGACCAGGAGGTGCAGGTGCTGACCGGCGTGGAGGGCCACTCTCCGGCCAGCCGGTCGACCAGGCCGCCCAGGATCGGCCCGTTGGTGGCGCCCAGGCGGTAACTGGGCGCGGCGCCGCCGGTGTTGGCGAACCGCACCGCCTCCTCCTGGAGTTCGCGGGCGGCGGGCAGCAGCACCTTCGCCCTGGCCAGCACCAGTTCCCCGAGAGGCGTGGGCCGCGCGCCGGTGTGGTCGCGCCGGAACAGGGCTCCCCCGAGTCCTCGCTCTATCCGCTTGAGCTGGGCGGTCAGCGCCGGCTGGGCCAGCCCGAGGTGGGTGGCGGCCTTGGTGACGCTCCCGGCCTCGGCGACCGCGCGCACGATCCTGAGGTGTCGAAGCTCGAGGTCCATACCGGGAAGGTAAAGCGGCGGCGGTATGCCCGCAATGTAGCCGAGTCATGAAATCTGACGGAATTTGGTGAAATCAAGTGACGGGCGAGGTCGTTCGTGCGGCACGGCGGAGACGAACGGGAGGTGAGGGAGGGCGGTGACGGGGTAGGCGAGTCCCCATGACGATGGGAATCGACCCCAAGGACCTCTCCGAGGAAGACCTGTTCCGCGAGCTGCGGCACATGCACGAGACGCGGACCGAGACGCTCCTGCACGGATCCGACGACGCGCTGGCGAACCACACCACGCGGACCGGGGAGCTTGAGCAGGAGTACCTGCGCCGCCACCCCGAGCGGGACGTCGATCCGGAGCGGCTGCGCGAGGGCGCCCGGCAGCGGTAGCCGTCGCCCGCCGCCGGTGACCGTACGGCCGGTCGCGGTGGCCGTCGTCCGGCGGTGACCGTACGGCCGGCCCCGCCGCGGACGCGCGTCCGCGGCGGGGGCCGGTGGCGTGCCCGGCCCCCGGCCCCTTCGCAGAACTTTCGTCCATACGGCTCAGCGGTCTTCCGCCGCGCCCGATCCGCGCCTACTTTCGAGGCAGGATCCGGTCCGCGGGAGGCTTCTGTGCGCGTGCGGCGATGGAAGGCGCTCTGCCTCGTGGTCGCCTGGTCGGCCCTGGCCGCGGTGGCCGTCCCGGCGGGCCCGGCCGCGGCGGCGCGGAGCGCGGACGACATGGGCCGGGACGTCTCCACGGCGGTCTACGTCGTCGACAACTACTGGCGGACCCACTGGTCGCGGTTCTTCACCGGGAAGTACGTCCCCCCGGCCGTGTACGGCGGCTACCGCAGGGGCGTGAAGAAGCCGCCGCTGTGCGGCGGCCGGCGTCTCGGCTACGACAACGCCTGGTACTGCATCGAGGACGACTTCATCGCCTGGGACCTCGACCTCATGGCGCAGGGCTACCGCATCGGCGACGCGTGGGTGTACCTCGTCGTCGCCCACGAGTGGGGGCACGCCGTGCAGGCGCGGCTGCGCGACTCGCTGGTGATGTCCACCTACGAGCTCCAGGCCGACTGCCTGGCCGGCGCCGTGCTGTACGGCGCCGCGGCCGACGGCGTGCTGCGGTTCGAGCGGGGCGACGTGGAGGAGATCGCCGAGATCCACCGGAGGCTGGGCGACGAGACGTCCTGGACCGACGTGACCGACCACGGCACCGCCGCCCAGCGCACCTCCTCCTTCAACCGCGGCGCTAGGTACGGCGTGCGCGGCTGCCTGCCCTGACGCCGCGCCGCCGTACGGCCCGTCCTCCCGGCCCGGGGAATCCGGCCCGGGGGACCCGGCCCGGGGGACCCGGCCCGGCCGGCCGTACGGCGGGGGCGTCCCTCACCCCTTCAGGCCGGAGCGGGAGATGCCCTCGATCACCCAGCGCTGGGCGGCGAGGTAGATGACGATCACCGGGGCGCTGGCGATCACCGCGCCGGCCATCAGCAGGTCGTAGCGGACGCTGTTGGCGCTCTGGAAGTTGCCCAGGCCGGCGGGCAGGGTCAGCGACTCCGGGCTGAGCAGCACGTACAGCGGCCACAGGAAGTCGTTCCAGTTCGTCAGGAACGACAGCAGGAACAGCGTCACCAGCGCGGGGCGGGCCAGCGGCAGCGCGATGGAGGTGAAGATCTGCCACCGGTTGCAGCCGTCCAGCTCCGCGGCCTCCTCCAGCTCCCCGGGCAGCGTGATGAAGAACTGCCGCAGGAAGAACACCCCGAACGCGCCGGCCGCGGCCGGGACGATCACCGCGGGCAGGCTGTCCACCCACGCCAGCTCGTTGACGATCAGGAAGTTGGGGATCAGCAGCACCACCGGCGGCACGAACAGCGTGGCCACGATCGTCCCGAAGAGCAGGTTCCGGCCGCGGAAGCGGAGCCGGGCCAGCGCGTAGGCGGCGGGCGTGGCGGTGACCAGGACGAGCACCGCGTGCCCGGTGGCGGCGGCCAGGCTGTTGAGGAACCAGCGCATCGCCGGGCTGTCGGCGCTGCCGAGGATCTCCCGGTAGGCGTCGATCGTGACCGGGGAGGGGATCCACTGCGGCTCCGTCGAGCCGGCGGCCTCACGGGTCTTGAAGGAGGTGACGACCATGTAGACGAGCGGGCTCAGGTAGAGCGCCGCGATCACCGCCAGGACCAGGTGCAGCAGCGTACGGCGCAGCCGGCGGATGTCCCCGGTCACGGCTTCCTCCCCTTCGCGGAGATCGTGGGACCCCCGGTCGCGGTTCCCCCGGCGAAGGCCCGGATCATGCCTTCCTCCTGTCCCGGAACGCGCCGAAGACCAGCCCGCTGGCCACCATCAGGAAGGCGGCCAGGATGAAGCTCATCGCCGAGGCGGTGCCCATGTCGAACTGGCGCAGACCGGTCTCGGCGATCAGGTAGATCGCGGTCTTGGTCTGGTCGGCGGGGGCGCCCCGGGTGATGAGGTAGGACTGGCCGAACATGTTGGCCGAGGCCAGGATCGTGGTGTTGACCACGAACAGCATGACCGGCCGCAGGCCCGGCAGGGTCACCGCGCGGAACCGGTCCCAGGCCGAGGCGCCGTCCACCATCGCCGCCTCGTGCAGCTCCCGGGGGATGTCCTGCAGCCCGGCGAGGAAGATCACCGCGTTCAGGCCGAGCGTCCACCACACCGTCACCCCGACGAGGGCGATCCAGGCGGGCGGCACGGCGGTGGTCCACTGCACGTCCAGGCCGAGATAGTGGTTGACCAGGCCGATGTTGCCGTCCAGCAGGAACTGCCAGACGACGCCGACGACCACGACGCCCAGCACGTAGGGGGCGAAGTAGACGGCCCGGTAGAGGTTGCGCCCGGCGAACCGGCCGTTCATCAGCAGCGCCACCAGCAGCGGCAGCACGATCAGCAGTGGGACGGAGAAGACGGTGAAGATCCCGGTGGCCCGCATCGCCGACCAGAACCGCGACCCGTCGACGCTCGCCGGGTCGAACAGGTCGGTGTAGTTCTCCAGCCCGACGAACGGCTTGGCCGGCAGGTTGATGTCCCACTCGTGCAGGCTCGTCCAGAACCCGAAGCCGATCGGCAGGATCATGAAGACGGCGAACAGCACGAGGTAGGGGGCGCAGAACGCGTACGGCGTCCAGGACCGCATCCTGCCCGCGGTCCGGGGGGACCCGCCCGGGGACGCCGCCCCGGACAGGTCCTCCACCCTGGCAGGCGGGCCGCTCACTGACCGTACTTCCGCTTGTTGTCGGCCAGCAGCTTGTCCGCCGCCGCCACGCCCTCCTTCAGCGCGTCGGCGGGGGACGACTGCTTCAGCACGGCCTTGGCGACGGCCAGCTCCAGGGCCTTGCTCTGCACGTCGCCGACGCCCGGGATGGCGGGGATGAAGTGGAACACCTCGGGGTCGGCGGCCAGCTTGATCTGCGGCAGGTCGGCGATCTCCGCGTCCTGGCGGGCGGAGTTGCGGGCGGGGATCATGCCGGCCTTGGCCCACTCGGCCGACAGGCGGCCCATGTGGTCGATGAAGAACTTCGCGGCCTGGACCTTGTTCGGGTCCTTGCCGGCCTGGGAGGTCATCACGAAGTTGTGCGAGGAGCTCCACATGGCGGCGGTGCCGCCGATGTTCGGGATCGGGGACATGCCCCACTTCAGCGACGGGGCGTTGGTCTTGAGGTCGTTGATCTGCCAGATGCCGTCCCAGGTGAGGCTGACCTTGCCGTTCTTGAAGGCGGCGTACTGGCTGTCCTGGGCGACCTCGGCGGGGCTGTAGCCCTTGTCGATCTGCTCGACCATCCAGGCCAGGGCCTTCTCGCCCTCCGGCCCGCCCCACAGCGCCTTGACGCCGTCCTCGCTGTAGAGGTCGCCGCCGAACTGCCACAGCAGGCTCATGAACATCAGGTGCGCCGGCCACTTGTTCGGCATCCAGAACGGGCTGGCGACACCGGCCTTCTTCAGCTCCGTCAGTGCCTTCTCGTAGCCCTCCCGGTCGGCGGGCGCCTCCTTCAGACCGATCTTGTCCAGGTGCTCGGTGTTCCAGTAGTCGGCCAGGCAGTGCACGTCCAGCGGCACGCTGTAGCGCTGGTCCTTGTAGACGCCGGCCTTCCAGATGGCGGGGATGTAGTCGGACTCGGTCAGCCCGAGCGAGTTCACCACGTCGTCCAGCGGCAGGAGCGTCTTGCGGGCCGCCATGGTGCCGACCCAGTCGATGTGGATGACCGCCACGTCCGGGCCCTTGCCCGCGGAGATGGCCGTCGGCATCGCCGGGTACAGGTCCTCCCAGCGCCGGGTGACGTTGCGGACCTCGATGCGGCCGGCGAACTGCTTGTTGAACTCGTCCAGCATCTTCCGCATGTGCGGGCCGTCGCCGCCGGTGAAGCCGTTCCAGTAGTCGAGCGTCACCTTGGGCCCGGTGTACTCGCCGCCGGAGAACGTCGGCGCGGCCGAGGCGGGCGCGGAGGAGTCCGCCCCGATCTTCGTGCCGCCTCCGCAGGCGGCGAGCGCGGCGGTGAGCCCGGCGGCCCCCGAGATGCTGAGGAAGGAACGGCGGGAAAGCGGACTGGTCATTGTCACTCCTGGGGGGAAGCGGGGGCGAAGCGGACGATGTTCCACGAGGCGGGGGAGAGACGCAGCGAGGCGTGGCGGCCCTCGACGCGGGCGCCGGAGCCGGGACGGGGGACGACGCGGCCGGGCGTCTCGGCGGAGTTGACGGCCGAGGGGTCGTCGTCGGCGAGCTCCAGGTGCGCAACCGCCCGCATCCCCTCGGGAAGGGTGACCTCCAGGTCGCACGGGGAGTTCCGGTCGCGGTTGACGGCGAGGAGCGTCGTGTCGCCGGTCGCCTCGTCGTGCGTGGCGGTGGCCCAGATCGCCGGGACGTCGCCGTACCTGGCGGTGGGGATCACCGCGCACTCGGGTTCCACCCGCAGCACCTGGCCGCGGGCGTGCCGGGCGGTCAGCGCGAACGGGTGGAAGATGGTCTGCCGCCAGGCCGGGCCGCCGGGCTCGGTCCTGATCGGGGCGATGACGTTGGCGAGCTGGGCCTGGCAGGCGACGCTCACCCGGTCGGCGTTGCGCAGCAGCGTGATCAGCAGGCTGCCGACGACGACCGCGTCGGTGACGTCGTAGGTGTCCTCGATCAGCCGGGGGTGCTCGGTCCAGTCCAGCGACGACTCGCCGCCGAACCGGCTCTGGTACCAGACGTTCCACTCGTCGAAGGAGAGCATGATCTTCTTCCTGCTGCGCAGCTTCGCGCCGACGTGGTCGGCGGTGGCGGCGATGGAGCGGATCATGTGTTCCATGTCGGCGCCGCTTGCCAGGAAGGAGTCGACGTCGCCGTCGGACGGGTCGTAGTAGGCGTGCAGCGAGATGTGGTCGACCATCTCGTAGGTGGCCTCCAGCACCTCGGCCTCCCACGAGCCGAACGTCGGCATGCCGCTGTTGGAGCTGCCGCAGGCCACCAGGGACAGCCCGGGGTCGAACCGCTTGAGCGCCCGCGCGGTCTCGGCGGCGAGCCGGCCGTACTCGGCGGCGGTCTTGTGCCCCATCTGCCAGGGGCCGTCCAGCTCGTTGCCCAGGCACCACAGCCGCACGTCGTGCGGCTCGTCCACGCCGTGCGAGCGGCGCAGCTCCGACAGGGCGGTGCCGCCGGGGTAATTGGCGTACTCCACCAGCTCCAGCGCCTCGGCCACGCCGCGGGTGCCCAGGTTGAGCGCCATCATCGGCTCCACCCCGGCCTTGGCGGCCCACGCCATGAACTCGTTGAGGCCGAAGCGGTTGCCCTCCAGGCTCCGCCACGCCAGGTCCAGGCGCGCGGGCCGCTCCTGGACGGGGCCGACGCCGTCCTCCCAGCGGTAGTTGGAGACGAAGTTGCCGCCGGGATAGCGGACCACGGTGATCCCGAGCTCACGGGTCAGCTCCAGCACGTCGGTGCGGAAGCCGTCGGCGTCGGCCAGGGGGTGGCCGGGCTCGAAGACGCCGGTGTAGACGCAGCGGCCCATGTGCTCGACGAACGAGCCGAAGAGCCGGGGTTCCACCGGGCCGATCCGGAAGGCGGGGTCCAGGGTGAGGCGGGCGGAGGGGGGCAAGGCAGACCTCTTTTACGGGGGCTTGCGTGAATAGGGACGTTTGTACAACGTTGTTTCAACGTTGTAAACAGTCGCCGCCGCAGCGATACCCGGGCGTTACGATCGACGGGTTCGCATCTCGCGCGAGCCTGGAGGGCCGCGCGGCCGGGGAGGACGGAAGACGCCGTGGGAGTGAGCCTGCGCGACATCGCGCGCCTGGCGGGGGTGTCGGTGAAGACCGTCTCCAACGTCGTCAACGGGTACGCCCACGTCTCCCCGGAGACCCGGGCGAAGGTGGAGAAGGCGCTCACCGAACTCGACTACCGCCCCAACCTGTCGGCGCGGAACCTGCGGCGCGGCCGCACCGGCGTGATCGCCCTGGCCCTGCCGGAGCTCGACGCGCCCTACTTCGCGGAACTGTCCCGGTTCGTCATCGACGCCGCGGCCGAGCACCGGTGGCTGGTCGTCATCGAGCAGACCGACGGCGGCCTCGACCGGGAGCGGCGGGCCCTCGACGGGGTCCGCGACCACCGGGTCGACGGGCTCATCCTGACCCCCTTCGCGATCGGCGCCGAGGAACTGGCGGCCCGCACCGACGACACCGCCCTCGTCCTGCTCGGCGAGCGGATCCACGACGGCCCGGCCGACCACGTCGCCATCGACAACGTACGGGCGGCCCGCGACGTCACCGAGCACCTGATCGGCCTCGGCCGCACCCGCATCGCCGCCCTCGGCGCGCAGGACAACTCCGCCAGCGGTACGGCCCCGCTCCGCCTGGCCGGGTACCGCCAGGCGCTGGCCGCCCGCGGGCTGCCCGAGACGGTCGCGAAGGTGGAGCGCTACCACCGGGCGGAGGGCGCGGCGGCGATGGCCGGCCTGCTGGCCCTGGACCCGCGGCCCGACGCGGTGTTCTGCTTCAACGACCTGCTGGCGCTCGGCGCGATGCGCACGATCCTCGCCGCGGGACTCCGGGTGCCCGAGGACATCGCGCTGGCCGGGCTCGACGACATCGAGGACGGCCGCTACAGCACGCCGACCCTCACCACCGTCGCCCCCGACAAGGCGGAGCTGGCCCGTATCGCGGTCGACCTGCTCCGGCAGCGCATCGACGGCCGGCCGGGCCAGCCCCCTCGCGAGGCGCGGGCCGGCTACCGGCTCGTGCCCAGGGAGAGCACCCTGGGCAGGTGAGGGCCCCGCCGCTCCCACGCGGACGCCGTGGCTCCGGGCGAAACCTCAGGAGGGCCCCGCCGCTCCCGCGCGGACGCCGTGGCTCCGGGCGAAACCTCAGGAGGGCCCCGCCGCTCCCGCGCGGACGCCGTGGCTCCGGGCGAAACCTCAAGAATGGTGGAGGTCGAGTTACGATGGGCCCGTGCCCAACTTCGAACTCACCGTCGGCCAGCTCGCGGCCCGCAGCGGCGTCGCCGTCTCGGCGCTGCACTTCTACGAGGCCAAAGGGCTGATCCGCAGCCGCCGCACGGCCGGCAACCAGCGCCGCTTCGCCCGTGACACGCTGCGCAGGATCGCCTTCATCCGGGTCTCCCAGCGGGTGGGCATCCCGCTGAAGACGATCCAGGCCGCGCTGTCGGCGCTGCCCGAGGAGCGCACCCCCACCCGCGACGACTGGGCGAGGCTGTCGGCGACGTGGCGGTCGGAGCTGGACGACCGGATCAAGCAGCTCCAGCGGCTCCGTGACGGCCTGACCGAGTGCATCGGCTGCGGCTGCCTGTCCCTGGACCGCTGTGCGCTGGCCAACCCCGGCGACGCGGAGGCGGCCCGGGGGCCGGGCTCGCGGCTGATGGTCGGCCGTCCGAACCCGCGCCCGTGCGCCGGCGAGGTGTGCGAGCCCGCGGTCTGAGCGGCCCGCCGTACGGCTCCGCCCGCCGTACGGCTCCGCCCGCCGTACGGCCCGCGCGGCGCAGGGCGCGTCCCGGCCGAACGGGCCGCCGGAGTCGCGTGCGGGCAGGATCCGGGACGTCCGCCGTACGGCGCGGCCCGCCGTACGATCGTGCGGATCAGACGCCGTGGGCGCGCAGCCAGTCGCGGTTGGCGCGCTGGTCGTCCAGGATGCGGCGGACGTCCTGGCCGGAGCCGGGCGCGTCCTGCTCGACGACCAGCCAGCCCTCGTAGCCGTCCAGCCCGGCGAGGACCCCCGCCAGATCGACCTCGCCGGCCCCCAGGGCGGGGAAGCCGCCGCCCGCGACCACCGCGGCCAGGTCGCCGCCGGACGCCCGCACCCCGTCGCGCGCCGCGCGGCTGGCGTCCTTGATGTGGACCTGCCGGATCCGGCCGCCCCAGTCGCGCAGCGCCGCCACCGGGTCGCCGCCCGCCAGCCACAGGTGCCCGGTGTCCAGGCAGAGGGAGACGTCGGTGAGCTCCAGCAGCCGCTCGACCTCCTCGGCGGTCTCCACCAGGGTGCCGAGGTGGTGGTGGAAGACGGGCTCCAGGCCCCGGTCGCGGCAGCGGTCGGCGGCCTCCTGGACCCGGGCGGCGAAGCCCGTCCATTCGCCGGCGGGCAGGCCCGGGGCGCCGTCGCGGGCGACCCGCGGCGGATGGCCGGGGCAGGCGAGCGTGGGCCGCGGCGCGAACCGGCCGTCGGCGGGCGCCGCGCCGGCGAACACCGCCAGGGCGGCCTCCAGCCCCGGCAGGCCGGCCGAGAACGCCCCGGCGTCCTCGTAGCGCAGGTCCACCCAGCCGCCGGCCAGGCCCATCCCGGCCCGCTCCAGCCGCTCCCGAAGCTCCGCGCCGATGCCGAGGTAGCCGATCGGCCCGGAGTCGACCCCGTCGTATCCGGCGCCGGCCAGCGCGCCGAGCATGGTCGCGGGGCCTATCGGCGCGTCGTCGGCCCGGTAGATCCCGAAGTTGACGGGGGCGTTCGCGACCTTGATCGACATCACTGCTCCAGGTGTCACTGTTCCAGACGGGCCAGCCAGCGGAGGGGGTTGTCACGGGTGATCAGGCGGATGGTGTCCTCGGTGATCCCAGCTTCGCGCATCCTGGGCAGGAACGTGCGGAACAGATGGCCGTAACCGGCTCCGCCGTACCGCTCTATCTCCGAGACCCTCGACAGGCCGCTGCTGAGCAGCAACCGGTGGGCGTGTCCCTCCTCGACGAGGGCGAGGGCGTGCCTGAGCCGGTCGGACCCGGGAGAGGAGCCGAGGGAGGAGAGGCAGACGTAGCCGCCGGCCTCGGCGACCTTGCGGGGGAGCGCGCGGTCGGTCCCGGCGTCGGCGACGCTGACGCGATCGGCGGGCAGCCCCTCGCCGAGCAGGATCTCCAGCAGCGGCAGGGCGCCGCGGTGGTGGACCGCGACCGGCAGGCCGGAGGCCAGGGACGCCCGGGCGGCGGCGGCCGCGCAGCGCTCCTCGGCGGGAGACGGGTCGCCGTCCCAGGCGCCGATCTCGCCGATCACGCCGGGCCGGACCCCGGTGCCGTCCAGGCCGTCGCGGATCTCGGCCAGCAGGTGGGCGGTGAGCGTGTCCACGTCGGCGTCGAGCGCCCAGGCGGGCGTGAACGGGCCGGCGAAGAAGCCGGTCCCGGCCACCACGCCGACGCGGCTGCACGCCGCGACCTTGGCCAGCGTCGCGGCGTCGCGCCCGGCGCCGATGCAGCTCAGCTCGACGACCAGGCCGAGGGCGTCGTACCGGCGGAGGTCGCGCAGCTCCTCGACGACGGCGTCCTCCTCGTCCAGCCAGCGGTTGGGGTCGGAGGCCGCGCCCGCCGCGCACCGCAGGTCGCTGCGGAGATGCTCGCGGGGGAGGACCGCCCCCTCGATGTCCGGCGAGGGGCGCGGGCCGTTGACGGTCATCACGAGATTTGCCTCATGCATGAACGGACATTAGCCCATATTTAGTGTGAAAATCGAAGAAAGCCTCAGGGCTTTACCTTTCCGCTTTTAGTTGTGCTTCCAAACTATTGACGGGATGTGTGCTGCTGTGTGACCCTCTGGGCGTTCATGCACGTGCATCATGGGCGGTCGAAGGTCAGGGTCCCCGCCCCCTGACCGTGCATGGCGGTCTGACCATTGCTCAGCGAAGGGAAGCCGTACATGCGAAGAAGTCTGTTCAGCGTGCTCGCCGCCGTCTCGGTGGCCTGCGCGGCCGTCGCCGGGGGAGCCGGGGGAGCCGCGGCGTCCGCCGGCGCGCTCTCCGCGCCCGCCGGGGCGCGGGCGAACGCCGCCGCGGCCGCGGCCCAGCCGTACGACTGGAAGAACGTCCGGATCGACGGCGGCGGGTTCGTGCCGGGGATCATCTTCAACCAGACCGAGAAGAACCTGATCTACGCCCGCACCGACATCGGCGGCGCCTACCGCTGGGAGCAGGCCACCAAGAGCTGGATCCCCCTCCTCGACTGGGTGGGCCGCGACCGGTGGGGCTACAACGGCGTGGTCAGCCTCGCCACCGACCCTGTCGAACCCGACCGCGTCTACGTCGCCGCCGGGATGTACACCAACAGCTGGGACCCCAACAACGGCGCGATCCTGCGCTCGGCCGACCGGGGCAAGACCTGGCAGGCCACCCCGCTGCCGTTCAAGCTCGGCGGCAACATGCCCGGCCGCGGCATGGGCGAGCGCCTGACCGTCGACCCCAACGACAACCGGGTCGTCTACCTCGGGGCGCCCGACGGCAACGGCCTGTGGCGCAGCACCGACAAGGGTGTGACCTGGGCCAAGGTCACCTCCTTCACCAACCCGGGCGACTACGCCCAGGACCCGAACGACCCGAACGGCTACCTCAGCCACCGGCCCGGCGTGGTCTGGGTGACCTTCGACCCCTCCTCGGGAACCAAGGGCAGCCCGACGAAGAAGATCTACGTCGGCGTCGCCGACAAGGCCAACACCGTCTACAGCTCCGCCGACGCCGGCGCCACCTGGACGCGGGTCGCCGGACAGCCCACCGGGTACATCGCGCACAAGGGCGTCCTGGACGCCGGGAACCACACGCTCTACATCGCCACCAGCGACACCGGCGGGCCGTACGACGGCGCCAAGGGCGACGTCTGGAAGCTCGACACCGCGACCGGCGCGTGGACCCGGATCAGCCCGATCCCCTCCAGCTCGTCCGACGACTACTTCGGCTACAGCGGGCTCACCCTCGACCGCCAGCACCCCGGCACCCTGATGGTCGCCACCCAGGTCTCCTGGTGGCCCGACGTGATCTTCTTCCGCTCCGCCGACGGCGGCGCGACCTGGACCCGCATCTGGGACTGGGCGAGCTACCCCGAGCGCACCCTCCGCTACAAGATGGACATCTCCTCGTCCCCCTGGCTCACCTTCGGCGGCAACCCGGCGCCGCCGGAGACCGCGCCCAAGCTCGGCTGGATGACGGAGTCCATGGAGATCGACCCGTTCGACTCCAACCGCATGATGTACGGCACCGGCGCCACCATCTACGGCACCGAGGACCTCCTCAAGTGGGACACCGGCGGCCAGTTCACCATCAAGCCCATGGTCAAGGGGCTGGAGGAGACCGCCGTCCTCGACCTGGTCAGCCCGCCCACCGGCGCGCCGCTGATCAGCGGGCTCGGCGACATCGGCGGCTTCCGCCACGCCAGCCTCGACGCCGTGCCGCCGATGATGTTCACCTCGCCCGTCTTCACCACCACGACCAGCCTCGACTACGCCGAGGCCAAGCCGGCGATCATGGTCCGGGCGGGCAGCTTCACCGACGCCGACCGGCCGAACGACAGCCACGTCGCGTTCTCCACCGACGGCGGCGCCAACTGGTTCCAGGGCACCGAGCCGGGCGGGATCAACGAGGGCGGCACGGTCGCGGCGTCCGCCGACGGCTCCCGCTTCGTCTGGGCCCCCAAGGGCATACCCGTCCACTACTCGGTGGGCTTCGGCAACTCCTGGACCGCCTCCACCGGCATCCCCACCGGCGCGGTGGTCGAGTCCGACCGGGTGGATCCCAACACCTTCTACGGCTTCGCCGCCGGGAAGTTCTACGTCAGCGTCAACGGCGGCGCGTCCTTCACCGCCACCGCCGCCACCGGCCTGCCGGCCACCGGCGACGTCAGGTTCAAGGCCCTGCCGGGCGTCAAGGGCGACATCTGGCTCGCGGGCGGCGAGAGCGGCCTGTGGCACTCCGTCAACGGCGGCGCGTCCTTCACCAAGCTCTCCGCCGTCACGAACGCCGTCAGCGTGGGCTTCGGCAAGGCCGCGCCGGGCAAGACGTACCCGGCGCTCTACACCGCCGCCACCGTGGACGGCACCGCCGGGGTGTTCCGCTCCGACGACGCCGGCGCGACCTGGGTGCGGATCAACGACGACCGGCACCAGTACGGCAACATGGGCGACGCCATCACCGGCGACCCGCGGATCTACGGGCGCGTCTACCTCGGCACCAACGGCCGGGGCGTCCTGTACGCCGACCCGTCCGGGACCGTCCCGCCCGATGACGACACCGCCCCGCCGTCCAAGCCCGGTAAGCCGGCCGCCTCGTCGATCACCTCCTCCGGCGCCACGCTCACCTGGACGGCGTCCACCGACGACACCGGCGTCACCGGATACGACGTCTACCGGGAGGCCGGGACGACCGACGTGAAGGCGGGCTCGCCGTCCTCGGCGACGTTCACCCTCACCGGCCTGTCCCCGGCGACCTCCTACACCTACTACGTGGTCGCCCGGGACGCGGCGGGCAACGTCTCCGCCGCCTCCGACCCGGTCACGTTCACCACGGCGCCCGGCGGCGGCCAGCCCGGCGGCGGCTGCACCGCCGCCTACAAGGTCGCCAACTCCTGGCCCGGCGGGTTCCAGGGCGAGGTCACGGTGAAGAACACCGGCACCTCGGCGATCAACGGCTGGACGGTCAAGTGGACCTTCCCCGACGGCCAGAAGATCACCCAGCTCTGGAGCGGAGTCCACACCCAGACCGGCGCGGACGTGACCGTCAAGGACGCCGGCTGGAACGCGAACCTGGCGGGCGGCGCGTCCACCACGTTCGGGTTCGGCGCCTCCTGGACCGGGACCAACGGCGTCCCCGCCACCGTCACCTGCACGACGGGCTGACCCCGCGCGCCCTCCGGCCGGAACGCGACGGTGACCGGCCGGAGAGGCGTGGCGGGCCGACTCCGGGTTCTCCGGGTTCTCCGGTCGGAAGGCGACGGTGACCGGCCGGAGAGCCGCGGCGGGCCGGCCCCGCGCCTCCGGCCGGGAAACGGCGCGACCCGGCCGGAGGAGCTCCCCCTATCCTTGAACGAAACCGACCGTACGGGGGAGTACGTGACGATCTCCGGTGGAACGCCTGACGCCCGGGGCGGAGCCGCCCGCCCGCCGAGGGCCGCGGACCTCCGCGGCGGGACCGGCGCCCCGTCCGGGGCCGGGGACGAGGACCCCGGCCCCGGCGTGGACGCGCCGGCCCGCCGCTCCGGCCTCCAGGGGTGGCTCGACGGCATCCGGTCCACCCGCACCGGCCACCTCACGCTGAAGTTCGTCATCGGCGTCGTCGGCGCCGTGCTGGTCATCGGCGGCCTCATCATGGTCCCGTTCCCCGGCCCCGGCTGGCTGGTGGTCTTCGCAGGCCTCGCCGTCCTGGCCACCGAGTTCCACTGGGCCCGCAGGCTGCTGGCGTTCGGCCGGCGGACCCTCGCAGCGTGGACCGCCTGGCTCGGCCGCCGGGGCTGGACGGTCAGGATCCTCGTCGTCCTGGCCGCGGCCGTCGCCGCCGCCGCCATCGTCTACTACGGCCTCAAACTGAGCGTGGGCATCGACCTGGTCGAGGAGGCCCGCCGCCTGCTCGCCCGCTGACCGGGCACGGGGTCCCGGGGCGACGGCGAATCTCCCGGCAGCCTTTACCCTGAACCGACGGTCACGTAACGATTCCAATGCGTCACACTCCGTAGTCTCGCTGAGTCTGATCCCCAAGGACACAAAGGAGAGTGACACTCGATGCGTGCCCTGTCTTCGATGATCGCCCTGGCGGCGGCCGGAATCGTCGCGGTGACCGGCACCGCGGCCCACGCCGACTCGGTCAACCTGCGCGCCAGGGTCATGCCCGGCCAGGAGGTGATGCTCACACCTGAGCTCGTGCCCACGGCCGCCTACCGCGGCAACGTGCTGGTCAAGCTGGAGAACAACGACGTGCCCACCGAGGTGCGGGTCGCCAACTGCCGGGGCCGCTCCATCGGCAAGGTGGAGATCGCTCCCAACGACCACGCGCCGCGGGTCGCCGCGACCCTCTCCCGGCGCGCCGTCCGGAGCCTGGCCCGCACGGACCGGGACGACGCCGCCCAGAGCGGCCCCGCCCAGACGGACGACACCCGCGGCGCCACCCAGACGGACACCCAGGGCGCATCCCGGACGGCCTCGCGGGACGTCCAGGCGAACACCCGGGCCCGCCTGGCCCAGTCCTGCCTTCGCTTCAAGGTCAAGAACCTCGGCCAGACCCCGGCGGTCATCAAGGGCATCGGCTACTTCTAGCCGGCCGCCCACGTCGCCCGCGCCGTCCGGGACCGGCGCCCGGCGGCCGGTCCGCCCGGCCGCCGGGCGCCGGTCTCCGGGACGGCGCGGGCGACGTGACACCTGAACGGGGCGGGGACGGCCGGCAGGGCCGTCCCCGCCTCGCCGTGCGCCCCGCCGTACGCTCCGGCTCGTGACCCGGGGGCACAGGCGCCCGCCCGCTTCGCCGTACCGGAGAAAAACCACCCCCGGCCAGGGCTCGTTCCGGCCGGATGCCACCCTGGAGGTCCGGGGACGCCGCCCCGGAGGAGCGAGAGCGAAGGGAAGGCGGCAGAGTGCGCATCGACCTCACCGGCAGGACCGCGATCGTCACCGGCTCCTCACAGGGCATCGGCCACGCCATCGCCACCGGCCTCGCCCGGTCCGGCGCGCGGGTCGTCCTCACCGGACGCGGCGCCTCCTCCCTGGACGACGCGGCCGGACGGCTGCGCGGCACGGTGCCGGACGCCGGGATCGTCACGGTCGTCGGGGACCTCGCCACCGAGGAGGGCGCGGCCGCGCTGGCCGACGCGGTCCCGGACGCCGACATCCTCGTCAACAACCTCGGCATCTACGGCTCCCGCCCGCCTCTGGAGATCACCGACGCCGAGTGGCGCGCCTACTTCGACGTGAACGTCCTCAGCGCCGTACGGCTGACCCGCCGCTACCTGCCCGGGATGATGGAGCGGGGCTGGGGGAGGGTGCTGAACATCGCCAGCGACTCCGCCGTCGCGATCCCGGCGGAGATGATCCAGTACGGCATGTCGAAGACCTCGCTGCTCGCCGTGTCCCGTGGGTTCGCCAAGGCCGCCGCCGGGACCGGCGTCACCGTGAACTCCGTGATCGTCGGGCCGACCCACACCGGGGGAGTGGAGGACTTCGTCTACGAACTGGTGGACCGGAGCCTGCCCTGGGAGGAGGCGCAGCGCGAGTTCATGCGCCTGCACCGCCCGCAGTCGCTCCTGCAGCGGCTCATCGAGCCCGAGGAGGTCGCCAACATGGTCGTCTACCTCAGCTCGCCCCAGGCGTCCGCGACCACCGGCGGCGCGCTCAGGGTGGACGGCGGCTACGTCGACGCGATCCTGCCCTGAGCCCCGATCTGAGTCCCTGCCCTGAGTCCCGGTTCCGGCGCCCGGGAGACGCCGGACCCCGGTGCTCGGAGGCACGCCATCTTTTACATGTCGGTGACAGGCTCGGTCACGGCCCGTAATCGGCGCCGCCGAGCCTTGAGGACATGAGTGAGACGGAACGGAGACGATCCGCCTCCCGGTGGACGCTCAACAGAGAACTGACCAACGTCGGCGCGATCATCGTCGCCGCGGGGATGGCCCATCTCGTCATCGGATTGATCGGGCACGACAGGTTCGGGCCGGTGATGCTCGTGCTGCTCGGCGTCGTCCTCGTCGTCGCGGCCCTCGGGCACCGGTTCTACGAGGAGCGGCGGCACCGCGCGGCGCCGGCCGCCGGGTGCGCCCGGTGCGGGGAGCTCGTGGGGGAGGAGCACTGAGAGACACCGAGGGAGATGCCGACAGGGGCGGGGAGGAGCGCTGAGACGACCCTTGTCACGCCAACCGATCCGTTATAGATCACGAAGTATGAGGTGTATCCGGCTTAGGCTGCGGCCGTGCCCATGATCGCTGGTCTCCGCCGAACGACCCGCCGTACGGCCCGCGGAACGGTCCGCCGTACGGCCCGCCATGCCGCCGCCCTGGCCGCCGCCGTGGCTCCGGCCGCCGTCCTCGCGCCCGCCGCGCACGCGGCGCCGGCCGCGGCGGCGGTGGTGGTCGACGTCAAGCTGACCGGGACGGGCGTGACCGTCCACGAGAAGGCGGCCGACCCGGTCAAGGTGACCTCCTACACCCTCGGCAACGTCGCCTACCTCCGCCGCGACGGCCGGTTCGCCAAGCAGACCGGCTACCAGGAGATCACGGTCGCCCCGAAGGGGCGCAGGGCCGTCGCGGTGCCCACCACCTACGTCAACGACCACGACTCGGTGCTCCTCGCCGATCTCACCGCGAACACCGGCTCGAAGGTGCAGACCGTCGCCAGGCCGCTCATCGCCAAGTTCGCCCACTGGTCGCGCGACGGCGCCAAGGCGGTGCTGACCGTCCAGCGGAAGAACGGCACGAGCTGGGACACCGTCGGGTTCGCGGTCGTCGACGCCGCCGCGAAGACCGCGCGGGCGGTGACCGTGCAGGGGGCGGACAGGGCCGCCAGGTTCCGCTGGGGGCCCGGCGGAACCGAGGTGGTGACCGGGCACCAGGGCGGCACCCGCTTCTACGGCCTCGACGGCGGTCTCCGGCGCACCTTCGCCGGGACGGGCGCGCCCGCCGGGGGAGAGGACGCCTTCTCGCCCTCCGGGAAGGACTTCCTGACCTGGTGCCCGCTGACCTACACCGAGCCCGTCTGCGTCCGGGACCGCGCCACGGGAAGGCTGTCGGCCAGGGTGAACATCCGCGCCCAGGCCCTGCTGGGCTGGTGGGACGACAGGCACCTCATCGCCGTCGTCCCGTCCGGCGGCGCCTACCGGGCGGTCGTCGCCGACCTCACCGGGAGGAGCACCCGGGTGCTGGCCGACATCCCCGCCGCCGACTGGAAGGCCAAGGTCTACCTCAGCTACACCCGCCCCTGACCGTTCTCCTCGCCGGTGCGTGGAGGGGCCGGCGACGGGAGGGTTCGCCGCCGGCCCCTCGTACGGCGGGCCACGCCGCCGACGGCGGTGTGACCGGCTGTGATCATGACACCTGGACGATCACGCGCGGATCAGTTCCAGATGACGTCGCGGCGAATGCTCATGGGACACCTCCTCTCGTTTCGGACGGGGAAGGGATCCTGGGATCAGGTCCAGACGACGTCGCGGCGAATGCTCATGGGACACCTCCTCTCGTTTCGGACGGGGAAGGGATCCTGGGATCAGGTCCAGACGACGTCGCGGCGAATGCTCACGGGGTGTCGGCCTCTCTCGTGTCCGGCGGGGCAAGGGATCCTGGGATCAGGCCCAGATGACGTCGCGGCGAATGCTCATGGGACGTCTCCTCTCGTTCCGGCGGGTGACCGTGTCCGGTCGTTCCGGCGGGTGACCGTGTCCGGGCGGATGCCGGGACCGGTGGGCCGAGGCGAATCGGCCTGGCTTATGACCGGGTTGCCAGCGGCCGAAAATCACAGTAATGAGGCGGACATAGGCCGTCATTGACGTCACGCGCCCGGTTCCTTGCCGATTCGCGCACGTGCCAGGAGGAAAGGGGTGCGGAGGGTATCGGCGTTCGGCCGGACGCGTGACGGGACGGTCGGCCGAGGCGGGCGGGCAGCCGTCAGCGCCGCCGGCGCCGGAGGTGAGGACGCGTCAGCGGGACCGGCGGAGAACGCCTCGGGGGCGGCGGGAAGCGCCTAGAGGTACAGGCCGGTGCCGTTGTCGGTCTGCTGGGTGGCGATGGCGTGCAGGTCGCGCTCGCGCAGGACGAGGTAGACCTGGCCGTGCACCTCGACCTCGTACTGGTCCTCGGGATTGAACAGGACCTTGTCCCCGACCTTGACCACGCGGACGTTCGCGCCCGCGCCGCAGACCTGGCCCCAGACGAGCCGGTTGGCCATCTTCACCGTCGCAGGGATGACGATGCCCGCCGTGCTGCGCCGCTCCTCCGACTCCTGCTCCACCCTCACCATGACGCGGTCGTGGAGCATCTGGATCTCGAACTTCGGGTCACCCACAGCATGAAGCTTATGGGACGGGCGGGGCGGCGCCCGTCGAACCCCGGAGCCGGTCCGCGGCAGTAGGCTCACGGAGCATGACGGAGCTCTCCCCGGACCCGGTCGGCGACTACATCGACTGGTATCTCGACGCCAACCCCATCTTCGCCGCCCTCGTGGGCGCCGAGGGCCATGACAGGACCCTCGGCGACTTCAGCGAGGGAGGCATCCTCACCCGCGAGCGCGAGTCCCGTCGCCGGCTGGAGCTCCTCCAGGCGGTCCCCGGCGGGAGCTTCGAGGAGCGCATCGACCGCGAGCTGGTGATGTCCGGGTTGCGGGGCGGGCTGGCCCAGGAGTCCTGGCCCGCCTGGCGGCGCGATCCGTCGGTCTACACGGGGCCCGTCCTCAGCTCGATGTTCACCCCGTTCATGCACCGCCTGGCCCCCGAGGCCGAACTGGTCGAGGCCGCCGTCGCCCGGCTCGCCGAGGTGCCGGGCGTCCTCGCCGCCTGCCGGGCCAACCTCGACCCGGAGCTGGCGAGCCCCCTGCTGATCGAGCGGGGCCTGGGTCAGGCGCGGACCGCCCGGCGCCTGCTCACCGAGACGATCCCCGGCCAGGTCGCCGACGAGGCGCTACGGGCCGGGCTGGCGGCGGCGGCCGAGCCCGCGGCGGCGGCCTTCGACGAGCTGGCCGCCTTCCTGGAGGGGTTCCGGGCCACCGGGACCTGGCGGATGGGCGAGGAGCTCTACTCCACGCTGCTGCGCGACCGGGAGATGCTCGGCTACGGCGCCGACGAGCTGCTGCGCCGGGGGCAGAAGGCGTACGAGGAGCTGGACGCCGAGATGCGGGAGATCGCCCGGCGGCTGCCCGGCGGCTCCGGCGACTGGCACGCGGCCATCTCGGCCCTCCAGGATGACCACCCGCCGACCCTCGAGGACATGCGGGCCGAGTACGAGGCAGAGACCGAGCGGGCCAGGAGGTTCGTGCGCGAGCGGGGCCTGGTGACCTTCGCCGACGGCGAGGAGTGCCGGGTGGTGCCGTCGCCGGAGTTCCAGCGGCCCATCCTCGCCGTCGCCTCGTACATGATGCCCCCGCCGCTGTCGGCCTCCCGGCTCGGGCACTTCTTCGTGCCGTTCACCCCCGACTCGTTCACCGACGAGCAGGTGCGCCAGCGGCTGCGCACCAATGCCAGGGCGCAGATGCCCTCCATCGCCGTCCACGAGGCCTACCCGGGCCACCACTGGCACCTGTCCTGGATGGCGGGCAACCCGCGCCGGGCCCGCAGGCTGTTCCGCACGCCGTACTTCACCGAGGGGTGGGCCCTGTACGTGGAGAAGGTCATGCGGGAGGAGGGATACTTCACCACCCCCGCCCAGGAGCTCGCCCACCTGGAGTTCCGTCTCTTCCGGGCGGCCCGCATCGTCGTGGACGTGTCGCTGCACTGCGGCGAGATGACCGTCGAGGAGGCCGAGACCTTCATGACGGAGCGGACCTCGCTGACCCCGGGCACGGCCAAGGGGGAGGTCAACCGCTACTGCGCCTGGCCCACCCAGGCCCCGTCGTATCTCACCGGCGCCCTGGAGATCGACCGCATCCGCGCCGACTACCTCGCCGCGGGCCGCGGTGACCTGCGTTCCTTCCACGACTCGCTCGCCGGGTCCGGCGGCCTGCCCCTCGGGCTGGCTCGCCGGGTCGCCATGGAGGGCTGACGGCATGGGCGCGGGCGAGACGGGCGGGGTGTCCTCCGAGGAAGCGAGGGTGCTCGCTGCGATCGACGAGGCGGAGACGGTCCGGCTGCTGGCCGAGCTGGTGCGGACGCCCAGTGTGACCGGCACCGACGCCGAGTCGGAGCTGCAGCACCGCTGCGGGCGGCTGCTCGCCGAGGCGGGCATGGACGTCGACGTCTGGAAGCTCGACCTGGACGCCCTGCGCGCCGACCCCGGCTTCCCCGGCACCGAGGCCCCCCGCACCGAGGGCTACGGCGTGGCGGCCGTCACCGGGGGCGAGGGCGAGCCCGCCCTGATCCTGCAGGGGCACGTGGACGTGGTCCCCACCGGCGACCTGGCCAAGTGGGAGGGCGGCGACCCCTTCGGCGCCCGGATCACCGGTGACGTCCTGCACGGCCGGGGCGCCTGCGACATGAAGGCCGGCCTGGCGGCCAACCTCGCGGTCGCCGCCGCCGTCCACCGCTCGGGCGTACGGCTGGCCCGGCCGCTGGCCGTGCACTGCGTCGTGAGCGAGGAGGACGGCGGCCTGGGCGCGTTCGCCACCCTGGCGCGCGGCCACCGCGGCGAGGCGGCGGTGATCACCGAGCCGACCGGCGGAGCCGTCGTCACCGCCACGGCGGGCGCGCTGACGTTCCGCGTCGAGGTCGCCGGCCGGGCCGCCCACGGCGCGACCCGCTACGAGGGCGTCAACGCGCTGGAGGCGTTCTGGCCCGTCCTGGTGGCGCTCCGGCGGCTGGAGGCCGGCCGCAACCGCGACCCCGATCCGATCTTCACGGGCAACCCGCTCCCCTACCCGATCGAGGTCGGCACGGTCCGCGCGGGCGACTGGGCCAGCAGCGTGCCCGACCTGCTGGTCGCCGAGGGCCGGATGGGCGTGCGGCTGGACGAGGACCCGGCCGAGGCCCGCCGCGCCCTGGAGGAGGCGGTCGCCGGGATCGACGACCCGTGGCTGCGCGCGCACCCGCCGGTCGTGACCTGGCCCGGCGGGCGGTTCGCGAGCGGCCGGATGCCCGCCGGGCACGAGCTGCCGGCCCAGGTCGCGGCGGCGGTGGCCGACGTCACCGGGGCCCGGCCGGCCGAGACGGCGGCGCCGTACGGCAGCGACCTGCGCCTCTACGCCGCGGGCGGGGTGCCGACCCTGCACTACGGCCCCGGGGACGTCCGCCTCGCCCACGCCCCGCGCGAGCTGGTCGGCCTGCGCGAGCTGCGCGACGTCACCCGGGTGCTGGCCCTGCTGGCGGTGCGTCGCTGCGGGGTGCGCGGCTGACCGTCGTCAGCGGACGGCGACGCCCGACTCGACGGGCGGCCCCGCCTCGACCCGGTCCTGGATGCCCTCGCGGTACTTGCGGACGTTGCCGTAGCCGAGGCCGGTCAGCCGCCGGGCCACCGCCTCGCTGTTGCCGCAGGCGGGATCAGGCGTAGGCGCCGCGGACCTCGATGATGTCGGCCAGCGGGAACTCCAGGTAGTCGCCGGCCTCCTCGCACCACGCGTCGAGCACGCCGCTGCGCAGCTCCCCGTGGCTGATGGTGGCGGTCAGGCCGTCGGCGAGCGTGATCGCGGCCCGGACGCCGCGGTCCACCACGAAGCCGAGCAGCGACTGCTGGGCCGTCGGCAGCCGGGAGGCCATCCGGCCGATGACCGCCCACGTCCGGCCGCCGGCCTGGGCGACGTGGTTCTCGGCGGACAGCAGCCGCCGGGCGTGCTCGCCGGGGTCCGGCGGCGGCTCGACCAGCGGGTGCGGCTGCTCCAGTTCGGCGACCCGGCCACCGGGCAGCAGGATCAGCCGCCCGTTCTGCGGCTCGTCGATGCGGGCGCGGCGGATGGTGATCTCCCCGGTGTCCTCGACGGGGACCGGCGCGTAGCCGCTCTCCCGGAGTGCGGCGAGGGTCCGGTCGGCCGATTGCCCGCTCGCCAGCACGGTGGGCGCGAGCAGCCGGAGGCCCAGCCGGGACAGCCTCCGGTGCCCGGCGATCTCGGCCAGCAGTCCGGGGTCGGACGCCTGCACGATGCAGGCGACCGTGGTGACGGTGACCTCGCCGTGCCGCCTGGCCACGTCGCGCACGAGGTAGTCGAGGGGCTGCGGCACCGAGCCCACCCCGGCCAGGTCGGCCAGCAGCTCGTCGGCGGTGTGCCCGGCGTCCATCGCCCGGCGCACGCTCGCCGGGGTGAACCGCCACACCGACGCGGTGCCGCGCGACTCGCGGTCGGCGGCGCGGTCCAGCAGCTCGGCCAGTTCGGCGGAGGGCGGGCCGGTCACCACGGCGGTGAGGTCGGCGCCGAACAGCGCGCTGCGGCGCACACTGGCCAGCGCCCGGACGGAGCACTCCACCAGCATCGGGTCGTGCTCCACCGCCGGCGCGCAGTCGTCGTTCTCGTCCCCGGCGACGGAGTCCAGGGAGGCCAGAGCGCGGCCGAGGTCGGTGACGGCGTCGCAGGCGACCAGCCCGAGCATCCGCGCCTCCTCCAGCACGGCCGGGGCGCACTCGGCGAGCAGCGGCAGGTCGAGCAGCGGGGCGTGCCAGTGGGCCGCCCTGACGAGCCCGTCCATGTCGGTGCACGCGGTGCTCGCCGGCAGCCGGGCCAGCACGCCGAGGACGGCGCGCCGGGCACGGGCGACCGAGGCCCCGGCGAGGTCGTCGCCGAGCACGGTGCCGTACCTGCCGTCCACCCGGCGCAGCGACGAGCGCTCCATGCGCCACCACGCCGACAGCAGCACCCGCAGCCGGGCGGCGGAGTCGTCCAGCCGCCAGCGGTCGAACTTCTCGGTCGGCACCAGGCCGCCGGCCGGCTCGTCCCAGGACAGCAGCCGGGCCACCGCGCAGACCTCCAGCAGCAGCCGGGTCTCGTCCTCGTCGCAGCCGGTGTCCCTGGCCAGCCGCCTGACCTCGCGCACGCCGATCCCGCCGGCCTTCAGCAGCGGCAGCGGGACCTTGGCGGTGTTCTCCAGCATCGCCGAGCAGCGCTCCACCACGTGCGGGGCGGCGAGCGTCATCAGGTGGTCGACCGTCTCGGGATCGACCGGGACACCCGCGAGGTCGGGCGGGACGGGGGTGAAGGGCGGGTGGTAGCCGGGCCCCCGCACGGCGAGCGCCACCTCCCGGGGCATCTCGGCGACGTTCCAGCTCGGCCGGAAGAGCAGCCCGTGGTCGCCGGCCCATTTCTCCGGAGTGCCCGGCGTGACGAACCGCCCGCCGTCGACGTCGCGGACCGGGCCGTCCCAGGCGAACTCCTCCAGCAGCGCCCGGGTGCCCTCCGGCGCCCGCCCGGCCATGGACGTGACCCGGCCGGGGTCGGACAGCATCTCGATGATCCGGGTGACGGTGCGGCGCTTGGGGCCCTGCGGCAGGCCGAGCGTCCTGGCCAGGGCCCGCAGCGCGTCGGCGCTGACCGTCCAGGAGTCCAGGTAGTGGGTGAGCGGCTCGCCGAGCCCGCAGGGGGCGGTCCACCACCGCGCCACCCCCTCGGCGACGCGGATGCGCCCCTCGGCGTCGGGCCAGGCCAGGGCGTGGTCGAAGAGCCGATCGATCCAGGGGGCCACCTCGGCCTCGGGCGCGCCCATGAACCGGGCCAGCTCCTCCAGCCCGACCCGGCCGCCGAGGGCGAGTGACGCCTGCGCCACCTCGACGGCGGGCAGCGGAAGGCCCCGCATGACCCCGATCACCGCGAAGCCGCTGCCCAGTCGCTGGGCGAGGGTGTCCAGGCGGCGGGGCCACGGCGGGGCGATGGCGTCCGGCCGGTTGGCCAGCAGCCGGGTGAGCCGGTCTTCGTCGAGGGTCTTCAGCCAGCCGAGCAGGTCATCGTCCATCTCGCAGCTCTCTCAGGAATCTCGCGCGGGGACTCTCCGTGAGCCATAGGCATCCACGGTAATGCAGAGGGCATCCCGGGAGGCATGCACCGCGCAGAATGCAATGAGTTCCCCGCCGGTGACCATCTGTTCTCTGGCCGGGTCCCGGGGCCGCCCGATGGGGAGTCGGATGGCGGCCCCGGAACCGGGCCGGCGCCAGATGAGGGGAAGAGGCGGCGCCTTCCAGGAAGGTCTGTGGGGTGTGCGGGGTGTGCGGGCTTCGGGGACGGGCCGTTCCGGTTCCGCTCCGTGGATCTCCGGCCGGGCGGCGCGGCGGGCGGTCAACGGAAACGGGGACCTAGCCGAGGACGGCCCAGACGATCTTGCCGTAGGGGGCCAGCGGCGCCCAGCCCCAGCGGAGGCTGAGCGAGTCGACGATGTGCAGTCCGAGGCCGCCGACGTCCAGCGGGGAGGGATCGCGGAGCGAGGGGAAACCGGCGCCGGGGTCGTTGAGCGCGCAGACCACGAGGCCGTTCCTGCGCAGCAGGGAGAGTCTGATGGGCTCCCTGGCGCGCGTCTCGGCCAGCCGCAGGCCGTGCCGGAAGGCGTTGGTCGCCAGTTCCGAGACGACCAGTTCCATGCTCTCGCTCAGGTCGCCGAGGTTCCAGCCGGTCAGGGTGCCGGTGGCGAAGCTGCGCGCCGAGTGGACCGATTCCGCGCTCGGGGGAAGCACAAAGGTGGCGCTGGCCGGAGCCGGGGAGCCGGACAGGAGGTCGCGCGCGGCTTCGGGCCACCAGCCCACGGGCGGCCACCAGTCGAGCGCCGTCCACGACGTTCTGGGGGGAGCGGTTCGGGCGGACTGCACACGGATCATCATGATGCAAACTCCTGTGCAGGTGCAAGAGCGAATGCACGTGCATTGGACGTGTGCAAGCGCTACGGTTACCCGTAAGTCGGTCGACCAACGCGGAAAGGGGATTTTCCGCGGCCAAGGAAGTCACGGGCCGCGAAGTGACAAACTGTCGATCAGGAAAGCGAGCGAGGAGCACCACGTGGCCATGGACCCGCCCGGTACCGGTTCCACCGTTCGGCGCATCATGCTCGGCGCCAGCCTGCGCCGCCTGCGTGAGGAGAAGGGGCTCACCCGCGAGGCCGCCGGATTCCACATCCGCGCCTCGGAGTCCAAGATCAGCCGGATGGAACTCGGCCGTGTCGGTTTCAAGACCCGGGACGTGGAGGACCTGCTCACCCTGTACGGCGTGCTCGACGACGCGGAACGGCGCGGCCTGCTGGAGATGGTCCGCGAGGCGAACACCCCCGGATGGTGGCACAAGTACGGCGACCTGCTGCCGAACTGGTTCACCACCTACGTGGGGCTGGAGGAGGCGGCGAGGGTGATCCGCACCTACGAGGTGCAGTTCGTGCCCGGCCTGCTCCAGACGTCCGACTACGCGCGCACCGTGATCCGGCTCGGCTACCCGGACGCGCCGGAGGCGGAGATCGAGCGTCGTGTGCACATGCGCATGCAGCGGCAGGAGCGCTTCACCCGCAAGGACGGCCCGCGTCTGTGGGCGGTCATCGACGAGGCGGCTCTGCGCCGGCCCATCGGGGGCAAGGAGATCATGCGCGAGCAGGTCCAGCACCTGCTGGAGGTGGCCGCGCTGCCCAACATCACCCTCCAGGTGATGCCCTTCAGATTCGGCATGCACGCGGCCGAGGGGGGCGCGTTCAGCATCTTACGGTTTCCCGAGTCCGACCTGTCGGACGTCGTTTACGTCGAGCAGCTCTGGGGTGCCCTCTACCTGGACAAGCGTGAGGACGTCGACCCCTACCTCACGGCCATGGAGCAGCTGTGCGTGGAAAGCACCACGCCCGGGGGCACCGCCGAGATCCTCGGCGACCTTCTCGGAGAGATCTAAATGGAGAAGACCTACAACGGCATGCCCGCCACCGATCTGGCGGGAGCCAGGTGGCGCAAGAGCCGCTACAGCAACTCGACGGGCAACTGCGTCGAGCTGGCCGAGCTGTCGGACGGCAGCATCGCCGTCCGCAACTCGCGTTTCCCCGACGGCCCGGCCCTGATCTACACACGCGACGAGATCCGCGCCCTGGTACTCGGGGTGAAGGACGGGGAGTTCGACAGCCTCACCGTGTAACAGTGTTTTTACACCCGGCTCATCTGGTTAACCCGGCCGCGCCGGAGGCGTAACCGGGGACGCGGCCCGGGGGGCGAGAGTGGGGCCCACAGCTGATAGGGGGCTTCGACCGTGCTCGACCAGATGACCTTGTATCCCGTGGCCGACGACGTGCTGTTCGCACCGGGCGGGCGCGTCGTGATCCGCACCTACGGCGTGGCCTCGCCCGTCGGCCGGGACGGGACGCCCGCCCCGGTGTCCTACAGCACGTGGGTCACCGGGGTGCGCGACCAGCCCCGCTACTGGCGGTGGCGGCACTTCGAGGAAGCCCGCCGCGGCCACCGCGGGGTCATCGAATGGCTGACCGGCCGCGGACCGCAACCCGGCGCGGCGACCGTCCCCGCCGGCCCGGCGGTCTCCGGCGAACCGGGCCCCGCCGTTCCGAGGGTTCCCGCCGGACCCGTCCCCGCCACGGCGGCGGTCCCCGGCGGTCCGCTCCTCTAGCCCTGTTCTTCGCACATGAGGATTCACGGTCTGTGTCGTCGGTGGCGGCCGGGATATCTAACGGGGTATGAGCGGTCCTTCGCGTCAAC